>NZ_OY782038.1:1200000-1562500 GCF_963677575.1 uncultured Draconibacterium sp.
AATCGCGTACCTATAAAATGAACATTCCGATTTTGTGCGGAACCTGCCACCGTGAAGGAGCGCCGGTTGCACGAGCCTATAATATTGGCGAGCACAACATTGTTGAAAATTACACGCAGGGCATACACGGGAAAGGATTATTTGGCAGTGGTTTGGTGGTTACTGCCACCTGTAACAATTGCCACGGCAACCACCTTATTCTCCCCCACACCAACATGAACTCCAGTATTTCGGAGAAAAACATTGCAGCAACCTGTATGCAATGCCATGCACGAATTGAAGATGTACACATTAAAATAATCAACAAGGAACTTTGGGAGAAAAGTCCTGGGGCGATTCCGGCATGTACCGACTGCCACCCGCCGCACAAAGTTGAGCTGAAAAATATTATCGAAAATATTTCGGATAAAACCTGTTTAAAATGCCACGAGCAACCGGACATTCATAAAGTAGTGGATGAAGAACAGGTTTCGCTTTATGTTGATGTAAATGAATTTGTTAATTCTGCACACAATAACATCACTTGTGTGAAATGTCACTCGGACGTAACAGCCAATATTGCCCGCCCCTGCGAAACTTCCGACAAGGTGGATTGCTCGAGTTGCCACGCCGAAGAGTCGGATATTTATTTCCAGAGCGGACACGGAAAAGCCTATTTCGCCAAACACGAAAATGCGCCTTATTGTACCGATTGTCACGGGTCGCACCATGTTATTCCTTCCGAGAATGAAAATTCGCCAACCTTTCGCTCAGAAGTACCAAAACTTTGCGGCGAATGTCATAAAGAGAATGGACAGGCAGTTGAAGGAACAAATCTAAAGGAGACCAATGCATATTACGATTATTCAACCAGCGTTCACGGACGAAGCCTGGAAGAAAAAGGATTGTTGGCAGCCGCAATTTGTACCGATTGCCACACCACACACTTTATGCTGAAAGAAGAAGATGAGCGTTCGTCGGTAAACCCGGCAAACCTGGCAAAAACATGTGGAAATTGCCACAAAGGAATATACGACCAGTACATGGACAGCGAGCACGGAATTAGCGCTAACACCGAAGAGCTGAAATTCCCAACCTGCGAAACCTGTCACTCAGCCCACAATATTTCCGAAGTACATGAAAGTAAATTTATGTCGGAAATTAGCTCGCAATGCGGACAGTGCCACGAAGATTTGGCCGAAACTTACCTGGAAACCTATCATGGAAAAGTATACCAGCTGGGTTACCTTGATGCAGCGCGTTGTTCCGACTGCCATGGTGCCCACAATATTTACCGGATGGACAATCCAAAATCAACAATTAGTCCAAGAAATATTGTCGAGACATGTTCGAAGTGCCATACCGATGCGAACATGAAATTTACCGGCTACCTGACACACGCCACCCACTACGACAAAAGCAATTTCCCATGGCTCTATTACACTTTCTGGGCTATGACCGGATTACTTTTAAGTGTATTCGCCTTCTTTGGGTTGCATACGTTGTTGTGGATACCACGTTCGCTGGGTGCCATGATCAACAAACGAAAAGAGCCAAAACCGGTTGGCAAACAGATGTACATCAGGCGTTTCCAGAAAAAAAACAGGATTACTCATATTTTTGTAATCATTAGTTTTATCATGCTGGCCCTTACCGGAATGATTCTGAAATTTGCCTATATGGATTGGGCAAAATTCCTGGCCGAAGTTATTGGCGGTGCCCACGTTGCCGGTTTTATTCATAGAACGGCAGCCCTGGTTACTTTCGGATATTTTGTTTTTCATGTGGTAGCGCTGTTAAAAGTAAAATTCAAAAAAGGAATTAAAGTCAGTAAATTTATATTCAGCAGTAACTCACTGATGTTTAACCGGAAAGACATTCGCGATTTTTGGGCTTCTATAAAATGGTTTATCGGAGTTGGTCCGCGGCCTGAATACGGAAGATGGACCTACTGGGAAAAATTCGACTACTTTGCTGTGTTCTGGGGAGTGCTGGTGATCGGCTCAACCGGATTAATGCTGTGGTTCCCCGAATTCTTCACCAAATTCCTACCCGGCTGGCTCATTAATGTGGCGCAAATCATTCATAGCGACGAAGCTTTATTGGCCGTGGGATTTATTTTTACGATTCACTTTTTCAATACCCACCTGCGTCCGGAATCCTTCCCAATGGACACCGTAATTTTTACCGGTTATGTTTTGGAAGAAGAATACAAAAAAGATCGTCCACACGAATATGAGCAACTCGTAAAATCAGGAAAAATTGATGACGTGCGCGTTGAAAAAGAGTTTACAAAAGAACAGATGAGAACGATAAAAATATTTGGATTCACCGCACTTTTCGCCGGCGTAATCATGATATTACTGATAATTTACTCTTTAATTTTCCATTAAACGGCAAAAATACGAAAATACGAAAATACAATTTTTGACAATCGAAGTCAGTACAATATTAGCATAACAAACAGTAAATATGACACATATATAAATTTCTAGAAATATTGAGATTTTATGTTCAGAACATAGTTTCAAAACAGAGAGAAGTATATAGACAACTTATAAATAAGTACCTGACCTTGAATAATTAAAGGAAAATTATAATCTTGGATCAGTTGATTTTACATCAAACCAATAAACGAAAAATTATGAAATTACCGTCTTCCATAAGAAACTGGATATCGATTACCGGAGCAGTTATAGCTGTATTCAATCTGGCTAGTATCCTGGCTTTGTTTTTATTGAATCTGGCTTTCGGATTTGGTGGTCAATATATTGGTTTAATCATCTTTATTGTACTTCCGGTATTTTTGGTCGTTGGATTGCTCATGATCCCAATCGGAATGCGAATTTACCGTAAAAAAGCACGATTGGCTGAAAAAGAAGGCAAACGTTTAAACTGGCCAATTCTCGATTTTAATAATCTGGCTACCCGTAATGCCAGTACAATTTTTATCATAGGAACAATTTTCCTACTCATAATTTCTTCGGTAGGAAGTTACGAAGCTTTTCACTACACCGAATCGGTAGAATTTTGCGGAAAATTATGCCACGAAGTAATGGAGCCGGAATATGTTACCTATCACGGTTCGTCGCACGAGCGTGTTGCCTGTGTGGAGTGCCACGTTGGTTCAGGAGCCAGCTGGTATGTTAAAAGTAAACTTTCGGGTTTATACCAGGTATATTCGGTTTTGGCAAATAAATATCCACAACCTATTCCTACCCCAATTGCCAATCTGCGCCCGGCACGCGAAACCTGCGAAGAGTGTCATTGGCCCGAGAAATTCTACGATAATAAAATGCGCGAGAAACATTCATTCTTAACCGACGAAGAGAATACAGAACGTATCATTCATTTGCAGGTAAAAACAAGTACTCAGGTAACTCCTAAGGGTGTTATTAAAGGTATTCACCAGCACATTAGCCCGGAGGTTAAAATTGAGTACAAAGCCCTTGACGACAAACGTCAGATCATTCCGTGGGTAAAATATACAAATACAAAAACCGGAGAAGAATACATTTATACCGATGAGATGAGTATGGTTCCTCAAGAACAGCTCGATTCGTTAGAAACACGGGTAATGGATTGTTTAGACTGCCACAACAGGCCATCGCACAATTACAACGCGCCGCAAAACTTTATCGACCAGTCGATGGCAGAAGGTAAAATATCAACCGAACTACCCGCCATAAAACTGGCGGCCATGATGGCACTTTACCAGGATTATCCGAATAAAGACACAGCAATGATTGCCATAAAAGACCAGGTTACCGATTGGTTCGAAAGCGGTTATCCGGATATTTACGAAACTAAAAAAGCAGAAATCGATCAGGCAATAGCCACCATTCAGGACGATTATTCAAACAACATCTTCCCGTATATGAAAGCCAGTTGGAAAGAATATCCAAATAACATTGGCCATATGGAATCAGACGGATGTTACCGTTGCCATAACGATCGCCACGCAACAACAGAGAACAGAACGATTTCAAAAGATTGTTCGCTGTGCCACAACATTATAGCTCAGGGAACTCAGGACAGTATGCAATATTCTACCGCTTTCGAAGCTTTGGATTTCCAGCACCCTGTTGATATTGCCGAAGCATGGAAAACGGAGATGTGCTCAATGTGTCATAAAGCATTATATTAGATTTTGGCACAATATTTAGTATTTTTATAATAAGCTTCTAACAAATAACGAGTAATATAAATTTTAATACGAGAATTATGAACTTCAGAAAATTAATGTTTCTATTAGGTCTTGCGATTATATTCAGCACCGCAGCGACCGCACAAAACTACAAGTACATTGGTGCAGCTAAATGTAAAATGTGCCATAACAAGCCCGACAAAGGCGAGCAGTTTAAAGTTTGGGAAGCCGGTCCACACGCCAAAGCAATGGATGCGCTGGAAGGTGCTGACAAAACCAATGAAACTTGTTTAAAATGTCACTCAACTGCCGGTTCGGTAGATAAAGGATCGCTTGCCGGTCTTAAAGCTGACGAAGGAGTCTCGTGCGAATCATGTCACGGACCTGGTAGCCACTACAAATCGGCTGCAATTATGAAAAACAAAAAAATGGCACTTTCTAAAGGTATGATCGAACCAACAGAAGAGACATGTAAAGTTTGCCATTTAGGTGATAAACCAGAAGGCCACGTTGCTCCTAAAAAAGCATGGAATTTCGACGAATTTGTGAAAGTAATTGCTCACGACGATCCAACAACAAACTAATATTTTTTAAACTATTGTTTTGTGAAAAATTCCTTTGTTTGCAAACAAAGGAATTTTTTTAGTGTTTTTATTCAGACAACTACTAATTATGAAGAAGCTAAGCTCATTCCTTTTTTCCATGTTTTTTACCGGAATCCTGGTAGTAATTTTTGCAATAGCCATTGGTTACGCCACCTTTATCGAGAACGATTATGGCACCACTACTGCAAAAATTCTCATTTACAATTCCAGGTGGTTCGAAATCTTGTTATTTATACTCTGCATCAACATTGTAGGCAGTGTTTTCAAATACAAACTTATTGCACGGAAAAAATGGACGATTCTGCTTTTTCATATTTCCTTTATCGTTATCGGTGTGGGAGCAATGATTACGCGTTATTACGGATATGAAGGGAATATGCATATTCGTGAAAATAGCTCGTCGGATTTTATTATTTCCGAAGCATCGTATGTAACGGTTAAGGTTACTGATGGAACTGAAACGGTTGAAGAATCAAGCGAAGTAAAATTCTCGCCCTACACGGCAAACCGTTTTTCTGAAAAGATCCATTTTAAAGGAAAAACAATCCATATTAACAATCAGCATTTTATGCCGTCGGCAGTTGAAAACATTGTTCTCAATCCTACCGGAGAACCAATTGTTTCGCTGATTACCGTTGTAAATGGTTCTTCGCGAAAAGACTTTACGCTTAGAAACGATAATACAAAGAATTTAAATGGTGTAACACTTGGTTTTGGCAACAATACAGATACCGATGTTACACTGAATTTAAAAGATGGCAACCTTTACATTTCGGCTAACGACACCGTTCAGGCGTCGGGAATGATGAGCGAAACCGGTGAGTTGATTGCGCCAAATACCCCAAAATTGGTGGACACACAAAAAGCTTACACGTATAAAAATCTCACCTTTGCTGTTAAGCAGTTTCTTCCAAATGCCTCGGTTCAATTGGCTTACCAAAAACCAACGCAGGCAATGAATCCGCCGGATGCTTTTAAAGCTGCAATTTCAACAAACGGTGCAAGCAAAGAGTTGATCGTTTATGGCCGCACCGGCGAAGTTGGCGATTTTTACACCACTTCCATCGACGGAGTGAACGTTTCAGTTTCATACGGTTCGCGAATTATAAAACTACCGTTTGCCATTCAGCTTAACGATTTCCAACTTGAGCGTTACCCGGGTTCTATGAGTCCTTCGTCGTACGCCAGTGAAGTTGTTTTAAAAGACGGCGCCACAGAAATGCCATTCCGCATTTTTATGAATAATATCTTGAAATATAAAGGATATCGTTTTTTCCAATCGTCGTACGACACCGACGAGCGCGGAACGATCCTGTCGGTAAACCACGATTCTGCCGGAACATCGGTAACTTATTTTGGTTATCTGCTTATGGCCATCGGCATGGTGTTGACTTTATTTAACCGAAACAGTCGTTTTAAAACCCTGCTGAAAGCATCGGCAAAACTACGCGAAAAACGTAAAAAGTTGTTTGCTGTTTTGGTAACAGGCTTGATATTGAGCATTAGTGCACAGGCACAAGATACAGCACCAACACCACTGAACAGCGACCACGCCAAGTCGTTTGAACATTTACTAATTCAGGATAGAAAAGGTCGTGTTGAACCGGTTTCCACACTGGCGTCCGAAATACTTCGGAAAGTGGCTAAAAAAACCAGCTGGGAAGGCATGTCGCCTACCGAGGTGTTTCTGGATATGCAAACCAACCCTGAACTTTGGAAAAATATTGCCGTTATTAAAGTAGCCAATCCTGAGTTGCGCAGAACAATTGGAATGAATGGAAAATACACTTCATTTAATTCAATCGTACGACCGCGCGAAATGGGCGGATATATACTTAGTTCTGCGGTTCAGGCAGCTTACGCAAAAGAGAGTAACCACCGCAATAAATTCGACAAAGAAATTATGAATGTTGACGAACGCGTTAACATTCTTATGGCCATTTTCTCCGGCGATTTTCTAACCATTTTCCCTGTACCCAACGATGATAATCATAAATGGGTGTCGATTAACGAAGCGCAGGAACTTCCCGCCCAGGAAGCTGAATTTGCACGACAAACAGTCTCGGCTTATCTTCAATCGGTACAAATTCGCGATTGGGCAACCGCCAACCAGTTACTTAGCAAACTGAAGCAAAACCAGGAAACTATTGGAGCCAAGATCATTCCATCGGCAACGAAAGTAAAAATGGAGGTGGTCTATAACAACCTGAACATCTTTGGGAAATTATCAAAGATTTTCATGTTCACCGGCTTAATTCTTCTGGTGTTGCAATTGCTCACCCTTTTTAATCCGAATATTAAATTACGCTACCTGAAGAGTTTTGCGTTTTACTTTATCCTGCTGCTGTTTTTGGCCGAAACTGCCGGACTGGCAATTCGCTGGTACATATCGAATCACGCGCCGTGGAGTAACGGTTACGAGTCGATGGTATTTATTAGTTGGGCTACGGCACTTGGCGGTCTGATCTTTGCCAAACGTTCGGAAATTACACTTTCACTAACATCAGTTTTGGCCGGATTAACTTTAATGGTGGCCGGCATGAGCTGGATGAGCCCTGAAATTACCAACCTGGTACCGGTTCTAAAATCGTACTGGTTAATTGTTCACGTGGCAGTTATTACGGCCAGCTACGGATTTTTGGGAATCAGTGCATTGCTTGGTTTCCTGAATCTCATTTTAATGATTTTCAGAAACAAACGCAATTCCGACAGAATCAACCACACCATAAAAGAACTTGTTAATATCATTCAGATTGCCTTGATTATTGGCTTATTAATGGTTACGCTGGGTTCGTTTTTAGGTGGCGTTTGGGCCAACGAAAGCTGGGGACGTTACTGGGGTTGGGATCCGAAAGAAACCTGGGCATTGGTAACGGTTTTAGTGTATACTTTTATTACGCACATGCACCGCATTCCCGGAATGCGTGGTAGTTTTGCCATGAGTGTGGCTGCTGTTTTAGGCATCAGCTCGGTACTGATGACCTATTTTGGAGTAAACTATTACCTGTCGGGTTTACACTCGTATGCACAGGGCGAAGCGGCACCAATTCCTTCAGGTGTTTATATTGCAGTGGCAGTTGTAGCCCTTGTTATTGTTTCGGCTTATTTCTCCGAAAAGACAAATCCGATTGTTGAGGAAGAAGTTGTTAGTGAAGACTAAATAATTCAGGGGCAGGCTTACTCTAGGTGAATCTGCCCCCGAATATATTTCTCAACTTCCAAATTTGCATCTCCAATCTTATCGATTACCTCCAGCTTTTATTCTTGTTAAAAAATGCTTTTCAGCACTTTTGCTCGAATCATATCCATACATCTAGATTCTTTACTATATTTGTCCCGGCTCCGAGCTGATGTTCCTAAAGTTTCAACCATGGAATTTTGGCCGATGGGATTACCCGGAAACAGGTGGTCCTCCCGCATCCCGATAAGCTCGGGATAAATTGGAAAGGAGGCGAGCAGATTTTGCATTGGGCGAACTGAAGCTCCTTCCCTTCCCTGAGACATTTTAACCTGAGTTCGACTTTAAATTCTGCCTCAGTTCTAACTAATTTTTAGTAGAAATCGATTCAGATTTATGAAGGACTATCAGGATAATTCAAAGAAATATGAATCGATTTATGCGAAAATTAGAGAAATCCGAAGGAAAATACGGAGATGTACAATCTTTGAACCAAAAATATCTTAAAATAGCCCGCTATTATTGCGATATTTTCAATCCAAATCTTGCACATCTCTGTATTTCTGAGGCTAATATCTAAAGTCGGACTCAGGTTATTAAATGACACGAGTACAAAAAGATACCAGAATCGATTATCCGAACTTGCTTTTAATTGCAGGTAACGGCAGAAATGTGGGAAAAACCTACTTTGCCTGCCGTGTAATCGAAATGCTATCTGAAACGTCACCTGTTACAGGATTAAAAATCACCTCGCATATTCACGAGCATAACAGCGATGATGTACTTATAAAAGATAAACACTACGTTATTTTGCAGGAGAAGCAAATTACGGGCAAAGACAGTTCGCTAATGTTACAAGCCGGTGCTAAACAGGTACTCTTTGTTATGGTAGAACCGAAGTATCTTCCGGAAGCTTTTGAAAAGCTGTCAGCCTATTTGCCTGAAACACCCATAGTTTGCGAATCGGGAGGATTACATGATATCGTTCGCCCCGGATTGTTCTTTTTTATTCAGTTGAAAAAAACTCCAATAAGAAAAGCACAACACCTGATTCACAATCCGGTAGTAGTGATTAATGACGGAGAAAACCTTAAATTTGATTACAGCAAAATTCAACTAAACAACAATAAATTTTCACTCATTTCATGAACCAGTTTGAAGAAATACAACAGCTGATCGACAATTTACCACCGTTTTTTATAACAGAAAAGGTGCTGCTTGAAGATGCTTTTAACCGGGTATTGCAGGAAGATGTGGTAGCCGATTTAAACATGCCGCCTTTTAATAAATCCGCAATGGATGGTTATGCTTGCCGGCTTGAAGATATTGCCAATGAGTTGGAAGTGCTGGAAGTAATAAATGCCGGCAAAATCGCGTCGGTTGAAGTTGGGAAAAATCAGTGTGTGAAAATTATGACGGGCGCTGCTGTCCCAACCGAATGTGATTGTGTATTCATGGTTGAAGATGCTGAAGAGCTTTCAGAAAATTCGGTTCGATGCACCAATCCAAACACCAACAAAAATATTTGCTACCTGGGTGAAGATTATAAAAAAGGAGACATACTCCTAAAAAAAGGAGTCGTAATAAATGTTCCGCAAATGGCTGTTTTGGCGGGTGCTGGTTATGCTGAAGTGTTGGTATCAAAACGTCCAAAAGTTACCGTAATTACTACAGGTAGCGAGTTGGTTTCACCATCTGAAACGCCAAAACCCGGACAAATCAGAAACAGTAATTCCAGCCAGGTAATTACTCAACTCAGGAAAATGAACATTGAAATTGTTGATGAGCTTACGCTGGTTGACGACTACAAACTGCTCACCGAAAATTTTAACAAAGCACTAAAATCAAGCGATTTTGTTGTATTCACCGGCGGAGCATCTGTTGGTGATTTCGATTTTATTCCTGAGATATTAAAAGAGCAAGGATTCAAAATATACTGGGACCACACCGGCATAAAACCGGGGAATCCAATGACATTTTCTGAAAAGGATGGTAAGTTTGTTTTTGGACTTTCAGGAAATCCTGTTTCGTCGATGGTGCAGTTTGAACTAATTGCTAAAACCGTAATTTATAAACTACTCGGAGCCAACTACGAACCTTTGCGCATAAAAGCCCGAATGAATTTTAACTATAAACGAAAAAAAGCCAATCGACTGGCAATTATTCCGGTTGTTATAAATTCGGATGGGGCCATTTCGGAGATTCCATTTCATGGATCGGCACATATAAATGCCCTGGCTTTTGCAAATGCTTTGCTTGAAGTACCGCTGGGAGTTTCAACAATTCAAACTGATGAATTTGCATATGTACGACCGCTTTAACAGACATATCAACTACCTGCGCATTTCGGTTACCGACCGCTGCAATTTCCGTTGCGAATACTGCATGCCGGCCGAAGGTTTGCCGCTAAAAAAGCACGAGGATATTCTATCGTTTGACGAAATTACCGACATCGTTAAAGCAGGGGTAAAACTTGGTATTCGCAAGCTTAGAATTACCGGAGGCGAACCATTGGTGCGTAAAGATCTTCCGAAGCTTATCACGATGCTTTCAGCCATTCCGGAGATTGAAGACATTGGAATGACCACAAACGGAGTGCTTTTACCACGTTATGCCAAAGCTTTAAAAGCTGCCGGATTAAAACGGGTGAACATTAGTCTGGATACAATGAATCCTGAGAAATTCAAAAAAATTACCCGGGATGGAGAGCTTGATGATGTTCTGCGTGGAATTGACGCTGCCCTTGAAGCTGAACTTTTACCTGTAAAAATAAACTTTGTTCGCATTCCGGGCGAAAACGAGCAGGATGAACAGCTAGTACGGGAATTCTGCCAAAAGAAAGGTTTGAAGCTGCGTTTCATTCGCCAAATGGATTTGCGCACCGGCGAGTTTTATGCCGTTGACGGAGGTTTAGGCGGCATTTGCAAAATCTGTAATCGCTTGCGTTTAACTGCCGACGGCTTTATTGTTCCGTGCCTGCACTCGGAATTGCGCTACAGCACACGCGAACTGGGCATCGAAGAAGCATATAATCAGGCACTGGAAAACAAACCGGAAAAAGGAGTAGGAACTGAATCACATGATTTTTCAAATATTGGAGGATAAAATATGAGCCAATTATCACATATCAACGACGAAGGAAAAGCCAACATGGTGGATGTGGGTCACAAACCACAACAGGTACGCACCGCTAAAGCATCGGGTTTTATTGCCCTTCAGCCCGAAACCATTCGGCTGATTAATGAAAGCCTGATAAAAAAAGGCGATGTAATTACCATTGCTGAAATTGCCGGGATTCAGGCAGCAAAAGAAACATCGCGGCTGATCCCGCTTTGTCATCCACTACAATTAACCAAAGTTGAGGTGAAAGCTGAAGTTCAGGAAAATGGTGTGATGGTAAAAAGTTTGGCCAAATGCATTGGGCAAACCGGCGTTGAAATGGAAGCATTAACGGCCGTGAATGTTGCGCTGCTAACCATTTACGACATGTGCAAAGCTATTGACAAAAACATGGTTATGGGAGATGTAAAACTTGACTTTAAGGAGAAAATATAACTACAGAAATGGAAGCACAAACCTGCAAAATAAAATCGCTGAATATATCGGAAAAGAAAGGTACGATAAAAACCCCGCGCAAAGTATTAAATCTAAATCTTGAAGGTATAGAAGGCGATGCTCACGCCGGAAAATGGCATCGCCAAATCAGTCTTCTGGCTGCCGAAAGTATCAAAAGTTTTGAAGGAGAATTAGGTCGCGAAATTAAATATGGTGAATTTGCCGAAAACATTACAACGGAAGGAATTGTAGTTCATAAAACCATGCCTTTTGATCGGTTCAGAGCAGGGGATGTAGAGTTGGAAGTAACACAAATCGGGAAAAAATGCCACGGCGATAACTGTGAGATTTTTCAACTGGCAGGAAAATGTGTGATGCCAAAAGAAGGGATTTTCTGTCGGGTAATAAAACCGGGAACACTCTCGGAAAACGATGAGCTGGAATACATTCCAAAAACATTCCGCATTAAAGTAATTACTCTTAGCGACCGTGCTTTCCAAGGCATTTACAAAGACAAAAGCGGGTCTCTTCTTGAGAAACTGAGCAAAGACTGGTTCACAGCAAAAACTTACTTGTGCGAAACATCGCGCACAGTAATTCCTGACGAAAAAGAATTATTGGAAACCGAGCTACAAAATGCTGTCATCGACGGTTACGACATCATTTATACCACCGGAAGCACCGGAATCGGACCGCGTGATATTGCTCCAACAATCATCTCAAACTTTATCGATCTGGAAATTCCGGGAATTATGGATCACATCCGGCTAAAATATGGCGCAGAAAAACCCAATGCTTTGCTCAGCCGTTCAATTGCGGGAGTTAAAGGCAAAACATTGGTATTCTCGCTGCCGGGAAGTACAAAAGCCGTAAACGAATATTTAACAGAGATTCATAAAATTCTGATGCATTCATTTCTTATGCTTCATGGAATTGACGGGCATTAACTTAATTTCAGAGAGTGGGCAAAACAGATATTGAATAAAGATTCGAACTCCTATTATTTTTGGTTAAAGAAATCCCTCAGAATTTCAGTATGGTCAAAAGTCAGTTCCGGCAAATCGTCAGTCGAAAACCATTTGGCTTGCGCTGCGTCATCGCTGCCTTTTACCGGCTTTTGTTCCTCCACTTCTACTGAATAAATCACTGAGATTGTTCGGTGGCGCGGATCGCGATCGATGGCATCATAAGTACGAAACTGCTGCATCTTTTCTACCTGCAGACCGGTTTCTTCTTCCAGTTCGCGAATACAGGCTTTTTCTAATGTTTCGTCCATATCCACAAAACCTCCGGGCAATGCCCATTTATTTTTAAAAGGTTCCCTACCTCGCTGTATTAACAACACTAAAGTGGTAGCATCGTTTTTAACAAATACAATAGCATCGACGGTTAGGGCTGCACGTGGATATTTATAGGTGTACATGATTCAAGGAAAAAGTTTAAAGTGAAAAGGCAAAAGTAAAAGTTCAGAATTCAGATTCGACAATTTCTAAATCTTCTCGATCTAATTCAATCTCTTTTCAATCTTATCAACATCAATCTTATCATTAAGCATTACTTTTTGCGACCTGTTTTCCAGTGTTTTACAACCAGATAAATAGCGGCTACAAAAAGGGCAACGTAAATAACAAGCTCGATGTGTTCCATTTTATTGTATTATTTTCTTCATTACACGCATTTTGTGGGTATAACGTTGCGTATCGATATTAAAAATTCCAAACTGATCGACATTATCGATACGCACCTGCCCCGATGCATGAATGATTTTATTGCGTTTCCAAATAATTCCCACATGAACAATATTTCCTTCCTCATCGTCGAAAAAAGCAAGGTCGCCGGGTTCTGCCTCATCAACAAAACTCATGGCCGTTCCTATTTTTACCTGTTCGCTGGCATCGCGTGGTAATTTAATGCCAATCATCTTGTAAATAATCTGGGTAAAACCACTGCAATCAACACCAAAAGGTGTACGTCCTCCCCAAAGGTAAGGCGCATTAAAATATTTCAAAGCCTGTTTTATGGCAATTTTGCGTGCATTTTTCAGCTTTCCGTAAATAACGTCGCCGGTTGCCAGGTACGTGTCTTGAATTACCGAAAACTGTTTTAGATAAGGGCGCCAAACAGGCAAAGTACTTCCGGCTGCCAGCATTAAGTTTTGTTCTTCGTTAACCGGAACAATGGTAATAATATCGGATGTAACGGCAGTTGGGCTCTTTTCAATTTTGTTTAAAGTACGATTAGAAATCGGCGTAATCATTTTTGTATCAATCCAGCCTTCGTAACCGTCGTAGGCCAGCTTAACATTGGTCCAGCCCACCATTTGTTCGCGCATTTCGAAGTGTTCGCCAAAAAGAATCTGTGTAACCATTTCACTTTTTTCCGAAGGCTCGAGCCGAACCGGAATAATACTTAAATTGGAAATGCCGTAGTTCATCAATATTTTCTTAATTTTATTTTGTAAAACAGGAATAGCACCTGTTTGAAGCGTATAAACACAAAACTAAGAAAAAATGGGCTTTACAAACTTATCTGCAAACCTAATTTGTCAACGAGATATTAAGAGACGGTTTAAAAAGAAGCAGATGAGTGTAATGGTATTTTAAATCAAAATTTCGATATTCGGTATATGAAGAAATTAATGAGAAAACTAAAAAGCTACACCCGGCTATTATTACAGATTTCGCTATTTATGCTTACAGCAGTGGCTTTGTATTTAATTTTGCCCGGAGAACCAAAGTTTAAATACGAGTACCAGAGAGGGTTTCCGTGGCAGCACGAAAACCTGGTGGCACCTTTCGACTTTGCTATTTTAAAAACGGCTAACGAACTGGATGACGAAAAAACGGAGCAGATTAATTCGCTAGTTCCGTATTTTTTTAACGATACTACGCAAAAAATTGAAAGTTTAGCACGCCTTCGCCAGGATATGGAACTTGATATTGACACCACAAACACCAATAAGAAAAAAATATTTGAAGCTTTATCAACAAAACTCGATGAAATATACAACAACGGAATTCTGCTTTTTTCGGTGGATATTTATGACGAACTGAAAGGGAAAGATCAGATTAATAAGCGCACCGGAAATACCGTTCAGAAAGAAGATATTGATCAGCTGCATTCTGAAAAGTCGGCTTATAATGCTTTGCTAAACACACGGCAAAATCTGGTTATCGAAGGCAACAATTTCCCGTGGCTTGCCGAACTTAATCTTGATCGGTACATAACAGCAAACCTTTCGTACGATAACGAAACCAGTCAGAAAGAAATTGATGAAATAACACAAACCATTTCGGCCACGCGCGGTATGGTAAAACAAGGGCAACGAATTGTGCTGCAAGGCGAAATTGTAGATGCCGAAAAATACCAAATGCTGGAATCGTTAAAAGCCAGCTACGAAAAAGAGCGCGGCAACGATGTTAACCGTTACATGGTTTCCATTGGAAAAGTGTTGCTTATTTCGGTTCTGCTTAGCTTTATTTTTGTATTTCTTCTGCTGTACCGACGCGATATTCTTCAGCACCTCAATAAATTAAGTTTTATGCTGATGCTGATGGTTGGCATAATTATGCTATCAAACTTTATTAACACTTTTCCGAACCTACATATTTACATTGTTCCTTTGGCGGTGTTCCCGATTATGATCCGAACATTTTTCGATTCGCGAACGGCTATTTTTACACTAATCATCACCACCCTGCTGATGGGATTTTATGCTCCAAACAATTACGAATTTATTCTTCTGCAAGTATCAGCCGGTCTTATTGCGGTTTTTAGCCTGAATAAAATGCATCGCCGCGTTCACCTGGTGTTGGCTGCCTTGTGGGTATTTTTAACCTACGTAGTTGTATTTACGGCGCTAAATCTTATACATGAAGGAACATTTTTAACCTACGATTATTCGATGTTAAAATGGTTTGCCATTAGCAGTGTGCTTATTCTGTTGGTTTACCCACTGGTATATATTTTCGAAAAACTTTTTGGATTCGTTTCTGATGTTACCTTGATAGAAATATCGGATAGTAACCAGCCATTGTTACGAAAACTGGCCGAACAGGCACCGGGAACATTTCAGCACTCGATGCAAATTGCCAACCTGGCCGAAGAGGTTATTCTGCGCATTGGCGGAAACCCGTTTTTGGTACGTGCCGGCGCACTTTATCACGACATTGGCAAAATCGGACGCCCCAACTTTTTTATCGAAAACCAGGCGATGGGAATGAATCCTCACGACCGGATAAGTAACTTAAAAAGTGCCGAAGTAATTATCGATCACGTAAAAAACGGTGTAAAAATGGCACAAAAGCACAAGCTCCCGGCGGTTATAATTGAGTTTATCGCCACGCATCACGGCACAACAAAAGCAAAATACTTTTATCTGAAACACCAGGAACAAAATCCCGACCAGGAAGTTGATGAGAAAGCCTTTATATACCCCGGCCCACTTCCACGCTCGAAAGAAGCTGCGGTAGTAATGCTGGTTGACGGAATTGAAGCTGCATCGCGCAGTATGAAAGAAAAAACGCACGAAAACCTTAAGACGCTTATCGACAGTATGATCGACAAGAAAATTGAGGATAAACAGCTGGACGACTCAGACCTGACATTCAGAGATATTGATACAATTAAACGTACACTTTTAGAAAAACTGATAAATATTTACCATATAAGAATTGAATATCCCGACGAAAAGAAAGGAAAAAAGCAGTAGGAATAAACGAAAACGCCCCATACTGCGTTAATATAGAATGATTGTAGAATAATTGTGGACGTAACAAAATACATTATGAAAAATTTAGTGAAAACAACATTATTGTTATTTCTTGCTGTGGCTATTTTTAATAGCTGCCAAAAGGATGACCCTACCCCCGACGGGCCAGAGGCTTCGGAATATACCAAAAAGGTAAATCGTTTCATTAAAGCTGCAATGGATGATAAATACTTCTGGAACGAGGATATGCCCGACCTGAATTACAATTACGAAACCGATTCGAAGGAATATTTTAGTAAATTATTGGATGAAGACGATGAATTTTCGTGGATTACAGATGATGTTGATGCACTGTTAAATAGTTTCGAGGGAAATGAAAAATCGTTTGGCTGGTCACTCGCGTTTTACAACATTACAGATATTGGAAAAATCGTTGGAATAGTAGAGTTTGTATATCCCGAAACTCCGGCCTCGGTGGCAGGATTCAAACGCGGAGATATCCTGCTAAAAGTTAATGGCAGCAACTTGTCGCAATCAAATTACAGCGATTTACTGAATCTCGATCAAGCCGATGTTACTGTTGGTATCCCCACAGAAACAGATATAGTTGAAGACACCACAATAAGTTTAGTATCAGATCAACTTTCACTAAATCCGGTGTTAACTACCAATGTGGTAGCACACGATGGAAGAAGAATTGGCTACCTCTTTTATGCCCAGTTTATTCCAAACTATGATAACGACCTTGGTGCTGCTTTCCAAAGTTTCATCAGCCAAAACATTACAGATTTGGTTGTGGATCTTAGATATAATACAGGCGGCATAACTTCATCTGCTCAATATCTTGCTTCATGCATCGCCCCCTTGGACGTAGTAAATAATAATGAGATACTTGTGACTTTAAAGTGGAACAAATACTGGCAAGAATACTGGACCGACCGACAGATTATGAGTCAACTGGAAATGTATTTCAATAACCAGGTGCCATACAAATTGGGGCTAAACAAGGTTTATTTCCTTACCGGACCATACACCGCGTCGTCTTCGGAACTCACCATAACCGGCTTAAAACCTTATATGGATGAAGTTATAACTGTTGGCGATACCACTTACGGCAAATATGTAGGTTCGCAAACTTTGCTACCGGTTACGTATTTGAACGATGCAGATGCACAGGAAATTAGCAACTGGGCTGTACAACCTATTGTTTTACGCTGGGCTAATTCAGCCGGAGTAACCGACTTTAAAGGTGGTTTTCCTCCGGATATTCCGGCCGACGATAATTTGTTTAACGCTTACCCGCTGGGCGATAAAAACGATCCGCTTTTTAAAGCTGCCATTGAAGATATTACCGGAACACCTGTGGTAGCCATGAAAAGTGCACCGAAAGTGAATTTCAATTATAAAATGATAGATCGTGGTTTTTCACGTTACGATGAAAATAAACGCCAGGGACCAATGGGGCTAAATAAACTACCGGAATAAGAAAAGAAACATCGAAAAATTGAAAGATACAGCTATAAAAAAAGGTGCTCAACTGAGCACCTTTTCTGTTTTACACTGTTTAATTTTTATGGTGTGGGTAATTCCAAATTGCTGTAATTAAATACGCCACTGTCTTGATAAGCAACACCTTCATAATCGGTTGCTGTAACTTCAAAACGTATCGAATCTAAACCATTTACACGCAAACTGTTCAAACTAAACGAAACATAAGCGATATATGGAATCGACTCCGGATCTTCGTTTGCATTGTGTCTCAACTCCAATTGAAACGGCTGATCATCGGCTGTTAATTCTCCCGGTTCTTTTACCAGGTTCAAGAAATGGGTATTATTGTATCCCCAGTATTTCAATCTAAAATTCAGTAAACTGTCGGTAATCCAGGCATCTTTAACAATAATAGGATCGTTACCAATACTATCCTCATTTTCTTCCGTAATATCCATAATACCTTTCATCAGAACATCGCTGATATCATTGACTTTAACAAAGTAGCGTTCTACAGAACTGCTGGTTTCATCTTCATCTAAAATTGTATAGTTAACCAAAACACGGTCGCCATCCGAAAAATCTAAAGACCATCCCGGGCTCGACGAAGCTGCCGGAATCAATACAGTACCGTTGTCCATTATCAGACTCACCGCTCCTGCTCCATCTCCCTTATAAATTCCAAACCCAATCCAATAATCGCCCAACGAATAACCATCGTCATCATCTAAACAGCTGGTAAAAGCTACCAGTAATCCTATTAAAATTCCAAATGCTAATTTTCTCATCACTCTTTTTAATTAATTTAATCACAGCTGATAGACGAGAGAAAAAGAAAAAAGGTTGCGTTGAATAGTTAAAATATGTTGTAGTTTTATGGAGATAAGATCTGGCATAGCTTTTGCAATTCATATATATAGATATTTGTATATATTTGAACAAATTTTAGTTCTTTCAGGTTGATATTAATAAAAACAGAATAAAATGAAAACAAGATTTATTACACTAATGATGGCTGCTTTATTATTGTTTGGGTATAGCTCGTGCACAGCAAAAACAGAAAGCAACAATAGCGAAAAACCTGCAGAATCGGTTTCAGAGGCAGGGAAAGCCACCACCATGTTAACCAAAGCTATGTTTTTGGAGAAAGTATGGGATTATGAAAATTCGCCACAAGAATGGAAGTACAAAGGTGAAAAACCGGCCCTGATCGATTTCTATGCCGACTGGTGCGGACCTTGCCGAACAGCAGCTCCTATTTTAGAAGAAGTGGCAGCGGAATTTTCGGAAGAAGTGATCGTTTACAAAATCGATACACAAGTTGAACGCGAACTTGCAGCTGTATTTGGTGTAAAAAGTATACCGGCTTTCCTTTATATTCCTATGGAAGGAAAACCAACAATGGCTTCGGGTATTGCACGAACGAAAGAAGATACAAAAAAGATGTTTACACAAAATATCAATACGATATTGCTTAAAAAGCAAGAAACCAGCGACACACTTTAATTGTTAAGGTGTGAAACTAAAAAAGGCTGTCTGATAAATATCAGACAGCCTTTTTTGTTTATAATCGATTGAACTTTGTGGTATTCAAAAATTCGATGGTAAGATTAATGGCTTCGTACATTACAATGTCTTCCTCTACAAAACCTACCTTTTTGCGATACGCTGCAATAAAGCGCTCGATAAATGGCGACGATTGTACAGGTCGGCGAAAATCCATTGCCTGAGCAGCATTGTATAATTCAATTGCCAGTATTTTCTCGGTATTCAGAACTACTTTTAAAGCTTTTGTAGCTGCATTTCCGCCCATACTCACGTGGTCTTCCTGCTCGTTCGACGATGGAATAGAATCGACGACACATGGCGTGCAAAGTTGTTTATTCTGACTAACAATAGACGCTGCTGCATACTGCGGAATCATAAACCCGGAATTCAATCCCGGATTAGCTACCAAAAATTCAGGTAATTCGCGTTCGCCAGAAATCAAGCGGTAAGTTCTTCGCTCCGAAATGCTTCCCAGTTCGCTCATTGCCATTGCCAAAAAATCGAGCGACAAAGCAAGCGGCTCGCCATGAAAATTACCTCCTGATATAATCAAATCCTCATCCGGAAATACCGTTGGATTATCAGTTACCGAGTTAATTTCGGTTTCAATAACGGTAGCCACATAATTCACCGCATCTTTTACCGCACCGTGAACCTGCGGAATACAGCGGAAAGAATATGGATCCTGAATATGAGCTTTTGGTTTGGCCTGCATTTCACTGCCGGTTAAAACATTCCTGAAATTCTTTGCCGTTTCGGCCTGTCCTCTGTGCGGACGAATACGTTGAATATTTTCAGAGAATGGTTCGATCAGACCGTCGAATGCATCCAGCGAAAGTGCCCCGATAATATCTCCCTGATCGATGATCCGGAATGTTTTTAATAAGGTATAAACGGCGTGCGCGCTCATAAACTGCGTGCCATTCAGCAAAGCAAGTCCCTCTTTGGCTTCCAGTTTTATGGGCTCCCACCCCAGCTTTTCGAGCACCTTGCCTGACTGTTGTTTTTTGCCTTCAAAATTAACTTCTCCCAAACCAAGCAGCGGGAGGAATAATTTTGCCAACGGAGCCAAATCACCACTGGCACCAAGCGATCCCTGCTCGCAAACAACTGGTAAAACATCGTTATTGAAAAGGTCAAGAATTCGTTGTACAGTTATTAATTGCACCGCCGAATTTCCTTTTGAAAGCGCATGAACTTTTAGCAACAACATCAGTTTCACAACATCAGCCGGAATTTCCGGACCAATATTACATGCATGAGAAACTACCAGATTTTCCTGCAATTTACTCAGGCTATCTTTCGAAATTTCGATATCGCACAAAGCACCAAATCCGGTATTAATTCCGTAAAGAGGTTTATCGGCTCTTTCGAGTTTATTATCAAGGTACTTTTTACTTTTATGAATGAGTTGTACGGAAATTTCGGAAAGTTTAAGCTTTACATTGTTTTCCAAAATATCCTGAATGATCTCGAAAGTGAGGTTTTTGGGTGTTATTTCAAATATACGGTTTGCCATGATTTAAATTGTAAAAATTTTTAATGGAGAAATTGTTAAACTGTTAAACCGATAAATTGTAAATTGAGTCGAGCCTTAATAAATCGCTAGCTACTCGCTAACTTTTACAATCCATCTACGCACGTTTATCAAGGGAAACGTACATCTCCACCAAGGGTTTTTACAAGTCTGTTTGAAACCGATTCAATCATTGCTCAATTTATTTTGGGGCAATATCGGACAATCCGATCAGCTATTTAAGGATATTTATCAGCTCTTGTGCGTCAAGCAACTGCTGCTCCCCCGTTTCCATATTTTTAAGTGTGAACTTTTGGGCAGCCATTTCATTATCGCCGGCCAGAATTACAAAAGGAATTTCCTTGCGGTTGGCATAAGTCATTTGCTTTTTCATTTTGGCACTTTCCGGGAAAATCTCGGCATTTACACCATTCTTACGAAGCTGTGCCAAAACCGGCAAACAGTAGGCTTCTTCCTTCTCTCCGAAGTTCACAAATAATGCTTTTGTGGTTTCCAGCGACTCTTCAGGGAAAGCATCCAACTGAACAAGCACATCGTAAATACGCTCTGCACCAAACGACACACCAACTCCTGACACATCGGGCATACCGAAAATTCCGGTCAAATCGTCGTAACGACCACCACCACAGATACTACCAATTTGTACATCGTTTGATTTTACCTCGAAAATAGCGCCGGTGTAGTAATTCAGACCTCGCGCTAAAGTCAGGTCAAGTTCAACGGTTGTATTTAACCCGATATTTTCCAAATAAGCAAACATGGTGCGCATTTCGGCAATTCCTTTGGCACCTGTTTCGGTTCCGCCAATAACCGTTTCAATCTGCGCCAGTTTTTCAACGGTGTTTCCTTCCAGTTTCAAAATCGGTTGAAGTTTGTCAACGGCCTCCTGCGAAATTCCTTTGTCAAGCATTTCGGCATTTACCTTTTCCAAACCGATTTTATCCAGCTTATCGATGGCAACAGTAATATCTACCATTCTGTCGGCTTCGCCAATGGCTTCGGCAATTCCGGCCAGAATTTTACGGTTATTGATTTTCACCGTTGTATTGATTCTCAATCGTTGGAAAACCTCATCGATAATTTGTACCAGCTCCACTTCGTTCAGTAAACTATTACTGCCGATTACGTCAACATCGCACTGGTAAAACTCGCGGTAACGCCCTTTTTGAGGGCGGTCAGCACGCCAAACGGGCTGAATCTGGTAACGTTTAAACGGAAAAGCGATGTCGTTCTGATGCTGTACTACAAATCTTGCAAAAGGAACTGTAAGGTCATACTTCAGCGCTATCTCGGATTTCTGAGGAAGCCAAAAATCATAAATCATATCCAAAATATCCACTGATGAATATTCCTTTCCATCAATAGTAATATTCTTTCTTTCAAGCTTGTGTCTTAAGTTTTTATTACTTCTAATTTGATAGAGCAGCTTATCGCCTTCTTCGCCATATTTCCCCATCAATGTTGAAAGGTTTTCCATTGCCGGTGTTTCAATCGGCTGAAATCCGTACAAACGAAATACATCCTTAATGGTATTGAAAATATAATTTCTTCTCACCATTTCTGACGGTGAAAAATCGCGGGTGCCTTTTGGAATCGAAGGTTTCTGTGCCATCGTTTTAAAATTTTATGAGGCTGCAAAAGTAAGAATTTCTGTGTAAACAAACAGAGTTGTGAAAAGGAATGGGCCCCCAATTAATATTATTGCAAAAAACGGATGGTGAAAGGGTATTTGTAAGGCGTTCCGTTACTTGCCGAAACTGATGCTACAATAACCAAAACCAACCATGCAATACCAAAACCAACCAGCATTAAAATACCTATTCCCACAAAAATCAGAATAATTGAAATAAAAAAGATGATCGACCAGGTAATCTGGAAATTAAGTACTTCCTTGCCTTGTTCGTTAACAAATTCGTACTCGTCTTTTTTCATTAAATAAATAATGAGCGGCCCAATAATATTTCCGGCAACAGGTAAAATAAAAGTGGCCAAAGCGGCAATGTGAACTAACATTCCCCACTGGCGCTCGTTCGGATCATCGATTATTCGGTGCATTTTTTCAGTTTTTAGTTCAACTAAACTAATGATTTTTTGTTTATTCGTGCAAGATTTCAACAGGCAGAATTAATTTAAAATGGAAGACAGGAAAAAAGAAGGCCGATACGGAAGAATATACAAACAGCTGAGCGAACTGGTGGTAAAAAGTAATAACGCACAGGCGCGAATGGCAACTATAATTGCCGTTTTACACCATAAAATGGATTACTTTTTCTGGACGGGTTACTACCTTATTGAAGATGGCGAAATGACCGTTAACTCGTACCAAGGACCGGTTGCCTGTCAGATTCTGGAAAAAGAAAAAGGTGTTTGCTGGGCGGCTTACAACAAAAAAGAAACGGTTATAGTTGAAGATGTACACGCTTTCCCGGATCATATTGCCTGCGATGCCCGCTCAAAATCAGAGATAGTGGTTCCACTAAAAAATAAAGCCGGCGAAATCATCGGTGTTTTAGATATCGACAGTTCAGAAAAAGCTTCTTTTACTGAAGTTGACGCAAATTGGCTGGAGAAAATTCTGGAGTTGATTTATAGTTAGAAAAATCAAATAACAATTATAAAGGGAATCGAAAGGTTCCCTTTTTTAATATCCACGAACACCCAAAACGAAACATAATTTATCAAATATCAACAGAATATTAAAATTGCATGTCACATTTCCACAAAACACTACTCGTTAACATCTTTTTGAAATCAGAAATTTAATTTTGCTATCATATTGAATTAAATTATTAATTTAAATAGCAGCAAGATGGAAAAAGGACTTAAAAGCAGACATTTTGTAAACCTCAACTTAAACGTTAGAGGTTTAAACCAGTCGGCAACATTGCTGATAAACGAAAGAAGCAACGAACTTATCCAAAAAGGAGAAACGGTTTATAAGCTGGGGCTTGGCCAATCGCCATTTCCTGTTCCTGAAATTGTGCAGGAAGCACTGCGCCAAAATGCTCACCAGAAAGATTACCTGCCGGTAATGGGTTTGTTAAAACTGCGCGAAACCATTGCTGAATTTAATTACCGTCATCAGGGGCTGGAATGCACGGCGGATGATATTATGATCGGTCCCGGTTCAAAAGAGCTGATTTTCATTTTACAATTAGTTTATTACGGCGAGTTGATCATTCCAACGCCAAGCTGGGTATCGTACTCGCCGCAGGCCCGAATTGCCGGCCGCCATGTAAACTGGGTTCCTACATCGGAAGAAAGCGAATGGAAACTGAGCCCTGAAAAACTCGACCTGATCTGTCGTTCCGACCCTGATCGTCCACGCGTGGTTATATTAAACTATCCATCGAATCCAACCGGAGCAACATACACTGAAGAATGGCTGATGGAACTTGCCGAAGTTGCCCGAAAATACAATATCATACTTATTTCAGATGAAATATACAGCTTACTCGATCATAACGGAGAACATGTTTCGATAGCAAGGTATTACCCTGAAGGCACCATTGTTAGCAGTGGTTTAAGTAAATGGGCCGGGGCCGGAGGTTGGCGTCTCGGCACATTTACTTTTCCCAAAAACCTGAAATGGCTGCAAAAAGCCATGGCTACCGTAGCCAGCGAAACTTTCACCTCCACCAGTGCTCCAATACAATATGCAGCTGTAACGGCTTTCGAAGATCATCCTGAAATTGATGAATACCTGTACCACTCGCGCCGTATTTTAAAATCGCTGGGAAATTATTTTGCCAACCGTTTACGTGAAAAATATGTTACCGTTCCTACCCCAAAAGGAGGTTTTTACCTTTTCCCGAATTTTAGCGTTTATCGCGAAAAACTGGCAGCAAGAGGTATACTAACATCGTTTGAGTTGTGCGAAGCAGTCCTTCGCGATACCGGCGTTGCTTTCCTTCCGGGAATGGAATTTGGCCGTCAGCCGGAAGAGCTTACCGCCCGCATTGCTTATGTTGATTTCGATGGCGAAATGGTTCTGAAAGCAGCGATGAATAAATACAAAGATTTACCATTAACCGGCGAATTTCTGAAAAAATATTGCAGTAAAATGGTGTATGCAATTACAAAGATGGAAGATTGGCTTGATGCACTTTAATAAATACACTACCTAAAATTGATGAAATGCACCGAAAAATCGGTGCATTTTTGTTACTCATGCAGCGTATAGATTATTTGCCACCAACACCAAATACTAAAGCATATTTCCTACTTTTGCCCCCGAATGAAAAGCAAACGACTAAATAAGGCCATTTCTGAAACCGGCTTTTGTTCGCGGCGCGAGGCCGACCGACTGATTGAAAGCGGGATGGTAAAAGTAAATGGCGAAGTGGTTGGACTTGGCGTTCAGGTTACACCAGACGACCGTATTGAAGTTGATGGACAGATCATTTCCAAAGAAGTTCCGAATATTTATCTTGCTTTTCATAAACCGGTTGGAATTACCTGCACCACCGACGTCAGCAAAAAAGACAACATTATAGATTTTATCAATTTCCCTGAACGAATTTTTCCAATCGGACGCCTGGACAAACCCAGTGAAGGTTTGATATTTATGACCAACGACGGCGACATTGTAAACAAAATCCTTCGTGCCGGAAATAATCATGAAAAAGAATACATTGTTAACGTAAATCGTAAAATCACCCAGGCTTTTATCCGACAAATGGGCAACGGAGTTCCGATACTGGATACCGTAACAAAAAAATGCCACGTTGAACGAATCAACGATTTCACCTTTAAAATCATCCTTACACAAGGTTTGAACCGCCAGATCAGACGAATGTGTACGCACCTTGGTTACGAAGTTACCCGGTTAAAACGTGTGAGAATAATGAACATCGAACTCGGCAATTTAAAACGCGGCGAATACCGCCATTTTACGCCCGACGAGTTAAATGAAATTAACCGTTTGGTTGCCAATTCCATCAAAACCGAAGAAGCGTCTGAAGATTGATTGTCATTGGTCATTAGTCATTTGAAAGCATAGTAATTTGGTAAGAGAAAGAGAATCTGGATACTGGTTTCTGGATTCTGGATTCTGGATTCTGGATTCTGGATTCTGAACTAAAACTGATTACTGAGACTGGGCACTGAGACTGGTTACTGATTATTTTTAAGTTTTTTTGTGATCTGTTTGCGTTTTCAATCACAACCTTTTTAATAATAAAACTGTTTATTTGCAACGACTTAAAAGATTGATGGAATAATATGAGAGCGAGTGCAATGTTATTAATTCCCCTATTCATTTTTATGCTGCTGGTGGATATTTACACCTATCGTGGCATAAAACCGTTGCTCGCAAAACTCAAAAATAAATTCATAAAACAATCCTTAAGCATCGTGTTTTGGGCAATTTCAGTTCTTGTGTTTGGAGGATTTTGCCTTTTTATGTTCGGAATAGAACATGTAAAACAGTCCGACGCATACATTTATGCCGGCTACCTGGTAGCAGCGTTCGTACTGTTCTATTTTCCGAAGTTTGTATTTATTGTATTTGTGTTATTAAGAGATATTCAGTTGATCTTTCAAAAGATTTTCGATTGGATAAAGGGAAAAAGAAAAAAAGATTTATCACCAAATAATTCGGGGAGAAAAATGGAGAGAGGAGAGTTTTTATATCAGATGGGACTGGTTTTGGCAGCTATACCATTTGCATCAATTCTTTATGGAGTTACAAAAGGTAAATTTAATTACCGGGTAATGCGCGAAAGTTTGCATTTCAACAACTTGCCAAAATCGTTTAAAGGACTTAAAATCGTACAGATATCGGACATGCACCTGGGTAGCTTTAACAAGAAGTTTGACCAGGTCGCAAAAGCAGTGGAATTAATTAACGAACAAGAACCGGACATTCTTCTGTTTACCGGCGACCTTGTTAATAATTTTGCTGAAGAAACAGAAGGGTGGGCACCGGTTTTATCGCAACTAAAAGCGAAGATCGGGAAATATTCGGTGCTGGGAAATCATGATTATGGTGATTATTCGGAATGGGAATCGGCGGCTGCCAAAGAAAAAAACCTGGCTGCCATTAAAAAGTTTCATCAGAAAATCGGTTTCCACTTATTGCTGAACGAAACAGAAACCTTAAGCATTAACGGCGAAGAAATTGCGTTGGTTGGTGTCGAGAACTGGGGCAAACCACCATTTCCGCAACATGGCGATTTAAAACAGGCGTTAAAAAATACCGATCAGCCATTTAAAATTTTAATGAGCCACGATCCTTCGCACTGGGATGCAGAAGTGCTAAAATCCACCAATATCGACCTCACATTTGCAGGGCACACCCACGGTATGCAGTTTGGTATTGAACGTGCAGGAATTAAGTGGAGTCCGGTACAATATAAATACCCGCGATGGGGAGGTTTGTATCGCGAAAAAGAACAATTTTTGTATGTAAATCGCGGGTTTGGATACATTGGTTTTCCGGGTAGAATTGGTATGCCACCTGAAATTACAGTGGTAGAATTAACTTAAAAAGAAATCTTTTTCCATTCAAACACAATGCCACTTCTTGTCGCACAAATGTCTGTAATTTATTGTACATTGCCGTGTAATCTAAATCGACAATGAAGTTAAGTCCGCGCATACAATTTCTCATAAAAAATGGTTTAAAAGGCTTAGTTTGGCTGCTCATTCTTCTGGGCGCCTACTTACTTTTTAAGGAATTTGTAATATCACGTGCTCCCGACGAATGGATGGACAAAATATACGCAAACCCCATGTTGGTTTATTTGGTGTATTGTCTTTCGGAGTTTTTCTTCGGTATTATTCCGCCCGAACTTTTTATGATTTGGGCCATAAACAAAGATACTATTGCTCATTATTTTCTGAACCTTGCGTTCTTTGCTGCGGTTTCTTATTTCATGGGCTACCTCACATTTCTTATTGGCCGGTTTTTCTATAACCGCGACGGTTTTAAACGTTTTAGAAATACCCTGCTAAAAGAACAGTGGCCGTTGCTAAAAAAATATGGTTTATTTCTGATTATTGTAGCGGCGCTTACTCCACTTCCGTGGGCTGCCATCAGTTTGCTGGTTGGTTCGGCCGGATACCCGTCAAAACGCTACCTAAAATATGCACTGTTTCGTTTTTTGCGTTTTGCTGTTTACGGATACATCATCTTTCAAACGCACATAATTTAGATTTCCGCCAAACATACATTCTGCTCTTTTGTTAGTATTGTAAAGTCGGCGTTTTCCGATTATAGACACAAAAAGAATGAGAATATTAGCAGTTATATTGACACTATTAATTTATTCAAACATTTCTATGAGTAAAGAATTGCAGAAAGCAACACTCGGTGGCGGGTGTTTTTGGTGCACCGAAGCCGTTTACCTGGAGCTGAAAGGAGTTGTGGATGTAAAACCGGGGTACAGCGGAGGCCATGTAAAAAATCCAACCTACAAGCAGGTTTGCGAAGGAACAACCGGTCACGCCGAAGTGGTGCAGATCACTTTCGATGCGGAAGTGGTAAGCTTTTCGGAGATTCTGGAAGTGTTTTTTATGACACACGACCCGACAACATTAAACAGGCAGGGTAACGATGTTGGACCACAATACCGCTCCGTGATTTTCTATCATAACGAAGAGCAAAAAGAGGTTCCCAAGCGCGTTATTGATCTTTTTGGTAAAGAAGAGGTTTACAGTAAACCAATCGTTACGGAAGTTACTGAATTCGAGAAATTCTACATTGCCGAAGATTATCACATCAACTATTTTGCACGCAATAAAACGCAAGGTTATTGCCAATTTGTAGTGGCTCCAAAAGTGGAGAAATTCAGGAAGATTTTTAAAGATCAGTTGAAAAAATAAACAACGTTTAATAAAATTGTCACTTATGAAAAAGATTGTTTCTGCTCCCGACGCGTCGTCCAGGATTTGGCTGTGGCCGATTTTTAATTCGCGCAGCATAGCTGCTCGCAATTTTCACCTTATAATTTTTGTTTTTTGCCTTTGCACTTTTGCCTTTACGCCTGCTGTTTCGGCGCAAGATCAACGCGAATTTTCGTATACTGAAGGCGACACCACTTACACCATGAAACGGTATGTTTTTATGTTGCTTGAGAGTGGAGAAACAAAAAGTAAAGACTCAACAGAAGCGGCCTATTACCAGGAAATGCACATGGCCCACCTAAATAAGTTGGCACAAAGTGGTAAGCTTATAGTAGCCGGTCCGTTTGAAGATGGTGGCGATCATCGGGGACTATTAATCTTCGATGTGGAAACCGTTGACGAAGCATTAAAACTGGAAGGCGAAGATCCGACAGTAAAAACAAACCGGCTAAAAATGAATGCCTTTTACTGGTGGGGCGCCAAAGGCACTGTGATAAAATGATTATATTTTTTCGCAAAACCATATCTCTTTAGGAGCAATAAAACTTTTCAGAAAAAATCCTCCTCGCAGCTTTGCGCAAGGCCATCCTGCCTAAAAATTGGCAGCTACAGGGTTGCAAGAGCTTATCCGACACAAAAAGTTACCAGCCGTAGAATTGCAGGGGTTAATATTTTATAAAAGTTTCCCTCCTGCAGATTTGCAGGTGCATTTCCGACGGCTCAGATTAGCTCTCGCTGATTTGCAGGAGCATTTCCAACGCGTAAGATTGGCTCCCGCAAATTTGCAGCTAACAATCCTACACAAAAAGTTGGTAGCCGAAGATTTGCGAGAGCTTATATTTCAGCTAATTACGCAAAATTCAGTCTTTCACAAACACATCAAGGTCTTAAAGACGCTTGAAGGTTTAACTCTAAACAAAAGCCGCAAGTTATATGTAACGCTCCAAAATAAACAAATTAATTTTAGGCATTTTCTGAAATAAAAAAGAAAAAGAGGCTTCCTTCATTCTCTTTACTTTCTACCATTAATTCGCTGTTATTCTTTTCAATAAACTCTTTACACAAACTTAGTCCTAACCCTGTACCTTTCTCATTATCTGTTCCAAATGTAGAAACATGTTCTTTACTAAAAAGCTTTTTCTGATTTTCTTCTGAAATACCAATTCCGGTGTCTTTTACACAAAACATTAGCTTTCCATTTTGCTCTTCAGTATAGATACAAATTTTACCATTTTTGGGTGTAAATTTCACAGCATTCGAAATCAAATTCCGAATAACCATTCCCAACATATTTTTGTCAAACTGAATCATCAGGTCATCCTCTATTTTCAATTCGACGTTAATCGATTTTTTTGCAATACTATTTTTCAGGATAGAAAGATTCTGGTTTACAACTTTTAAAACATTGCAGTTTGTAATTTCCCCGTTATAGTCCCCACCCTGGTTTTTTGCCCAAGACAATAAATTAGTCAGCAAAAAATAAGTATCATCTACTGCGCCTTTCATTGGAGGAATTATCGATAATAAATCTTCAGACTTAAAAGATTCCGGATTATCATCAACCAGGTTTAACAACTCTTTTAAACCTCCCACCGGTGTTACTAAATCGTGCCCGATAATCGATAAAATTTTACTTTGCATTTCGCCGGCAATAACCAGTTTGTCATTCTGATGAGATATTTGCTGGTTTTGAACTTTAACCAGTTCCAGGGTCTTTTTCCTTTGCCGCTGGAAATATAAAATAACAAGTGAAAGAATCAACAGAGCTATTGTTACAAATATAAGAGCTAAAACCTGCGATGATTTTCGTTTTATTTTTAAACTCTTAATCGCACTGTCTTTTTGCAAAATGTTTATTTCGGCCTCTTTTTGTATAACCTCCATTTCTGCCAATAGCTCGTTAAGCTGATGTCCTTTGTAAATGCTTAGCAAAGAATCTTTAATAGCATGATGAGCATTTGTATATTCAAGTGCAACCTGATAATTTTTTTCCAATAATTTAAGATTTGCAAGTTCTGTGTACAGTTCAGCTTGCAGATCTTTTATTTCATAAGTATTTGCTATTTCAAGGGCTTCGCTTAACAAACGATTTGCACCGGGATAATCTCCTTCCTCTATTTTTATACCTCCAAATACTGCTTTCGACCGGGCTATTCCTTCGCTATGGCTATTACTTGTAAATGCAGTTAAAGCCTGATTTGAATACTGTTTTGCTTTTTCAATATCATTTAAATTCAAATAAGCTTCTCCCAACCCAATCTGGGGTACTGCTGCAATTACTGAATTTGTAGTATTTCCGAGTACTTCCAGTGCATTTTGATAATACTCTATAGCTTTTTCAAAATTTTCCTCTTCCGAATAGGTATCGCCTATATTATTAAGTGTTGTAGCTTTTGCAACAGGCTCTTTAGCTTCCTCGTACAAACGTACAGCCTGCGAATAATATTCGCGTGCTCTGGCAGGAGGCAGCCATAACGAATAATTTGTACCTATATTTCCATATAACACGGCCATTACGTGCTTGTCATCCTTTTCCTTGTAAAATTCAAGAGCGTCTTTATAAGCTTTTATTCCTTTAACGTAATCTCCTTGTTCGGTATATATCGATCCTATATTTACCTGAACCTTTGCCGCCAGTTCCAAAAAATCATTCTCTTTTGCAACAGCATTCGTTTCTTTATAGATTTTTAAAGCTTCATCGAAATTCGCGGTATAGAAATAATACATCGCCTTTACATTTAAAGCTTTACAATAAAGCAGAGAAGCTTCGAGTTCTAATGCCAATTGAACTGCCGAATCTGCCAGAACCAGACCTTTTTCGGGCTGGCCGCTTATCATCATTCCACCACTTTTAACAACCAGTGCTTCTGCTTCCTGATATGGAAACGGTCCTTCTTTAGCAATTTTAATTGCTTTATCGCTATAGGCAATGGCTTCTACCGGGTTCTGGTAAAATAACGCAGTTGCAATCTCAATATGAAGTTTAGCCAGATCAATTCCCTGAAAATTGGGAATTTCATTCTTTAAGCTATCTATATTAATTACCTGAGCACTAAGCAACTCCGGACTAAGCAATAAAAGAGCCAGGACAATAAAACATAACTTCTTCATTGATTTGAGTTAAGGTTAAAATACGGTCACAATATTGTGGTAAACATACAATTACAATTGTACATAAAATCCTATTCTGATGCAAATAATCGGCTTATACAAAATATTAATTCGGAAACATTATTTAATTGCGAGTAAGACAGTTCACAAATTTCCATCGTACTCCCTTTGAGCTATTTTCAATGCCGAAACAGAATAACAAAAATCAATGAAGAAAGTTAAAACTGTAACATGTATTTGTGTTTGCAGGTTAAATCAGTAAGACTATGATTTTGTTTTCAAAACCATTTAGCCGAACTGATCCCGAGCGATAGACGAGGGATCTTATGGGTTTTACTCCCCGCACCTTAGTGCGAATTTTCCGATGTGATACCTCGTCAGATTGCTGCGAGGAGCTTCATTATAAATATGCAAAAGTCTGCCCGGAAAAGACACCAGGCAGACTTTTGTTATCAACTTCTTTTTTTCCCGGGACGAAAAATGTTTTTTAGAATCGATGTCTACAAGGTAAGTATATGTCTCCCCTCTTTCATGTAATCGGTAATTTCTCCCATATATTTTACTTCAACACCCAGTTCTTCCAGCTTGTCTGAAATTTCGTACATATCAGAACATCCTTTGCAGGCTTTCACTGCGGTTCCCTGATCCATAATTTTTTTTACATAGTCCTGTATATCCTTGTTTTCGACCAATACTTTCTGTGAAGGTCCCCAAACCACCAGCGTTATATCTTTCCACCAGTCGAAGCGTTTTGAATTGAAAGTATACATCAGAACCATTTTCTCGGCCACTTCCTTGTCGCCGCTGGTCCAAAGCACTACCAGTTTTTCGGAAGCGGGAATTTCTTCCACCTGAGGTTCGGTTTTCACTACCGGCTCAGTTGCCAGTCCGCTAAAAGAAAATCCAAGTAAAATAAGGAATACAATAAAAATTCGTGTCTTCATTTTTAATTATTTTATGCGTTAAAACTTTCTTTGACTATAAATCCATCCAATGACATTTTTTCTTTTTCAGGCCATTCAACCGGAACACCAAGCGGAGTAAAACACACGCGGGTATAATGATCCGGAATATTGAATACTTTTCGGGTAAGCTCTTCCGAAAATGAATCGGTAATATGGACCGTTCCGTAACCAAGTGCACGTGCAGCCAGCATTAAATTAGCCGCAGCCAGCGGCCCATCCCAATGATTATACTGCGGGTAGGTACTGTTATTATCCGTTAACACAACAATATAAGCCGGCGCAGACAAATACCCTTTGCTTAACTGGTTTTCATACTCGTTTAATTGTTTGGTGAGTTCTTCGCCTTGAAGTTTTTTGACATCTTTCAGGTAAACTTCCATTTCCTCCAGTTTTGCAGTTTTTAATGCCTCAATCTTCTTTTTTTCGGTAATAACCAGAAATTTCCATGGTTGCTGGTTGCCTGCTGTCGGAGCCATTCGTGCAGCATCAATAATTTTTCTCAAATCTGCTTCCGGCACCGGATCGGATTTATAAGCACGTACCGACCGGCGGTTTTTAACTACCTCCCAAAAGGAATCATCCGAAGTGGAGGCTATACTTTTTCCTGTTGCACTTACTACCGGTGCAACGGTTAATCCGGCAAGAATGGAAGCTCCTGCCTTCAAACTGGTTCTTCTGTTCATTGTTTTTGGTTTTTTATTATCTATTTAATGGTTAAAACCCTGCAATTTTATTGCAGCTACTTTAGTTTCTATAAATTTCGGTTTTAAAATGAAGTCGATTTGAGTACAGAGATCTGAGTATTGAGAATCATCTTGCTTTTTCTCTCTACTCATTACTCATGTCTATTTTGTTCATTATTTTTTTTGAATTTCATTCAATCTTAAACCTATGTACTTCCTGTGCATAGTGGTTAGTTATTAGATGGAGAGTTTCCTGTTTACGACTGCTACTCTCCTTTTATTAGCAACTAAAATACTTTAATGCCATTCAGGTTTTCGAAACGTGCCTTAAATCCCCAGCCTCCGAAATTCTCGGCCACCATTACAATAATCTCATTTTTCCCGTTTTGCAGATCGAGGTAAACCGAATCGAAATAGCCAATCGTTCCCAGAAAACGATAATCTCGGCTTCGGTAAATATCAGCCCCCAACCAAACTGCCTTTCCGTTAACAAATATTTTGGCTACATCACTAAAACCAAAGTTCATCATTTTAACCAGGTCAGTTTCCGATTCAATGGTGATTTTCAGAAGTACCGCATTCTTTTTCTCGGCCAATGCGGCGGTTTTCGAAATATTTAAAAGTCCATCGGCTTCCGTTTCCCATTTTTTAAATTGAAGCTGTTTTGTAAAATTCGCAGGCAACAGGTTTTCATTAACCAGCTTTTCCACATCAAACGCTTCAGAAATCGGATAACTTTTTATCACCTCGTCACCTGCTTCTACAATTTCTTTAAACTCTCCTTTTAATTCAGGAGAATCCATTGATGTAACTTTAATATCCGCAAAACGGGCCGGCCCGTAGAAAGCGATTTTCCCTTCGCGTTCACCCATTTTTAATTCATGAATCACCAACACGGGCTTTTCCATATCTGAAATATAAACCTCTCCACGAGTACCGGAAACGACCAACTTAACTTTAAACCACTCATCGAAAACATGTTGTTTTGCTGCACCGTAACCTTCGCCGTAATACAGTTGCCAGCCTGCATTGCCGTTATAAACCGGTGTGTACTGCATAGCATCGGGATTTCCACTTTGATGTTTGCGAATGTAAAACTCCTCGGTGTTTCCCAATCCATCGCCCCGAAAACGAACTCCGGCAAATCCTCGTCCGGGCTGGATGCACATTTTAAACTCAATTACACCATTCTTTAACGAAATCTCTTTGGCAATAGCAACTCCCTCATCGGTTTTTAAACAATCTATTCCTTTGTAATTTTCGCGAACAACTTCTCCGTTCAATTCCCAGGCCATCCCGTTAAGGCTTATTTGTTCCTGTGCAAAAACAGAACAACTTGCCAGTATTAAAAAAAAGGTTATTAAAGTTTTCATAGCTTTTATTTTTATGAATTTAGTAAGACAAATTTCAGGAACTAATCTGATAATCAGAACTCAAATCGTGGTCAAAACATAATCAAAATGCATTCACACATAAAAAACCGATCGTTCTTACTATTTTTAGGAACCAGAAATTAGTAACCATGTATAACGAAGCAGAACAGGAAAAAAAGTTCGTAAAAATCATTGTTCAGCAAATTGCAGAGAGACTGCATGTTGAGAATCCGGCACAATTGCAGCAACGCGATTATGAAAATCTGAATCTTTTGATTCAGGAGAAAACCGGGATCAACCTGAGTGTTTCTACTCTGAAAAGAATTTCTAAAAACCAGTTTCAGCGAATTCCGCAAAAAAATACATTAAGCGCACTGGCTCAATTTCTGGATTATAAAGACTGGTACGATTTTAAAAATAACCATGCTGATACTACTATTGCATCAAGAAAAAGCAAGAGACTTAATTATAAGTTTCACAAACGCGTACTATATATCTCGGCTACTGCAATAGTTATAGCCCTGTTTGGCATAATTCTTTTAAACAGCCAGCCGGCACAGAGTTACTCTGAGGCTAGCTTTTCATGCCGAACCAATGTTAGCAGTGGAGTTCCCAACACTGTTATTTTCGATTACGATATCTCCATGTATGATTTCGACAGTGCTTTTATACAACAATCGTGGGATGCTCGCAGACGTGCAAAAATTAAAAAGCACGAAAAATATTCCACCTCAGTATATTATTACCCGGGCTATCATCGTGCAAAGATCATGATCAATGATCAGTTGGTAAAAGAAATTCCGGTTTACATTACAACTGACGGATGGCTTCCGCTTATTCAAAACCCGGAAAACAATCTTATTCCTATTTACGTGAACGAAAATTGTGTTCAGAATGGGCAAATATACCTGTCTCCCGAAACGGTTAAAGCACATCATATTGATCTTTCGAAGAATAATCATTCAACCAGCTTTTACTTTGTAAATGACGATTTCAGTGGCGACAGTGATAACTTCACATTTGAGACTCGAATAAAAAACAATATCGAAGAAGGAGGACTGGCATGCCAGATTTGCGAAATATCGATATTTGCAGAATACGGAAGACATGTGATTCAAATAGCGAACCCGGGATGTATTGGTAGCATCTTTCAGAAATTCGGATCAGAATACGTAATGGGAACCAATAATGATCTGTCGGCATTCGGGACTGATTTGAACAACTGGAACACCATTAAATTAAAGATCAACAATAAATTCGTAACCATTTTTCTGAACAATGAGAAAATCTACACGACTTCTTACCAAAACAGTAACGGAGCTATAAAAGGCGTTTCATACCGTTTTGCAGGAAGCGGAGCTGTTGATTACGCACAGTTGTCGGACACTAACGATCAACTTGTTTTCTCTGAAGAATTTGAATAATTCATATCCACCGTTTATACCAATTTGATTATAAAATGCCGTATTGGATACGTCATTATTTTTCTTTTTATCAAGGCGAAAAATTTTAGCATAGCCTTAGCTACGGTACAATTTTTCAACGAAGAGAAAATGAAAAAGAATTAGTTTATATGAGACATTTTATGGTCAATTTGGTATTATCTCATAAAAAAACCGGAAGCACATACTCCCGGTTTTCAATTATCTTTTGTATTTCTTCTACAACTCGCGAATCCAGATATTGCGGTAGCTCACCGGATTTCCGTGATCCTGCAACTGAATAACATCGGCACCGTGTTTTTCAACGCTGTATTCAGGAATACCAATGTATTCTGTTGGTCCGCGCAATTTTGAATGATTTTGAACCAAAACGCCATTGTGTAAAACAGTTACAGTTGGTGGCGTAAAATAAGTACCATCGTCGTTAAAACGTGGCGCGGTATAAATAATATCGTACACCTGCCATACGCCCGGTCCTTTACAGGCATTTACCAGCGGTGCATGTTGCTTATACAAACTTCCGGCCTGGCCATTGCGGTAAGTACGGTTGTTGTAGTTATCCAACACCTGAACCTCGTAACGCTTCTGAAGGAAAACACCACTGTTTCCACGTCCCTGACTTTCGCCAATTACTTCAGCCGGAGATCTCCACTCAATGTGTAATTGAAAATCTTCGAAAACACGTTTTGTCTGAATGATTCCGGTTCCTCTTTCAACGGTTACACAACCGTCGGCTACTTTCCAGCCAACAGGGCCTCCGTCTGCATTAATCCACTCTCGATCAATATCAACGCCATCAAATAATACAATTGCATCTGATGGTGCGTCAGCCGGAGTTTCTCCCGGTGTAATTACCGGCACTTCAGGATCCCAAATTTCAGTCATTTCAGGAACCATTTCCGGCATCTCTTCTTGGGCTACTGCGCAAACTGCTACAAAAAGCAGTGCGACAATGAAAATTTTAGATTTCATTTTTGTTGATTTAGGTATTTATATTTTGATTACAAATGCGCCTGACGGCATAAAACCGCTAAGCGCTTAATATTTCATTACAATCCCAGTTCTTCCATTATTGTATCGATTTTCGCATCAGCTTTTTGCTCTTCTGCATCAAAATCTTCGCGTGATTTCAGTTCGCCGGCTACCTCAAAATAGAATTTAATTTTAGGCTCTGTTCCCGACGGGCGAACCGAAATTTTTGTTCCATCCTGTGTAAAGAACTGCAATACGTTTGACGTAATTTTCTGATCGATTTTCTTTTCCTCGCCGGTAATCAGGTTTTTGGCAACCAAAGTCGAGTAATCTTTTACCCATTCCATTGGCGAACCACCTAATTTTTTTGGAGGATCGTTGCGGAATTTCGTCATAATCTGCTGAATCTCTTCGGCACCAGACTTCCCCTTACGAACCACGTATTTCATTTTCTCGCGAGAGAAACCATATTCCAGGTAAATATCCTGCAATAATTCGTACAATGTTTTGCCCTGATCAATTGCCCATGCAGTTATCTCGGCCATCAAAGCACATGCAGAAACAGCGTCTTTATCGCGAACAAAATCAGACGGCATAAAACCAAAACTTTCCTCGCCACCACCGATGTATTTTTTTACCCCTTCGTTATCACGAATTACTTCAGCAATAAATTTAAATCCGGTGTACACATCAAAATATTCGATGTTGTTTCGACGGGCAACTTCAGCAATCATTTCAGTTGAAACAATCGTTTTCACCACAAACTCATTTCCTTTGAGCTTGCCGGCTTCCTTCATTTTCACAATGATGTAATAGAAGAAAAGCAGTGCCGTTTGATTACCGTTCACAATGATGTATTCGCCTTTGTCGTCTTTAACCACAACACCAATCCGATCAGAATCGGGATCGGAAGCCATAACTACATCGGCATTAATTTCAGCTGCTTTTTTCATGGCCATTTCCATAGCTGCAGGTTCTTCCGGGTTTGGCGAAACCACTGTTGGGAAATCGCCGCTTACCACATCCTGCTCAGGAATGTTTATGATGTTTGTAAAACCAAATTCGCGTAAAGCAGCAGGAATTAATTTCACTCCAGTTCCGTGAATTGGTGTGTAAATAATTTTAATGTCTTTGTGGCGCTCAACCACGTCGGGAGAAATGGAAACTTTTTTCACTTCAGCAAGGAATTTCTTATCCATCTCCTCTCCCATTATTTCGATCAATTCATCGGGACCGTCGAATTTAATGTCCTCAGGTTTTATTTTCGCAACCTCGTTAACGATATTTACGTCGTGCGGACCAACAATCTGCGAACCATCTTCCCAATAAGCTTTGTAACCGTTGTATTCTTTTGGGTTATGCGATGCTGTAAGAATAATTCCACTCTGGCAACCTAACTCGCGAATAGCAAATGACAACTCGGGAGTAGGACGTAAATCATCGAATAAATAAGCTTTGATTCCATTGGCAGCAAAAATCTTTGCACTGGTTTCTGAAAACAAACGGCTGTTGTTTCGGCAATCGTGACCAATGGCAACTTTTATTTCATCAAGATCAGCGAAATTTTTCTTCAAATAATTACTTAATCCCTGCGTGGCAGCACCAACAGTGTAAATATTCATTCGGTTGGTTCCAACTCCCATAATACCTCGAAGACCGCCGGTTCCAAACTCCAGACTGCGGTAAAAAGAATCAATCAGCTCTGTTGAGTCTTCAGCATCTAAAAGTGCCTGAACCTGAGCTCTTGTTTCTTCATCGTAAGTATCCGAAAGCCATTCCTGTGCTTTCGCTCTTACTTCCATTAATTCTTGATTTTCCATTTTGTATCTATTTTATATTTCTTTTAGTTAAATCTCTGGCAGAATGATGAATAGTTAAAATATCAATTCGCGAATCGGACACTATTTCATAGATAATTCGATAGTTACCTAGTACCAGTTCTCGAACTTGTTCATCTTCAAGTTCAACTACCACTTTGCCGGCTTTAGGATATTTCTTTAATACCTGGGTTCGTTTTAAAATTTTAGTAACGTGGCGCATTGCATAATACTTTGAATCTTTTGCTACAAAATCCTTAATATTCTTCAAATCAGCCTTTGCCAACAATGTCCAGTTTATTCGAACCATTTTTTTACTTCATAGTCAAGTTCGGCCTCCGATAACACATCACCTCTCGCTGATTGATCTCTGGCTGTTTCAATCTTTTCCATCAAAATTAACTTTTCGAATAATTCATCTACTGAAAACTTCTCAGGAAATTTATTTAACTCTGAAATAACTTTTGCTTTTGTTAACATCGTGACCTCCCATCTTTTTTTACGAACTTAAAGATAAATATTATTTCATATTTCGTTTGGTGCTAATTTGCCTATGCACTGTTTTAAACTATCACGCCAATACGGAACTTTCAAATCGTAAGTTCCTTTTATTTTTGCTTTATTCAGCACACTGTAGGCCGGTCTTTTTGCCGGTGTCGGGAAGTTCTCCGAAAGCACTGGTTTTACCTTACAACTCACTCCTGAGAGTTCGAAAATTGCCAATGCGAAATCGTACCAACTGGCCACTCCTTCGTTTGAATAATGATAAATACCCGGCACAAACTTTTCACTTTCGGCCACTTTCAAAATTGCACCAGCCAGATCAGCGGCATAAGTTGGCGATCCAACCTGATCGAAAACCACGCCCAGTTCCTCCTTTTCTTTCCCCAGGCGCAACATTGTTTTTACAAAGTTATTTCCAAATGTTGAATACAACCAGGCTGTTCTGATGATCACTGTTTCAGGATTCTCTGCCTGACAATTTTGCTCACCTTCCAGCTTTGTTTTTCCGTAGGCTCCGTTTGGTGCAACTGCATCAGTCTCTTCGTAAGGAAGATGTGCATCGCCGGCAAAAACATAATCCGTTGAAACATGAATATACTTTGCTCCAACTGCTTTCGAATATTTTGCGAGCAGCTTCGGAGCCAGTGCATTTACTTTTCGTGCTGTTTCAAAATCCGACTCCGCCTTATCAACTGCAGTGTAGGCTGCACAATTAATTACCAGCTCAAAATTGCTATCTGTAACGTAGCTTTTTACTTGTTCTTCGTCGGTGATATCCAACGAATCAACATCGGTAAAAACAAACTCCCAATCGGGATAATTTTTACTGAGCAAATTTAATTCGTTGCCCAATTGTCCGTATGCGCCTGTTATTAATATCTTCATTGTTGCTAATACACAAAATTCATTTGAGCCTTTTTAAACACCGGAGCGTTTTTATCTTTTTCAGAAACTAAGGCTTCTTCTTCTTTTACCTGCCAGTCGATTCCCAGTATTTTATCAAACGGGTTAATCGAACTTTCGGCTTCGCGATTATATAAGTTATCGCATTTGTAGGTAAAAATAGCTGTTTCGCTTAAAACCGAGAAACCGTGAGCAAAACCGCGCGGCACATATAACTGTTTCTTATTATTTTCGTTGAGCTCAACACCAAACCACTTCCCAAAAGTTGGCGAACCTTTGCGCAAATCGACTGCTACATCATAAACACTTCCCTGGATAACGCGCACCAGTTTTGCCTGTGCTGCATCACCAAGTTGATAATGTAATCCTCGTACTACTCCTTTTACCGAGCGCGATTCGTTATCTTGTATAAATGGTCTTTCAATCCCTGCTTCCCGGTATCTTTCCTGCTGAAAAGTTTCAAAAAAATATCCTCTGTCATCTTCAAACACCCGCGGTTCAATAACAACTAATCCGGGGATTCCTGTTTCTACTATATCCATTTTCTGTTAAAATGTAAATGCTTTTTTACTGGCGATTTTTAATAAATATTCGCCGTATTGATTTTTACTAAGTGGCTTGGCCAATTCAATAAGTTGTTCTGTACTGATGTAGCCTTTTTTCCATGCAATTTCTTCAATGCACGAAACTTTCAGGCCCTGACGTTGCTCAATTGTCGATATAAAATTAGAAGCTTGTAACAAACTGTCGTGTGTACCGGTATCTAACCAGGCAAATCCACGGCTGAGCAGTTTCACTTTCAAACGATTCTCTTCAAGATAAAGACGGTTCAAATCGGTAATCTCAAGCTCTCCTCGTTTTGATGGCTTTAAACCTTTCGCTTTTTCAACGACATCGTTAGAGTAAAAATATAGCCCGGTTACCGCATAATTCGATTTTGGCTCGTCCGGTTTCTCCTCAATACTTGTTACTTTTCCCTTATCGTCAAACTCTACAACTCCGTACCGCTCCGGGTCATTCACATAATACCCAAAAACAGTTGCGCCATCTTCCAAAGTTGCTGCTTGCTCCAGTATTTTTCTGAACTTATAACCATAAAAGATATTGTCGCCAAGAATCATACTCACGTTGTCGTCGCCAATAAATTCTTCACCAAGAATAAATGCCTGCGCCAAACCATCGGGCGATGGCTGAATTTTATACGACAGCTTTAAACCCATCTGCGAACCGTCGCCAAATAATTTCTCATATAAACCGATATCTTCAGGAGTTGATATAATTAATATCTCACGAATTCCTGCCAGCATTAAAACCGACAATGGATAATAAATCATTGGTTTATCGTAAACCGGAATAATCTGTTTCGAAATCGATCGTGTAATTGGATATAGACGGGTTCCTGAACCGCCGGCTAAAATTATTCCCTTCATTCTATATAGTTTACTAATTATGCTGCTCTCTGATTTTCTATTTCATAGTTCTTTATTGACTGTAAAATAGTATTTATTTTATCAGGCTTCAAAAGTAAATAAAAGAAAACCGGAATGCAATCCAAAATAACCGCATAAAACTAAACTATGTTAATCACAAGGCATTTTAAACTAAAAACCGGTCCGATTTTGCTCTATTTCAATAAAATAACGTAAATCTTTTGTTTTAATTGAATTAAGTTATAATTTTGCGCGCGCAAATTTTAACAAATATAAAGTCTAACTCATTAATTTAATTAAAATTACATGACAGAAGAGAAGAAAGAAAATCTTGAGCAGGAAGTAAAAGAAACTCCGGTTCAGGAAGAAAAAAAACAAGAAGTAGTTGCAGAAACTACAGAAGCTTCGGTTGAAGAAACTGCAGCTGAAGAAAAAGCGGAAGCTCCTAAAGCAGAAGCAAAAAAAGAAGAAAAAGCCGTTGAAACAACAGCAGAAGCTGATGCTGATTTCGACTGGGACAGCCTTGAAGAAGGAAAAGATGCTTATTCTGAAAAAGAACGTGGCAGCCTTGAAGATCTTTACAACAACACATTGAACACCGTTACAGAAAAAGAAGTTCTGGAAGGAAAAGTTATTTCGTTAAACAAACGCGAAGTTGTTGTTGACATAGGTTACAAGTCGGACGGTATTGTTAGCTTGAACGAATTCCGCTACAATCCAGAGTTGAAAGTAGGCGACGCAGTAGATGTTTACATCGAAAGTCTTGAAGATAAAAAAGGACAGATGATCCTTTCGCACAAAAAAGCGCGTGCAACCCGTTCTTGGGAGCGTGTTAACGAATCGCTTGAAAACGATGAAATCATCAAGGGATACATCAAATGTCGTACTAAAGGTGGTATGATCGTTGACGTATTTGGTATTGAAGCATTCTTGCCAGGTTCGCAAATTGATGTTAAACCTATCCGCGATTACGATATTTACGTTGGTAAAACAATGGAATTCAAAGTTGTTAAAATCAACCACGAATACCGTAACGTTGTTGTTTCTCACAAAGCTCTTATCGAGGCTGAGCTTGAGCAACAGAAAAAAGAAATTATTGCTAAACTTGAAAAAGGTCAGGTACTTGAAGGAACCGTTAAAAACGTTACTTCATACGGTGTATTTATGGACCTTGGTGGTGTTGACGGGTTGATCCACATCACAGACTTGAGCTGGGGACGTATTTCTCACCCAAGCGAGATCGTTGAATTAGATCAGAAACTGAACGTTGTTATCCTTGATTTCGATGATGACAAAAAACGTATCGCTCTTGGTCTGAAACAATTGACTCCTCACCCATGGGATAACCTGGATTCAGAGTTGAAAGTTGGCGACAAAGTAAAAGGTAAAGTTGTTGTTATTGCCGACTACGGTGCATTCGTTGAGATTGCTCCCGGAGTTGAAGGTTTGATCCACGTTTCAGAAATGAGCTGGAGCCAGCACCTGCGCAGTGCACAAGACTTCTTAAGCGTTGGCGACGAAGTTGAAGCAGCAATTCTTACATTAGACCGTGACGAGCGCAAAATGTCGTTGGGTATTAAACAACTGAAAGAAGATCCTTGGTCGAAAATTGATACTGAATACGCTGTTGGCAGCAAGCACGCTGCAAAAGTGCGCAACTTCACTAACTTCGGTGTATTTGTAGAAATTACTGAAGGTGTTGACGGTTTGATTCACATTTCAGATCTGAGCTGGACGAAAAAAATCAAGCATCCATCAGAATTCACTGCAATTGGTGAAGAAATTGAAGTTGTAGTACTTGACATCGACAAAGACAACCGTCGTTTGAGTTTAGGACACAAACAACTGGAAGAAAATCCATGGGATGTATTCGAAACAATTTTCACTGCCGATTCAATCCACGAAGGAACTGTGGTTGAGTTGATGGACAAAGGTGCTGTAATTGCACTTCCATACGGTGTTGAAGGATTCGCAACTCCTCGTCACCTGGTTAAAGAAGATGGTTCTTCTGTTAAACAAGACGAAAAACTTGATTTCAAAGTTATCGAGTTCAACAAGTCGGCTAAACGAATCATTGTTTCTCACTCACGTATTTTCGAAGATGTGAAACGTGCAGCTGAAGGCGAGCAGCGTAAAGCTCAGAAAAGCTCTAACAAGCGCGCCATGAAAACTGTTAGCGATAACATCGAAAAAACTACTCTTGGCGACGTAAGCGATTTGGCTGCGCTGAAGAAGCAAATGGAGCAAGAAGAGAAAAAAGACAAATAAGCACTTGGTGAATTTAATTTGAATTTCGTAAATTGAAGCATGGCATTCGATATTCGAAAAAACGAGAAGTATACCTTAGTAAAGGTAAACACTGACAGATTAGACACCAACAATGCGCCCGACTTGAAATCGGAGCTGGTAGTTATTAATAACAATGGTGAAAAAAACATTGTTCTTGACCTGAGTAGTGTTACTTACTGCGATTCGTCGGGATTGAGATCAGTTTTAGTTGCCAACCGGTTATGCGAAGATGCGATAGGAACTTTTATCCTTTGCGGTTTGCAACCCGATGTAGAAAACCTGGTAAAGATTTCGATGCTTCATACCGTTCTGTTAATTACTGATACGGTTGAACAAGCAGAGGAATTGTTGGAGAAGAAAGAAAACCTGTAATTACAGAATGTCTTTCGAATTAACCATACTGGGTAGTAATTCAGCATTACCGACTTCAAATAGATATCCAACAGCCCAGGTACTTGATGTACCTGGGCGTTGTTTTTTAATCGACTGTGGCGAAGGCACCCAAATACAACTGCGCAGAAACAGAATCAGTTTCAGCAAGATCAGACATATTTTTATTTCGCATTTACATGGTGACCATTTTTACGGTTTAGTTGGTCTGTTATCTACAATGAACCTGCTGGGCGTAAAAAGCGATGTGCACATTTACGCCCCATCAGAATTAAAAACGCTAATCCAGCCTCAACTCGATTTTATTCGCGGAGAAATGAGCATTAAGCCAATATTTCATCCGCTGAACCTAAAAAAACCGCAAACCATTTTCGAAAATAAAAACATCGAAATACTTTCGTTTCCGGTAAAACACAGTATTCCAACTGTAGGTTTCCTGTTCAGGGAAAAGCCAAAACAAGCCAAAATTAAAAAGGAAATGATAGCGGCTTACAATATTCCGTTGGCAAAGATTAAGGATATAAAAGCCGGTGCCGATTTTGAAACGGAAGATGGAAGAATCATTCCGAACGAAAACCTGACGACTCCCCCGCCAAAACCAAAATCGTACGCATTTTGCACCGACACCGCATTTCATCCACCAATTGCAGAAATAATTGAAGGCGTTGATTTGCTGTACCACGAAGCTACATTTTTGGAAGAGCTAAAAGATTTGGCCGGAAAAACACTCCACTCTACTGCACGCCAGGCAGCCGAAATGGCTAAATTGAGCAAGGCGTCGAAACTACTGATCGGTCATTTTTCAAGCCGGTTCAAAAATTTAGAGGACTTTAAAACAGAGGCCCGGGAAGTTTTTAAAAACACAGAACTGGCAATTGAAGGAAAGAAATACATTATTTAGCTATCTTCTTCCCCTTCAAAAAATCCCTTATCGAAATTTACTAAGTACAACTTTTCAGTTGGACGCGTAAAAGCCGTGTATAGCCAACGATAATACTCGGTATCCAGCATATCTTCAACCAGGTAACCATGATCGACAAAAACAGCCTTCCACTGCCCCCCCTGCGCTTTATGACAAGTTAATGCGTAAGCATATTTTACCTGCAAGGCATTAAAATATGGATTCTCTTTAATTTTCTTCCAGCGCTCCTTTTTGTTTCTAATGTCCAGGTAGTCCTCTGAAACGGCATTGAATAATTCGCGATTCCGTTCGGAAGAAAATGATGCAGTTTCAATACTCAGTGTTTCCAAAAAGATTTTGCAGTCCAATTCCACATCTTCGTAATCAACAAAACGTAAACACACATCGGCAAACCGGAATCCGTACAACTCTTCGTATCCGTAAATTGAAATGATCTCGGCAATATCGCCGTTGGCAATAAAATCGAGTTTGTCATCCTCGCCGGGCCAGAAATAGTTGTTTTTTACCACCATCACCAAATCGCCCCGCTCAATTTCATTCTCTTTGTATAAAATAGAACCACGTATTCCTTTATTAAAAAGATTGGCGCGTTTATTCGACCGGGTAACGACGGTAGTATCGAAAAAACCATATTTATCATAACAAGACGAGATTGTTTCAATCAGATCTCCTCCCGAGATACATTCGACATCAGGAAAATCTTCAGTTTCTATCGGGAAAAAGCCTTCGAAGTGCTGCTCGGCAATTAGGTTACGCATTTCGGTAGCATTGCTTAAAACTCCTGAACCTTCTGCCTGACGAACCACATCTGTTAACTCCACTTCGGTAACTGCAAACCCGTACTGTTCCAAACTAAAAGCTTCAAGCGCCGGACTTATATTTAAACCGACAGGCGGCAACTGCGCAGTATCACCCACTAACACCAGATGGCAATTCTCGCCCGAATAAACATATTCCAGCAGATCATCGAGCAGGCGTCCGCTTCCAAAAACCGCGTTCTCACTCATTTCATTCGATATCATTGAAGCCTCATCAACAATAAAATAAGTGTTCTTGTACAAGTTTTTATTCAGCACAAAACGCCCCATACCATCCGCTGCCGATTGTTGCCGGTATATTTTTTTATGGATGGTAAAAGCAGACATACCGGAATATGATGCCATTACTTTTGCCGCTCGACCGGTTGGAGCCATTAAAACGGAACGAATTTTGAGGGAAAGTAAACATTGTGTCAACGAATAAATCATGGTTGTTTTTCCCGTTCCGGCATAGCCTTTTATCAGCATTATCCGATCGGGCTCAGCACAGGAGATAAATTCAGCCAAAGTGTCGATTAAACGCGTTTGACAATTTGTTGGCGGAAAACCAAGTTTTTCGGTTAATATGGCTTTTAAGTGATTTTTGATCATACCAGTTAAAATAACACAGGGTAAAAGAAGCTAATTTATTTTTTTTTTTAAATTTGCAGGCAAACGAAAAATGAACTTATAAAAAAATAAAAATGAGAACCGTAATTCAGATTGTACTTTTCCTTGTAGCCATTGTGCTTACATATTTAATCTACCAAAGTATTCAGCGCCCAATTACTTTTGATAAAGCAAAAGATGTGCGTTACGAAGCGACTGTTGCAAAGTTAAAAGATATTCGTAAAGCTGAATTGGCCTACAAAGATATTTATGGTCAGTTTACAGGAAGTTGGGATACTTTGATCACCTTTGTTACAACCGACTCGGTTAGAAACGTAAAAGCTATCGGTGAATTGACTGACAGTATGATCGAAGCAAAAATTACTGAGAAAAAAGCGATTGAAATGGGACTTATCATTCGTGATACTATAAAAGTTGGAGTTATCGACGCACTTTTTGGTGGCAACTACGATGCCAACAGTTTGCGTTATGTTCCGGTTCCTGGCGAACCTACTGAGTTCCACCTGGGAGCTACAATCATTACTACCGGTTCTGGTATTAAGGTTCCTGTTTTTGAAGCAAAAGCACATAACAACGTTGTTTTAAGAGGTTTAGATGAGCAATTGATTATCAACCTGAATGATCAGCGCAGAACAAACGAAAAATATCCTGGGTTAAAAGTTGGATCGTTGGTTGAAACAAACAATAATGCAGGTAACTGGGAATAAACCATGCATGAATTTGTAGACGAAACGTTTCAATCGGAAACTTCCGGTGAAAAAATATTATCCATTCAGGCTAGCCTGAATGGATTTTCTTTTTCTATTATTTGCCCCAATCAAAAAAAATTACTCTATTTTAAAGACATTACGCTGAAAATAAGTAACGAGAACTTATTGGCCAGACATTTTGAATCGTTGTTTGCCGAGCAGACCATTCTTCAGAATAACTTCGAGAAAATATTTCTCGTTTACCATGCCCGAAATTTCACGTTGGTTCCAGAACAGCTATTTGAAAACCAAATTGACAAGGATCTCACTCCCCTGCTTTTTGAACAGAACGAGCAGGCAAGCTGGATCAACAAAAAAATTGCTCAGCTTAAAGGCGAATTACTTTTTGCAATTCCTGAAAGTTTTAAGCAAGCAATAAATAAACGTTTACCTTCAGCGGAAATCATTCATCCACTGCATCGAATTATTGAGCAGACCGGCATTTCGGATGCAAACAAAAAACTACTGCTCCTTTTCGATAATGATCATTTTTCGCTGGCACTGTTTAATCAAAACGAATTGAAACTGATTAATAATTTCAGTTTTAAACACCCCAACGATGTGGTTTTCTTTATTATTACGGTTTTACGCCAGTTTAATATTTCGGCCAAAGATATTACTGTGGAGTACGCAGGAAATACACAAGCCCACGCCGGATTGGAGGATGTACTGCAAAAACATTTTCCGCAATCAGCATCAATTAGCACAGGCATTGCAATTCCGCCTTTTATCGACAAAGTGCTTATCACAAAAAATATTAGTCTATTTTTGTAGTTCATATGAGAATTATCGGAGGAACATTTAGAGGAAGAATTTTTCATCCGGGCAAAAAATTTAAAGCCCGGCCAACAACCGATATTGCAAAAGAAGGCTTGTTTAATATTCTTGAAAACCGCTATGAGTTTTCGAATAAGAATATTCTCGATCTGTTTTCGGGAACCGGAAGTATGGGCTACGAATTCTTGAGCAGAGGCTGTTTAAGCGCCACATTGGTTGAAACACACTTTCCCCACTATAAATTCATTTTAGAAGTAATAGACGCCCTTAAAATAGACAATGTAAGGGTTTTTAAAGCCGACGTATTTAAGTTTGTGCAAAAAACGCCAGACAGCTTTAATATCATTTTTGCCGATCCGCCATTCGATCATCCGAAGTTTAAAGAAGTGCCGAATGCTGTGCTCAATACTGATATTTTAGCCCAGGAAGGAGTTTTTATTCTGGAGCACCCAAAGGAGTATGATTTCTCGTCGCACGCGTGTTTTAAAGAGCTACGAACTTACGGGAAAGTAAATTTCAGTTTCTTCGAAAAATAAAAAACTCCCATCCGTTACAGATGAGAGTTGCCTCATAAATAATTCAAATCTTCAATTAGTCTACTTTTCGCTTAATTCCACATCCTAAAGGTTTTGTTTCGGCAATGGCAATGTTTTTGTCATTCCCTAAACTTACAAGTGCTTCTTTTAAATACGCTTGTTTAACGCCTTCAGCATCTTTGTAGTTATCATCAATTGCTCCTTTGTAAGCCAGCTTCATATCGCCATCAAATAAAAATACATGCGGCGTTGTTTGGCCACCAAAAGCATTGGCAATTTTACTCTCTTTGTCTACCACGTAATTGAAATTGTATCCTTCGGCCTCTGCTTTTTTCTTCATCTCGTCGAAACTGTCGGCTCTATCACGTTTCTGATAATTCGAGTTTAGCACGATCATTCCAACATTGTTGTTATCAGCCCACTCTTTCACCTCGTTAAAACGGTCTTCCCAGGCCATAACAAACGGACAAGTATTACACGAAAACATCACTAAAAGTCCATTTTCCTCAGCGGCATCGCTTAATGAAATTTCAGCTCCTGATACATCTTTCATTTTTACATCGGTGTGAACAGCTTTATCGCCAATTGCCAACTGTTTTCCATCTCCGGCAAAAGCAACATTCACACTCAACAGAATTCCTAAAATAAAAGCTAATTTTTCCATACGGCTATAATTTAAAGTTAAAACGGTTTTGTAGCCCCGCCTCTTAATCGACAGGTTATACTTTTAACAAATAAGACATCTTAGTCTTTTAATAAAACGCGCCTTTGAAAAAATGGTTCAGTAAAAGATAAATGTGTAAACAAAAAATTGCATTATTGGTTATGCTGACAGAATATCCCCGGCGATTATTACTAGAACGAAAACAGGCAGAATCATGAAATTAGATACCATAAGAAGAGAATACCGATACGCAGCTTTAACCAAACAAAGTGTGGCAGCCTCACCCATCGATCAGTTTAAAGGCTGGCTAAACGACGCGCAGAGTGCCAACGTAAACGATTTTTCTGCCATGAGCCTGATCACTGCTGAAACCGGAGGTTTTCCGCAATCACGAATTGTGCTGCTAAAAGATATTTCGGCTGACGGATTTACTTTTTTCACCAATTACGACAGCCAGAAAGGTAAGGCGATTGAAAAGAATAATAAAGTTGGGCTACATTTTTTTTGGCCTGAACTGGAGCGTCAGATGCGCATTAATGGCGTTGCCGAAAAAGTATCAAGAGAGGCTTCGGTACAGTATTTTAAATCGCGACCACTGGAAAGTAAGATTGCAGCTTGTGCCTCGGCTCAGAGTGCCACATTAACCTCCCGTAGCAAACTGGAAGAACAATTTAATTCGTTACAAAATGCTTTGCAAGGAAACCATCCTGAATGCCCGGAGAATTGGGGCGGTTATCTTGTTCGTCCGGTAAAAATGGAATTTTGGCAGGGCCGCGAAAGCCGCCTGCACGATCGTATTGTTTACGAGCTTGTTGAGAATGATTGGAAAATAAAACGCCTATCCCCCTGATTTTCGATTAATCCGCATTATTCATCACAAATAGCAAAATAGTTTAATGCGACGAAGTTTCGTACCCATTTTTGACACTCAAAAATGGACTCAACTAAGTCGGGATTACCCGGAGAAACATGACTATTGCTAAAATCAAATGAATTATCCGGGTTAAAAATCAAGGTTTAAAGTACGTTTCAGCAACGCCAGGTTTGGATTCTTTTTCGCCATCTCTTGGTACTTTTCAATATCCGAATAAATTACTTTTTCCCGCTTAATATCCGAAACCACCGTTTTTAGGTTAATCTTGGAGTTGTGCAACTCTTTCCGCAAATACGAAATCAATTCCGGTTTTACATTTACCAACAACTCATCCTGAATACGGTTATCAACCTCCAGCAACAAAGTCCAGTCTTCCTGAATTTTTGGCAAAATCGACAAGGTAGCTTTTAAGCTTGGGCGATCATCAAGCCGTGGCAAAAATGCTTTCCACTTTTCTTCCAGCTGCTCTGCAGTAAACGGCTCGGTTTCGTCAGCTTTCGAATAAAGTTTAAACTGATCTTTTGCCGATAGTTGCTTTTTGTCGTCCTCAAATTCGCCTTTAAGCGCTTTTTTTATCGACATTGTTCCAAGCCCGCGCCCCGAACGTTTTACTAATCTTCTTGGTGGAGTTACCGGTGCTGAACTTACAGGCTGTTCCGATTGAGTATTTTGTTGTGGTGATTTTACCGGCTGACTTTTAGGCTGAGTTACAACCTTTTCGTCGGGCAGATCTTTGCCAGAAAATATAGGTTCAAGAATGTCATCCTGACCTTCAGCTATTTTTTTTTTAAGGTTAGCTGTGCTATCCGAATCAATGCCAGCTCAATAAGCAGACGTTTGTTCTGGCTCGTTTTATACTGCATATCACAGGTATTGGCAATTTGCATTGCATCAAGCAGAAAGTCGCTTTCGGTAGCTGCCGCCTGCGAACGGTAGCGTTCTTTTATATCGCCGCCAACTTCCAGAAGTTGTATTGTTACCGGATCTTTACAAACCAGCAAATCTCTAAAATGGCTACTCAACCCGGTTATAAAATGATGCCCATCGAAACCGTGGTTCAGGATATCGTTAAAAATTACCATCACCTCGGTAACATTGTTTTTCAGAAACTCATCTACCAAACGGAAATAGTAATCGTAGTCCAACACATTCAGGTTGGTAATTACATCCTGATAGGTAATCTTTTTCCCTGAGAAACTTACAATCTGGTCGAAAATTGAAAGTGCATCACGCATGGCGCCATCGGCTTTTTGCGCAATAATATTCAATCCTTCACCTTCCACCTCAACACTCTCGCTTTTGGCCACATATTCCAAATGCTCTGAAATATCAGCAACTCCAATACGGTTAAAATCAAAAATCTGACAACGCGAAAGGATGGTTGGAATGATCTTGTGCTTTTCTGTGGTTGCCAAAATAAAAATGGCATGTTTCGGCGGTTCTTCCAAAGTTTTCAGAAAAGCGTTAAAAGCCTGCGACGACAACATGTGAACCTCATCAATAATGTACACGCTGTATTTCCCCATTTGCGGCGGAACCCGTACCTGGTCGGTCAGGTTTCTGATATCGTCAACCGAGTTATTCGAAGCGGCATCTAATTCGTGAATATTAAACGAACGGCTACTGTTAAACGATGAACACGACTCACATTCGTTGCAAGCTTCGGTATCGTTGGTAAGGTTGGTGCAATTTATTGTTTTGGCAAAAATACGTGCACAAGTTGTTTTCCCTACACCCCGCGGGCCGCAAAACAAATAGGCATGAGCCAACTGATTGCTCTTTATGGCATTTTTTAGCGTGTTGGTAATCGATGCTTGTGCAACAACCGTCTGAAACGAGTCCGGTCTGTATTTTCGTGCTGATACAATAAAATTCTCCATATTCACTTTAGAAGTTGACCAAAGATAATTAAATATGGCTTTTTAGCAGCGTTTTTTTATTAACATCGAAACTGTTATTTTTAGAACGGTTTGATAGTGAAAAGCTTACTAATTATGAGAAAATATATCTTTTTCGTTCTGCTCTTTTGCACCACTTCGGTTGTAGCCCAATATAAAACATTATACGACTTTTCGGCACTGACAATTGATGGCGACACCTTGCATTTTTCAAACCTGAAAGGCAAAAAAGTGCTGATTGTAAATACAGCGACAGAATGTATGTTAACACCGCAATACGAAAAACTGCAGGAACTTTACGAAGAATATGGTGGCGACGATTTTGAGATTGTTGCATTTCCGTGTAACGATTTTGGCAAACAGGAACCGGGTGACAATGAAACGATAAAAACCTTTTGCGCACAATATCCGATCAATTTTACACTGATGGAAAAAATATCAATAAAAGATAATCCTCCTCCGGTTTACCGTTGGTTAATGAACAGTGAAGAAAATGGCACACTGGATGCAAAAGTCTGGTGGAATTTTCAAAAGTTTATGATTGACGAAGAAGGTAAAGTTGTTGATTTTTTAGGACCACCCAAAAGTCCGTTAAGCAATAAAATCATTAACTGGCTTAATGAGTAGAATTTTTGTTAAAGTATTTTCCCGGAACCTTGGTTTTTGTCGGCACCTTTCCGTGAATATTCCCTCCGCGCCATTCGGTGCGGCTTTTGTTTTTATTAAAACTGATTGACTTATCCGCTTTTCCAAATTCCTGTTTAAAATATTCGTAAGAATAAAGCGGAACGAAAAACACAAAAAAGACTATCCCTCCTCCTATTAGCCACGAACGCGTATTCGTTGATGTAAATAAATGAATGAACAAGGCCACCAGTTCAACAAACAAAACACCCGGTCCGGCAATGATTAGTACTATTTTTTTCAGCTTTTCCATGGTTAAAGATTTAACTTGTTGCAGCGGCACTGGCCGCCACTGAAGCAGCAATAGCCTGCGAAGCAGCAATTGCATCGGCAACTGCCCCCGACACCCGGTTTTTAACCATCATTTGTTTTAACCTTTCTCTGGCCTGTTTTCGCTTTTTTCTGTCTTGATAAATGATTCGCAATATAGCTGCAGATTCTAAAAACGACAGAAAAATCAATTCGTCTTCAGCTGTTGTACCTTTAAAAATCTGGTTATCTATTTCAGCTATCATCCGGTACATTACCTGCTTATTCAAAACAACCGGTTTTTTCCACTTGAAAAACAAAAAGCGCTTATCTTCCAATCGTATCAGTCGTTTCGCTGCCAATCCTTTTTGTACTTCGCTTTTAATGTATTTCTGTGAGTAATTGAGTTTACTTAACCAGGTTGAAATCTTTTTTGGTGATTTTGCCTGGCTCATTTTTCCCAGAATAAAACGATGCAATTCATTATCCGATTTCGTGGAAATTACAACTACCCGCTTCCCTTCAAATTTAATTTTCTTCTCCAGGTACAAATCCATCATCAATGTGCCAATAACCACAAAATGCATTGCAGAAACTGATCCCGAACGAATTCCACCTTTTTCAGGATGAATACCAAGAAAATAAATCTTTAGAGCTAAAGGAATTGGCAGATCCATATTGAAATTGTATAAAGTAAATTAGCAAAACTACGAGTAACCTCTTGATTCCATTGGCTTCAGCTAATTTTTCTTCCGTAGCTAAGGCTATGCAAAAAAATGGAGCTTCGCCACTGAGAACCAATAGATCACTCTCGAAATTCCCCATTTACTTTAAACAACTTCATAATATTTAGTTTTTTCTTGCTTAATTCGTACGATAATTTTAGCTAAAGTTACAAATAAACCAACTGATTCTGCAAAGTCGCTATCCGATTGAATTTCGACAATCTCCTTTGGAATTAACGAACCGATGAATTTGCAGCGGTCAGCTAGAGAAATCAACGATATGTTTAAAGGATTTGCAAGTGATAATAATTCTGGCGTTCATCCGGTAATTTTAAAAGCAATGGAGGATGCCAACCAGGGACACGTTGTAGGTTATGGCAATGACTCGTTCACCGCCAAAGCCATTGCTGTTTTCAAAGAAAAGTTTAGTGCCGCCACCGAGGTGTTTTTTGTTTTTAATGGCACCGGTGCCAATGTGTTGAGTTTATCAACGCTTACCCAAAGTTTCAACTCGATAATTTGTGCAGAAACGGCACATATTCAGGAAGACGAATGTGGTGCACCTGAAAAATTTACAGGTTGCAAACTCATTCCGGTTGAGCCGGAAAATGGCAAAGTAACACCCGAAGCGGTGCTGCCCCATTTAAAAGGTTTTGATTTTGAACACCACTCGCAACCTAAAGTAATTTCCATTTCGCAGGTTACAGAAATGGGAACCGTTTACACGCCCGATGAAATAAGAACACTGGCGGAACTGGCACACAAACACAATATGTATTTACACATGGATGGTGCCCGAATTGCCAATGCAGCCGTTTCGCTGGACATGGATTTTCGTGAGTTCACGGTAGATTGTGGTGTTGATGTGCTGTCGTTTGGAGGTACAAAAAACGGAATGATGATGGGCGAAGCAGTTCTGTTTTTTAATCCGGAATTGACAAAACAAACCAAATACCTGCGCAAACAAAGCATGCAGTTGTACTCGAAAATGCGTTTTGTTGGGGCCCAGTTTATTGCCTACCTCGAGAATGACCTTTGGAAAGAAACGGCATCGCATTCCAATAAAATGGCAAAATTGCTGGAAGCTGAAGTGGCAAAAATTCCGGAGATAAAAATCACACAACCGGTTTCGGCAAATGGTGTTTTTGCAATCGTTCCAAAAGAAATTATCGAACCACTGCGCGAACGTTTCTTTTTTTACATGTGGGACGAAATAAAATCAGAAGTGCGCTGGATGACTTCATTTGACACTACTGAAGATGAAATATATGATTTCGTGAAGTTGATAAAAGAGTTGCTGAATTGAATTTCTGTCATTTCGAAGAAGGCACGACTGAGAAATCTGTTTCAATTGAGAGAGATTTCTCCTCATTCTTCGTCGAAATGACAATTCAATTTATCTGTTTTTACCGCGTAAAGACAAATATCCTATATTTAAACACATAAATGGCACTATTTCGTTACTATCCGAGCAACCCAAAAAATCTGGATCCGGAAATGGAAAAAAAGATCTTTTTTCACAGTCTCCTGTTTCCGGCCCTATTTGTTTTGCTTTTATGGATTGTTAAGATAATAGAGCTAACTGCAGGATTGAGTTTTGTAAAATTTGGTATTTTCCCACGACACATAAACGGACTTCAGGGAATTCTCTTCTCCCCTTTTATTCATTCCGATTTCAGCCACCTGATTTCCAATTCGCTGCCGTTTTTCATACTAGGGTTTATGCTCATTTATTTCTATCGGCGAATTTCGTACCGAATCTTTTTTCTGCTGTATATTTTATCAGGCATCAGCACCTGGTTTATGGGGCGGGAAGCCTGGCACATTGGTGCCAGCGGAGTAGTTTATGCATTGGCAGCCTTTCATTTTGTTAGCGGAATTATTCGCTCTGATGTACGTTTGTTAACGCTTTCAGCAATTGTGGTTTTTTTATACGGCGGACTGGTTTGGGGCTTGCTGCCTATCCGTCCCGAGATTTCGTGGGAAGGCCATTTATCGGGAGCTATATTTGGCGTGCTGTTAGCCTTTTATTACCGGAGATACATCGTTCGTCGCGAGAAATTTGATTGGGAACTGGAAGAAGATGATGATAACCAGGAAGAAGATGATACAATTACATTTTCGGACGAAAAATATTCGGATAACTTCAAAAGTGGCTCAACAAATTCAACGTTGTAATCGATTTAAACTTCCATTATATTCAATAAATAAAAAAGTATATTTACTGCCTTTTAATTCCATTTAGCCTGCTTAATTCATAAATTTTCGTGATAAGAATGATTTATGAATTAAGCAGGTTAGGATTTAGTTTACAGAACTACAGCAAATATGAAAGGCAACAATATATATTGGAAACTACTATTCATTTTTAAATTTTTATTTTTCATTGCGCTTGTTGCTAATGCACAAAAGATAAATATTCCGACCGAAGAAATAGAAGAATACATACTTCCTGAAAATAACAATCCTGAGCCGGATGTATTGGATTCGCTTTTTTTTTCAACTCCCATTATCCACCGATTAGGAATTGAAATTCGCCCGGGTTACATATTACCAACAAATCCTTATTTTAAAGATGCAAACGCAACTTCCGATCCAATAAAATCAGCATTTTCTACACATTTAAAATATTCTTTCCGCTTTTTTCCCAATACCATTGCCGATAAAATTTATGGTAAACCCTACCAGGGAGTTGGACTGGCGGCCTACAATTTAAGCCACAGCCAAGAGCTGGGCACCCCGTTTTCATTGTATCTTTTTCAGGGTGCACGTGTAAGCCAGATTTCACAAAAGCTATCGTTAAATTACGAGTGGAACTTTGGATTATCGTTGGGATGGAAACCTTACAATTTCGAAACAAACCCAAACAATACGGTAATCGGCTCGAAAGCAAATGCCTACATCAACACCAACTTTTATTTTAGCTGGTTGCTTTCTGATCGACTAACTTTTGACGCGGGTTTATCCGTCACTCATTTTTCAAACGGCAACACCAAGTTTCCCAACGCCGGGCTTAATACACTTGCCTTAAAAACCGGCATGCTGTATAGTTTCGCCCGAAAAAAGGAGCCGCATATGTGTCCGTCGGACTTATTTATTCCGACATTTAAACGGCACATTAGCTACGACCTTGTTTTGTTTGGATCGTGGCGACGTACCGGTGTTGATTTTCTTGATGCACAAGTTGCATCGCCCGAAGCTTACCCGGTAATGGGGTTTTGTTTTGCGCCCATGTATAATATGGGATATAAACTGCGCCTGGGTATATCGCTCGACGGAGTTTACGACGGTAGTGCCAATGTTTACACCCAGGATTATATTGCAGGAACCCAGCAGGAGTTTTTTAAACCGCCACTTAATCAGCAACTGGCATTAGGAATATCGGGCCGCGCCGAATATGTTATGCCCTATTTTACCGTTGGACTGGGCATGGGGAAAAGTTTCCTGTACAGCAAAGGCGATTTAAAAGCTTTTTACCAAATATTAGCCCTGAAAACAGAAATTACCAGAAACTCGTTTGTGCACATTGGCTACAGCATAAAAGATTTTCACACGCCAAATTTTTTAATGCTTGGTCTTGGGTTCAGGTTTAACAACCAATATCCTGCTTTTTACCGCAAATAGTACATGCGGCCTTACAAATAGTCGTTACCCCACAATTCTTAATAGAATTAATCCGCATTATTCATCACAAATAGCAAAATAGTTTAATGCGACGAAGTTTCGTACCCATTTTTGACACTCAAAAATAGACTCAACTAAGTCGGGATTAATACCGATGACGAGAAATCGTGGGTTATTGTTATAGCTACTCTTTATTGCTTAATTTTTCAGTATCGGCATTATATCAATTATGAAAATAATTGCAAAATAGCCTAATCATTTTCATAATTGGTATAACCCGGAGAAACATGACTATTGCTAAAATCAAATGAATTATCCGGGTTAAGCTGACATCTCAGGGGCGAATACCAAGGAGCACCGAATACAAGCTACTGATCTCATTCAGGTTACCTGTTTATCAGTATTCCAAGCCAAAGATGCTACAAAACATAAAACAAAACTGTGCATATGTTTACTATTCACCATAAATTGAGGTCAATTATATGTTTAACCTCGTATCCCCGATACGAACAAAAATCAAAAAACTATGTCAGACCGACAAAATTACGATGCATGCTACAATGCATTTATGGCCATTCCTGATGAGGAAGTAAAAACACCTGATATGCCCGTTAACGTGGCCATTCAGGAAAACGAGAACCTTTATTTATGGAGCCTCGACGACAAAACCGAGCTAATGGGCGCGGGCCTGCCCGAAACCACTATCGATTCGTTGACGGTGCGTAACGGAGCCTGCCGCACAGCCGAGGCCATGTGGAAACGCGAACAGCATACGCCGCAGGATGCCCAAAAAGAATGGGAAGAGCGTTCGCCGGCAGCATACGAACTGCACGGCCGGTTGCTGCACACGTTCCGCTATGCCTACCGCAACGACCAGCGCCTGTTAAAAAAAGTGAGTGACATAGCCGATGGAACAGGCGATGCCGATATGATACAGGATTTGAGCAACCTGGCTGCACTGGGCGAGGATAACCCCGAACCATTGGCATTAATTAATTTTGATGTTACCTTACTTCAGCAGGCTGCTACTACTGCCGACGAACTGGCAATAGTGCTGGCACGCGCCAATGGCGAAAAGGAAATCGACAGCCAGGTGAAAATTACCCGCGACCGCGCCTACTCCTACATGCAACAAGCTGCCAACGAAATTAAAAACTGCGGCCGCTATGTTTTCTGGAAAGATGAGGACCGGCTAAAGGGCTACCGCAATATTTATAAGAATAAACATAAAAAATCAGGCGACGACCCGGAGAATAATAATTAGGGACAGTTATTGTTTAACACTTGCCGGGGCAGCGGAAACGTTGTTCCGGCTTTTTTTACTCAGAAATCTGAGTCATCACCCTCAAAAAATAGATTATCACTTAAAATATTTATCTATCACTACCATTTTGTAAAATCTCTCCGGTGATAACCGACAAAAAGTAAGTGATAACACCCTTTTACCGGGTGATAACGGTTAATTTACGGGTGATAAGCCCTTTTTTTGGGTGATGACGGCTAATTTTAGGGTGATAACTACTTATTTTGAGGTGAGATCGATGTTCGCAAGAGTGAGGAAATACTTTTAATGGCTGCGGAAGTCACAAATGGCCCTGCGGAGATAATTTATTTAGTAACAAAATGATTTTTATGGCAGAATGTTTACATTTATAACGCAAAAACCAAAAACAAGTGAAACACGCGCCCGCAAATAAAATGGCAAACAGAAACTCAACATAATAAGTGTATATTACACACCAATATGGGTGTATAACAACACTTTTTTTCCGCTATAAGCGAAATAACGGCAATTGGTGATGCACATTTAGTTACCATGCATTTTAAACACAGAAGACAAACCAGCATAAACATGACAGAATAATGAAGATTTTAATAATTCTAGGACATCCCGATAAACAAAGTTTCAATCATGCAATAGCCAATGAATGTAAAAAAAGACTTATTAAAAACGGACATTCCGTTATATTCCATGACCTACACGAAGAAAAATTTGACCCGATAATTACTGCGACAGAGATACCTAAAAACGGAGAATTTAATGAACTTATAAAAAAACATTGCAATGATTTAGCTCAAAGCGATGGAGTGATTATTGTTCATCCAAACTGGTGGGGACAGCCTCCTGCAATATTAAAAGGATGGATTGACAGGATAATCAGACCAGGAATAGCTTATGAGTTTGAGGATGGCGATAATGGAGAAGGAATTCCAATTGGATTATTGAAAGCAAAAGTAGGAATTGTTTTTAATACTTCAAACACTAGCGCAAAAAGAGAAAATGAAATATTTGGAGACCCTCTTGATATGATTTGGAAGAATTGCATTTTCGATTTTTGTGGAGTAAAACAATTTGAGAGAAAGATTTATCGAATAATTGTAACTAGTGACTTAGAACAAAGACTTCAATGGTTAAAAGAAACCAGAGAATTAATTGATAAATATTTTCCGAAAGATTAAGACAAAAAAGGATTTAAGAAAAAATTTAGAGCCTTTTACAATGAAAAGATAAAAAACGCATGGTAACATTTTGTATAAGTAATGGCAGGCGATGTGGTAAATATCAAGGTTTGTAGCCCGCTCAAACAGCGTAGCGGTTTGACAGGAAAGTACCACGCAATCTGCCACTACTCATACAATTTACCGTTAGCGCCAAGCATAAAGCAACCATTTGTGCATTAGGACAGTCTAACAAGAGTAATAATTTTTTGAGAACCTGAAGATTAAACATTTTAAAAAACTTTGTCATGGAAAGAAACAAATCAATTTTAGGCGTTCTTCTGCTTGTACTGGTTATACTTTTGGCAAATTGTTCCAAAGATGAAATAGGAACAAATCAAAAAGAAATATTAGGTACATGGATAGCAGTAGATAAAAGTGATACTCTTGAATTTATTTCTGAAAGCGATTTTAATAAATCAAATGGTTACATGGTTTCTGACCATTATGATTACGAACTATATAAGGACTCGATTGAGATTGGTTATGATGGCATATTGTATATTTTAGTTCACCCGACAATGCACAAATATTCAATAGACAATGGTAATTTGACAATTGATTTTAGCAACAAACAGTGCTATGGATTTCCATTGCAAGAAATAACTTACATAAAAGAAAAATAAATGCCAGGCGCTAACACAGTACATATTGCAGGGCGGGTTTGGTGGTACGCCAACTGCGGATTCTCGCATCGCTGTTCCGTGTCCTTCGGACAGGAACGCTCTCCGAAATCCGCCCCGGCACAAGCACTCACCATGTGCGCAAGTAACAAGATAAGGAAATATGGAAACAAATATTCCTTAAAAAGATTCGCAAAAATTTGAGTAGTAAATTAGAAATTATAAAGTATGATATTTAGAGCAGCCCGCCATACAAATGACCTGAAGCCTTTGATTGAATTCTATACCAATATAGTAGGTTTAGATGTTTTAGGCTCATTTAAAGATCATGATAATTATGATGGTGTATTTCTTGGTAAACATGGTCAGAATTGGCATCTTGAGTTCACAAAATCATTAACTAAAGCGAACCACAAATTTGATGCAGATGATATTTTAGTGTTCTACACTGAGCAAGCCACAGAATATGATAAAATTTTAGAAAAAATAAATTTCTACGGGATTGAGATAATCATGCCTGAAAATCCATATTGGCGAAATAATGGTGTAATGATAAAAGATCCGGATGGATATAGTATCGTAATAAGTAACCAAAAGAATCAATAATGTCGGCGCAGTTGTAATCCAATGGGCCAGCCCCCTCCAACTTTCCTGTAAGAAAAGAACCAGATCATTGTACCCCCTTGCTGATGTGCGATTGTATAGTGTTCTATTCATAAACTAAGACAAGAATAGTAATACCCTTACCCGGAGTGAGTATCACTGTTTCTGTCTGCACAAATCAGTTAAACCAACGTCATCTGCGTTCACTCTCTTCACATTAAAATAACGTACTTCATTTGCTTTCTTTTCTGCATGAGGATTCAAAAAAAGGTGTAATTTTGCACCGAAATTTATACGAAGTTCATTAAAAATGATTAGCAGAAGGATTATCCGCACAAAGGTTCTACAAGTATTGTACGCCTACTACTCTACCGACGAGAAATCGATCAACAACACCGAGAAAGAACTGTTCTTTTGTATCCACAAAGCTTACGACCTTTACCACTACCTGCTGGCGCTGGTACCCGAAATTGCAGATTATGCAGAGGGCCGTATCGAAATCAGAAGAAATAAACATCAGCCAACACACGAAGATCTGAATCCGAACACCAAGTTTATAACCAACCAGGTTATTCAGCAGTTGCGTATCAACAACAAACTGAACACTTATGTGGATCAGAAAAAACTGAGTTGGAAAGATCATCCTGAGCTAATTAAGGAATTGTACCTGATGATGATCGAGTCGGATATCTACGAGGAATATATGGCCGACAAAAATCGTTCGTACCTGAACGACCGCAAATTCATTGAAAAACTTTTCAATAAGATTATCCTCATTTCGGAAGACCTGTACATGGTGCTTGAAGAACAAAGCATTTACTGGAACGATGATGTTGAGTTTGTGATTTCGATGATCTCGAAAACACTGCGTCGTTTTAACGAACTTTCTGATTCGGAACAGTCGTTAATGCCGATGTTTAAAGACCAGGAAGACCGCGACTTTACTAAAGATTTGCTGCGTAAAGCCATCATCAATCACGATGAGCTACGTGAGTTGATTAAAGAACATTCGCGTAACTGGGATGTGGAACGAATCGCTTTTATGGACATTTTAATTATGCAACTGGCCATTACCGAGTTCCTGTATTTCCCAACAATTCCTACAAAAGTTTCGTTGAATGAATACATCGAACTTTCGAAGTTTTACAGCACCGAGAAAAGCCGCAATTTCATTAACGGTATTCTGGACAAAACGCTGAAAGACTTAAAACGCACCGAAAAAATCAGCAAAGAAGGACGCGGATTGATTGGCGAATAATATTGCGTAATTACAATGCACTATATAATATTGAAAGAATGCCGACAACTTTTAAAATCGGTAAAATAAAGCAAATCCTTTTCAGATAAATTTAAAAGTTCGTCGGTATAATGCACAAACTGGCTTTCATATTTTTGATTATTGCTTTGGTTTCGTGCGAAGCCAACAAAAGCAGTAATAACAAACAAAAACAAACGACTGGAGAATTGGTTCCTACCGAAATTTCAGTTGATGAAGCCGTTCATAATTTTGGACAGTTAAAAGCCGGTGAGATTGTTTTGCACACCTTTGTTTTAACCAATACCGGTGATAATGATTTTGTTATCGAGAGCCTTGAAACCGACTGTGGCTGCGTAACAACGCACTTTAACAATCAACCGGTAAAACCAGGTGAAACCACGTTAATTGAAGTTGAATTTAACACCGCCGGATTGGTTGGAAGAGAATACAAAACAATTGAAGTACTTGGAAATAGCAAAGAATTAAAACATTTAGCTATTTTTGCCCAAGTTGATAATGAACTTATTGATATTAAATATTAAAAATTAGTGATATGTTGAATTCGATTTTATTAATGATGCAGCCACAAGAAGGAGCTGATGCCAATCCTTTAATGAGCTTTTTGCCACTGTTGCTGATCATCGTAGTATTTTACTTTTTTATGATCCGCCCTCAGGTAAAACGCCAAAAAGAAACGCGTAAGTTTCGCGAAAGCCTGAAAAAAGGAGATAAAGTAGTTACAACCGGTGGTATTTATGGAAAAGTTGTGAAGATTGAGGAAACAGCAATACAACTTGAAATATCGAAAGATGTTGTAATTAAAGTTGACAAAAACGGTATTGTAAAAGATATGAGCGACGTTCAACCACAAAAGTAAACGGCGTTTCTAACCTCCGCAAAAAGGAGGATACAATAAAAGGCGTGAAAGAATATTCTTTCACGCCTTTTATTTTTCTTCCGACTTCGGTCTCCCAACTTCAGGCTTTTCTATACGTTAAACCTGAAGTGCATAATATCACCATCATTCACTACATATTCTTTTCCTTCGATCGACATTTTTCCGGCTTCTTTACAAGCCAGCTCCGATCCTAAAGTTACAAAGTCGTTATATTTAATCACCTCGGCACGAATAAATCCTTTCTCAAAATCAGAGTGAATTACTCCTGCGGCCTGTGGCGCTTTGCTTCCTTTGTGGTAAGTCCATGCCCGTACTTCCTTTACTCCGGCGGTAAAATACGTTTCCAGCTGAAGTAATTTGTAGGCTGATTTAATCAGTTTACTCACACCGGCTTCTTCCAATCCAAGGTCGTCCAAAAACATCTGGCGCTCTTCAAAATCATCCAGCTCAGCAATATCAGCTTCGGTTGCTGCTGCAATCATCAGCATTTCCGAATTCTCATCTTTAATGGCTTCTTTAACGGCCTCAACATGTGCGTTTCCTTTAATTACGGCAGGCTCGTCAACATTACAAACATATAGGATAGGTTTGTTTGTCAGCAACTCAAGGCTTTTAACAGCTGCTGCATCCGATGGATCAACCTCAACAGTTCGGGCCGATTTTCCTTCCATTAAAACTTCTTTATATTTCGAAAGGATGCGGAACATACGCTTTGCTTCAGGATCATTCCCGGTGCGTGCTTGTTTTTCAACTTTTGCAATACGGCTTTCAACGGTTTCCAGGTCTTTCAACTGAAGTTCGATATCGATGGTTTCCTTGTCGCGAACAGGATCGATCGTTTCGTCAACATGCGTAATATTTTCGTTCTCGAAACAACGCAATACGTGAATAATCGCATCGGTTTCGCGAATATTACCAAGGAATTTATTACCCAAACCTTCTCCTTTACTTGCCCCACGAACCAATCCGGCAATATCAACAATTTCAACCGTTGTTGGTACCACACGTTGCGGTTTTACCAATTCCTCTAATTTTGTTAATCTGTCGTCGGGCACAGTTATCACCCCCAAGTTGGGTTCGATTGTACAAAAAGGGAAATTTGCTGATTGTGCTTTTGCACTCGACAAACAATTAAACAATGTTGATTTTCCGACGTTTGGCAAACCAACAATACCACATTTTAAAGCCATTTTACTTATTTAAAAATTGCGGTGCAAAGGTAATTTTTTTTTGGTATTTTAATATTGATGCTTTTACATACTTTTTTGCTGGTAAAACAGGCCTTATTGTACATTTCACAAGTACAATATTCGTTTTTTTTAAAATCAGTAGTTACATTTGTGTAAACATTTAACTTATGATACTAAGACATCTATCTATTGACTGTGTAATTTTTGGCTTTAAAGACAACAAACTGTGTGTTCTTCTTTGGCAATCGGATTCGGAGGTTGCCAAACGTTTTTTTAGCGAAAAAGATAATTTCGAGGACGTTGAAGTCCTCTTTACCGAAAACCCAATGCACACCGAGCAAAACTACTGGGGTTTAATTGGCTCTCACTTGCCTGAAGAAGAGGACATTGATGAGTATGCCAAGTTTATTTTATCGAAAAGTACAGGTCTCGAAAATGTTTACCTCAACCAGGTAAAAACCTTCGGAAAAGTAAAACGTGTACCTTTTTCGCGTGTTTTAACCACAGCCTATTACGCCATTATTAACCCGGAATATCACGACTTGCGCCAATCCGAAATGGCCAAAGTGTTAAACTGGTTCGAAATAGATAAACTTCCGAAATTGGTTTTCGACCATGAATTAATTATCGGAGAAGCCTTAAAAAAATTACGTGCCGAAGTAAAATATCATCCGGTAGGATTTCAGATGCTACCCGATAAATTTACTTTAACTGAGCTTCAAACCTTGTACGAAGTAATTCTGGATACAACGCTCGACACGCGCAATTTCAGAAAGAAAATTCAAAATATGGGACTGCTGATCGACACCGGCGAAAAACAAACCAACGTAGCACACCGGGCGGCAAAACTGTATTCTTTCGATCTTGATGTTTACAACAAATTAAAAGAAGAAGGATTAAACTTCAGAATCTGATTTTTTTTTAAACCTTTACCGGCAGATAATGTCTGATTGGTAGCTTCATGCAAAGGACTGATAAAAATATCATCGCCGAGCTAAAGGATGTAAACAAGCGCGACCTTGCTTTTCATCAGCTGGTAACGACTTACCAGGAGCGATTGTATTGGCATATCCGGAAAATCGTTATGAACCATGACGACGCCGATGATGTTTTGCAGAATACCTTTTTAAAAGTGTGGCGCAGTATCGATAATTTTCGCGAAGAGTCGAGCCTTTTTACCTGGTTATACCGCATTGCCACCAACGAATCGATCACGTTTATCAATTCGAAAAAGAAAAAGAGCTTTATGCCGATGAACGATGCCAGCGAGTTTTTAATGGATAATCTTACTTCCGATCCTTATTTCGAAGGAGATGAAATTCAGTTAAAACTCCAGAAAGCAATTTTACGTTTACCGGAGAAGCAGCGCATTGTTTTTAATATGAAGTATTTTGATGATCTGAAATACGATGAAATGTCTGAAATCCTCGACACGTCGGTTGGTGCGTTAAAAGCATCCTACCATCATGCTGCCAAAAAGATTGAAGACTACTTAAAAAGCACAGATTAATAGATTGTTTTTAAACCTTTTAAATAAGATATAGTCAATAGTTAAAAATGCCGCAATGGAAGAATTAAAGAACATAGCACCAAATTTGTCGAAAATAAAGAAGGAGAACGCCTTTGGCACTCCGAAGCATTATTTCGACGATTTTTCCGCACGCATGCAAATGCAAATTGAAGCGGAAAAACATGTGGCCGACAAAAAGGAATTTAAGATTATAAATCTTTTTAAACCTGCACTTGGTCTTGCTGCCAGTTTTGCTATCATATTCATGTTGGTATATATTCCAATAAAAACTTTTATACCACAGGAACAAGTTATTGAAACAATAGCTTCAACAAACTATTCCGATAACGAAATACATTCTATTTTGGAGGAACTTGACGAAACCTCGTTCTTCTCATTACTGGAAAGCAACGATAACAACGAAACATTTAGCGACGATGACTTAATTGCATACGTAAGCTCTAATTTTAGTGCCTACGAAATTTTTGAATATACCCAAGAGTAGAGTAAAATGAGACAGCTATTTACAGTACTAATACTAGGATTGTTGATCTTTTCCCAATCACAGGCAACAGCACAGGACAACAGAGATAAAAACGACAATAACGATCGCTGGGAACGTTACCGCAACGAAAAGGTAGCCTTTTTCACCACAAATCTTGATTTCACACCGGAAGAAGCTCAAAAATTCTGGCCGGTATACAATCAAATGGAAAAAGAGATGGGCGACTTTCAGCAAAAACGCCACGAACTGGAAGATAAGGTTAGAAATGTAGATGAAAACCTTTCGAACAAGGAGTTGATTAAATTAACCCGCGAACATGTGGCGCTTGGAAAAACGGAAGCAGAGGTAAGAGAGAAATACAACGAAGAATTTCTTAAAATTTTACCACCGTTAAAAGTTATAAAACTATACAAGGCGGAATATGAATTTCGTATTTATATGTTCCGCAAGTACCGCGATAGAAACCGGGGAAACAACGACGATAATTAAGCATAAAAAAAGACAGGCCAAAAACCTGTCTTTTTTATGCCATATAATTTGTGAATTAAATGCCTTTAAACCAATCCTGAAAATAGCTTCCTATCCAGGGAATCTCTTTTTGCTCTCCATTTACTGCACCAATCAAGCTAATAATCCAAAATACCAGAATTACGACATTCGCAATCCAGCCTAATATTGGGATAAACATTAAAACAACGCTTAACAGAAACAATCCAAGTAATTGTCTTAAATAAAAACTTGTAAGTTCATCTTTTTCGTTCGAATTCAAGACCAGAGCAATAACCCAGCCAATCCAGTAAATGTGCGCAATAATTGCTTTTGTTTTTCCATCCATATTATTTGAGTTTTAAAAATGTAATTAGTCTTTGCAAGAAAACGCCAAATGCGGCGTTATTCTCGGTTTGAAAACGGTCGATTACGAAAGTAAACTCCCTGATTTCCAAACCTTCGAAAGCCTTGCCTTTGACGTTTTCTTATCAAAGACAAAGAAATAACTGAGTTTTCTGGCAAGTACTAAGTAAATGTAAGGATTTCTTTTCGTTCACAAAACAAAATTTATTTAGGATTCTGCCCGCCGCAAGAATGCGACCGCATCATTTTATCTCATTTCTATCTTTCGCGGCTATGCGAAAGCTTGTTTATCAATTAAAACAGCAATTCGCACCTGCACGAAAGCCTCCCACGAGTTTAGTTCAGGTTTTCGCAGCCGGGCGACGCCTTGTTTCTATTTCACAGCGGGTGTCGCGGCCTCGCCAAAGCCTGTTTTAAACTCATCTAACCTACCCCATATTGCTCAAAAATGTTGTTCATAACCGGGTACCGACGAATAGGCATTTACAAAAGTAGCACCTGCCTCAGCAAGCTTATCTATATTGGGTGAAATTACAGCAGTATTTCCCATGCAGCCAAGCGCATCGGACCGTTGCTGATCGGTCATTATTAAAATAATGTGTGGTTGTTTTCCTTTTTCTGCTGCATACGATTCCACAGTCAGGATGAGAAAAATAATTAGGAATAGATGTTTCATAGATTAGATTTGTGCTACAAATCTAATCATGAAATTCTATCTATCAAGACAACTTTGTAAAAAATTTACAAAGTTTTATTTGTCGTAATTAAATTTTCTAAGGTGGTGCCCCATTCGGTCGCGTTTGGTTTTCATATAACGCTGATTGTGCTCATTTGGCGCAATTTCAATCGGTACAATCTCGGTAACTTCCAAACCATAACCTTCCAACCCTACACGTTTTACCGGATTATTGGTAAGCAAACGCATTTTAGTTACGCCAAGATTACTTAAAATCTGAGCTCCAACACCATAATCGCGCTCATCGGCTTTAAAACCAAGATGAATGTTCGCTTCAACAGTATCCAATCCCTGATCTTGTAATTTGTAAGCAGCAATTTTATTGAGCAAACCAATACCACGGCCTTCCTGCATCATGTAAACAACAACACCTTTACCGGCTTTTTCAATCATTTCCATTGAGGCATGTAACTGGTCTCCACATTCGCAACGCATAGATCCGAAAATATCACCAGTCATACACGAAGAGTGTACGCGAGCTAAAATTGGCTCGTTTGGCTCCCATTCTCCTTTTATCAGTGCAACATGCTCCGCACCATTCGATTTCTGACGAAAAGGAACAATTCTGAAATCGCCAAACTGAGTTGGCAAAGCAACTTCTTCTCCTCTATCGATCAAACTTTCGCTCTGGAAAAGAAAAGAAATCAGATCTTTAATGGTAACCAATTTCAGGTTATGCTTTTGAGCGAATTCATACAATTGTGGCAAACGGGCCATTGTTCCGTCGTCGTTCATAATTTCAACCAGAACACCCGATGGTTTCAGGCCTGCTAAACGAGCCAGGTCAACAGCAGCTTCAGTATGTCCGGTTCTGCGCAACACACCACGCTCCATTGCTTTTAAAGGAAAGATATGCCCCGGACGGCCCAATTGTTCCGGTCGGGTTTTTTCGTCAACCAGCATTTTTATGGTAATTGCACGGTCGGCAGCCGAAATCCCCGTAGTTACATCAGGATGTATCGCATCAACCGAAACAGTAAAAGCCGTTTCGTTGGCCGAGGTGTTTTTACCCACCATCAATTCAAGTTCCAACTCTTGGCAACGTTCCTCGGTTAACGATACACAAATAAGGCCCCGAGCTTGCGAAGCCATAAAATTCACAATTTCTGTGGTGACCAATTCTGAGGCAACAATTAAATCACCTTCATTCTCACGATCTTCATCATCAACAACAATTACCATCTCGCCCTTTTGTATGGCTGCTATGGCTTCTGGAATTGTGTTAAGCTTAATATCTGTCATATCTGTCCTTTAAATCAGCCGCAAAATTACAAAGTTTTCTGAAACGGCTTCATGACTTTTTGATATCATTTGCGTGAAATAACATAAACAACACTAACCATTAACCACAAAAAACCGTTTTGTGAGCAAATTACCAAGATTATCGCTCACGGTAATGGTGTGCCATCCGGGCTCCGGACGAAGCTCAAACTGATGAATATTTTTAGTTATCCCGAGAAAATTATCGTCGAGATACCAGAACACATCAACATTACTTAAACGGTGTGCCAGCTCAACAATCAACTTTCCTTTTGTTCCATCTAATTCTACCGGAATAAAAATCCTGTTCCATACCCTGGGGTAAATAAAGTCGAGTTGTTGCTGGTTTTCGGTACATCCCGGTAACAGCGGCGGCAAAGTGGAATAAAGCACATTTTCTCGCTTATAATAATATTCCATAGCCGGAGGAAGCACAAACCAGTTTTTATGTACCATTTTTGAAACCGGGTAACAATTGGCGTTTACCCGGTGCGTTTGTTCGGCATTTAAATGAATGCGCTGATGCCAGCGGCAAACATCAATTTTATTTCCTTTCGGAACAAAAATAGTCTTTCGTTGGTCGCAATTCTCGCCGGGAAGAAAACCACTTTCGGTGCAAACATCAATGCTGTCCATTTCGTCAATCGGAGCCTCAAACCAGCGGGCATCTGGCAAAGTAGAGAAAACATCAAACATTACTGGAGCGGCAGCCGACACTCCTGTTAAACCGGCCCGCCCTTCTCCGTCGGCATTTCCAACCCAAACAGCAACCACATATTTTGGCGTTACACCAACTGCCCAGGCATCGCGAAATCCGAAACTGGTACCTGTTTTCCAGGCAATTTTCTTTGAACGTGCAAATTGCTCCCATCCTGTTTCCGAGTCGGGCCGGGTAACTTCCAGAAGTGCCTTAAACGTTGAATATATTGAAGCTGCCCGCACAGCGGGCTGTTCCAGTTCCATCGTTTCTGTTGTATTTCCGTTTTCCTCCCAAATCAAAGGCGAAAATGGCTTGGCAAAATACATTCCATCTTTATTATTATATGTATCTAAAATTGTTGCCAACGATGCATACATTCCGGCCAAATCCCAAAGTTTTACTTCTGCGCCTCCCAAAATTAAAGAGAGTCCGTAATAATCGGGAGCCTGGTTCAATGTCGACATCCCCGTTTGTTTCAAAAAGGAATGAAAAGGTGCCACTCCAAATTCGCGTAATAAATGCACCGCCGGAATATTTAGCGATCGTGCCAATGCTTCTTCGGCCGGCACTGCTCCATTGTATTGCCGATCGAAATTCATAGGAGTAAAACCTCCAAAACGAATAGGAATATCAGGCACTAGCATACTTGGCAAAAGCATGCCCTCATCCATCATTTTGCAATACAAAAACGGTTTTAAAATACTGCCGGTACTTCTGGGCGATTGCACAACATCAACAAAATTTCCGTGATTCAAACTGTCCGTTGCAAAGGTATTTCCCACATAAGCCCGAACTTTTTTCGAAGGAATTTCGGCCACAACAACTGCCATATTATTAATGAAGTTTGCTTTTAACCGACTCTGGTGTTTTCGCACCACCTGGTTTACCCGTTTTTGAATTAGCCCATTAATAGTTGAATGCGTGCGTTGTCCGCTTTTGCTTTCATTTACCAGTTCGGTAAAATGATAGGCGGCATTTGGTAAAGCATTAACTTTTTCGGGTAATGGCTCTGCAATTGCCAATTCGCACGTCATGCTATCAATTACTCCGTTATTCAGCAGCTTTTGTAAAAGCCTATCGCGTTTTTGTTTTAATTGATCATCCAGCCGCCCCGGGTAGATAAGCGATGGCGCGTTGGGAAGCACTGCTAATGTTGCCGATTCGGCCCACGACAACTGTTCACTGTCGCGGGCAAAATATCGCCACGATGCCGCATCAATACCGACAACATTTCCACCAAAAGGTGCATGCGAAGCGTACAAATTCAGAATTTCAGCTTTTGAATAGCGCAGCTCGATATGCAGAGCCCAGAAAACTTCAATCAGCTTATTTTTCAGATTTCGCGCTTTGTTTCCACGCGCTAACCGGCTTACCTGCATGGTAATTGTGCTACCTCCGCTTACAACTTTCCGCGCTTTTACATTTTGTACCGCGGCTCGTGCTACTGATGCCAGATTTACACCGGGATGATGATAAAAGTGTTTGTCTTCAAACTGCAACACACACAGCTCGTATTTACGAGGAATATTATCAACAGCAGGAAAACGCCATTGCTCATCGTCGGAAATTCGTGCCCCCAGCAAATCGCCGTTACTGCTTTCAACAACAGTTGAATACGAAGCATTAAACAAGGGGCGCGGAACAAAAAAAACACCAAGAAAAAACAAGGCAAGCATGGCCAAAAAACCAACACTTCCCCATTTTAACCAAGGTTTGTTTTTGAAAAGCTTTGTCAAATCTTAAAAATATTAGTTCACTACAACCATTCTACCGGCTTTTTTCGAATTTACGGTATTATCGTACATGGCCTCGCAACTTACCGGAGGCAAATAAAAATGGCCTTTATATGCTGCATTCAAATAAAATGTAAATGTTTTTTGTTCGTTAACATCCAAATCGAAATAGGTATAAATACGGTCGTCGCGAATATCCTGGTATTCAAAATTTGATTCCTCGCCCGGTACATCGCCAATACGTTTATTCAGAATTTCCCATCCGGAAGGAATAAGTGCTGATAAAACCATTTCTTCATAATCAACACGTTTCCCCGGGTGTTTTACGGTAACTATCATCCTGAAATCAGTGCCTTGTTGAATACTCTCCGGGTCGATTGTTTTGTTAGCACTATCGAGGTATTTCACATTCATTACAAGATTAGCCGAAGAAGAAACCGAATCAATTCCTGATGGAATTCCCTGCGTAACAACGCGCACAAAAGTGGCGTTACTTCCTTCGTTTTCATATTCAACATTTATCAAATCTGCCGATTGTTCTTCAACCAGTATTTTAACAATCGGTATTTTGGTTCGCAACTGATGTTTCTCTCCGTTTACTTTTAAATTAAAAGCAGTCTCGTTATCGGCCGTGTAAAATTCTTCAGAGAAATGTGCTGCAGCAAATAAACACCACGCAGCTGTTTGCGTGCTCAACCAGTCGCGTTCATTCAATTCCTGCGATATGGATTGCAACATTTCGAAAGCATTCTCCTGATCATTTAATAAGGTTAACGCATCAAGCAACATGGCTTTATCACGCAGCGACGAACCAAAAGTGCCGCCAAATTCGCGGTAATCTTTTACTTCGGTGCTTAAGTTAGCAACCAGTTGTTCGGCAGCATCGTTTTTGCCGGCAAGAATATAAGCCGATGCCAAACGCCAGGTTACATCCGACGATTTGTTGCTTTTTTCGCGCAAGCGGTTCATTGCTCCCATATCAGGACTACCGGCTAAAGCCAGCGTATATAAACGATAGGCTTGTGTTAAATCGTAATTCCGCAACTGCGAGTAACGATCGAAATACTGGTTTCCTTTCCAGTTTCTGGCTTCGGAACGTTGATAGCGCAGCCAATTATCTTTTAAACCAAAAGGCAGCGAGTACCCGGCATTTTCGGCCATTAAAAGAAAGTGACCAACATAGTTTGTTGCCCATTTATTTACGTACGACGAACCGGGCCAATAACTAAATCCGCCACTGCCCAATTGGTACGATTGTAGTTTTACCAACGCTCTTCGTATATTATCTTCAATCTCTAATTTCTGCTCGGCGCTTAACTCAGTTAACTGCTCCAAAAATAATTGCGGGAAAACCGACGAAGTAACCTGCTCAACACATCCGTGCGGATATTGAATAAGGTAGTTGAGATGTTTTTCAAGATTTAACGGAGGAAATCCTGAAATTTCAACCCAAGCTTCATTTGTTCCAGATGTTCCCGGCGACTGCAAATTACAAGTCCAGCTTTCATTGGCATTAACCAATTTCGCCTCGTGTTTGGTAACCTGTAAATTCGGATTGCGAACATCAACTTCCACTTCGTAAGTGGCGCGTTCGTTACCCGATTTTGCCTCTACTACAATTTTGCCAATTCCAATATCGTCTTTAACTCGCAATTTGAAAAAGGTCATTTTTTCGCCTGTTTCTTCAAATTGAATTGCATTTGTATTTTCGCCAACAAGCTCAAACAACTCGTTTGTTTTTACCGATACAGATACATTTCTCACATGATCTTTCATGGCAAACACATCCACCGGAAGATCGAAAGTTTCAAGCGGCGCCAATTTACGTGGAACAGTTGCCAATAACATCAAGCCTTTTCGCACCGGAACCGATATTTCTTCGGCGCCGTACGCCCCCTGGTTTCCGGCAACAACCATCATCCGAACTGCGCCAATATAATTGGGCATCTCAAATTCATGCTTTTTGGTTTTCCCGGCTTCAAGGGTAAATGGTCCGGCAAATTGCACAACCGGGTTAAAACGATTGGCCTCTTTTTTATCCGTTTCTACCAAACTACCGTCACCACCAATAGCAAAAGCTTTTTCAAGGCGCGCACCATAAGCCCCGGCAACGTAATCGTACATATCCCAGGTTTTAACGCCCAGTGCCTCGCGCTGATAAAACGAATAGTGCGGATTTGGCGTTTTATAATTGGTCAAACCCAACAAACCTTCGTCGACAACAGCCAAAGTGTAAGTCATCTTTTTGCCGTTTTTCTCTGACACCTCAACGGTGTAATTTGTTTCAGGCTCAATTTCACTTTTGGTTTTAATCTCCGGCTGAAGAATGGTTTCGGAATCTTCCACTTTTACAGGAATGATACCGTAGAGACGCAAAGGAGCATCGTTCTCGGCATTTCCGTAAGCTTGAATTAAACTAACATTTACATAAAAATTGGGCGCCATTTTTTTATTGGCTTTTAGCGTAAAACGCGTTTCTTTATCCGTGGTTTCCACCCAAAATAAATCCAACACTTCGGTTCCGTTTTCAAGGCTTACCAATGCTTTCCCAGCTTTCGACGAAGGAATAATTACCTCAATATCATCACCTACCTGGTATTTTTCTTTGTCAGTTCGAACGCTAAGCATAGTGGCTCCCTGCTCCATTCCATCCGAGCGCCAACTTCCCCACTTCGACATGTAAAAAGTTGTTCCGGTTGAATGCCCCGAAGTGTTGTCTTTCACCCACAAAAAGTAACGGCCATTATCCTGCCAGTTGTGATACTCAACATTGAGTTTAATTTTTGATTTGTGTTTGGCATCAGTTATTTTCCAGTTGCTCACCGGCTGATAATAACTTCCGGAAACGTAGTGCGCCAGATTTTCTGATCCTGACTCCCACCACCAACGCCAGTTTACTTTGTACAAACGCACTTCCAAATCGTCTCCGGAAACCGGTTTACCGTTTTTATCTACCGTTACAATTTCGGGTAAATAATCAGTATCGGTAGTGTACCAGTTATCGTCCGATTCGGGCATGCGCACACCAACATACGTCTCGAAAGGAGAATATTTGGCACTGCTAATTGATGTACTAAAATCGCCACCGCTTTCGAACACCCGCGAAGTAAACCAGGCATTCAGCATTCCGGGAGCATTTTCCAAACCCTCCAAAGCAAACGAAACTTTTGCCTTACCGGTTTCATCCAGTTTTCCGTCAAAAATAGTTTGTTCTTTTTTTGCATAACTTGTTGCCGGATCGGTAAACGAATAGTTTTGAAAATCTTCGAATGTTGTATTGGTTTTTGCCAGCAACACTTCAACTTTCGCTTTTAACGATTTTGCCGGGCTGCCATGCAACCAACTTGCTGTAATTGGCAATACTTCGTTGCTTTCATCAAGAATTTTGTTATCGGGTAAATCCAAATCAATTTTCAGACGATTGGGTTTTATGGTTTCTATTTTCACCCTTTTTGAAAAACGACTGTTCCCCACTTGCACTTCTGCCCACCAGTTACCGGTTGGCGCATCTTTTTCGGTGCTTGTTGTTAATTGGTAAAAACCATTTTCGTTGGCGGTAACAACCCGTCGTTCTACCTGTTGATTTTTAGGATTAAAAAGACTAAAAATTAAAGGATGATTTTCGGGGCGGGACGCATTGGTTTCTAAAATAAAATTAAGAAACAGCGTGTCGCCGGGGCGCCACACATCGCGTTCGCCATAAATAAAACCTTTCATTCCGTCGGTAATTTCCTGCCCCGACACATTGAAGTTACTAACCGACAGCGAGGTACCATCGTCAAGGCGCAAATAGCCAAACTGATTTCCTTTTTTCGCAATCAGCAAAAATGGCTTTTTCTTCAAATCAACTTCGGCCAAACCACGCGAATCGGTTTTTATAGTTTCAATCAACTGATGTTGAAAATTGTAAAGCTTTAAATCAACATCGCTTATTGGTTCGGTCGAGAGCAAATCGGAAACAGCAAAAAACATTCGGTGATCTTTACCTTCTTTGGCCACAATTCCCAATTGCGAAGCCATAATATTTTTACTCACAAACCGGTCGTAATTGTAATACGAAACATGGCAGGGATTATCGCGCTCGCGCCAATTGTAACCATCGGGATAATAATAAGTGCTGTACCAGCCGGGTGTGTCCCAGTTGGTTTTATAATCTTCCTGTTGATCAAGGTCGGTTTCTTTTAACGTTTCATCCGTTGCATTATCGGGACAATTGTATAAGGAATATTCTTTTCGAAAACGCAATTCTACCCTGTAAATGGCTCCCTGTTCAATGTCAATCATTTGGGCCAAATCAATCTTAAAAGTATTCCAGTTGTTATAACTTATTGACTCGTCGGAATAGAGATCAACCTTTTTTTCGTAGACCAAACGCCCAACTTGCTTTAAATTATCGTTTCCATCAAATTTGTTTGCCTGGAAAAACTGGGCAATGTTATCTTTAAAAATCTGAATAATCCGAACATCAACAGCATTTAAACTAATGGCTTCAAACGGAAAAATCATCGACTCACTGTTGGGTACAATTACTCCTTTTCCCAACAACCGCAACTTAGGTTCGGCATTTGTAAATTGCAGTAAAAAGTTTTCGCCCGATTTTAGGCGAGCGTAGTTACTGCTTTTAATTCCTTCGTGAACACTTAGGTTTATTTCGCCCGAGATCCGTTTGTCAATCCACACTTTTATGAGGTTACCGTCCAATTCAAATCTTAGGTCACGACGATTATCCAGCTCTATTAATCCGTTAAGATCCTGCGTTTTTAACAATGCATCCGAAAAACGAATATTTACACATTGCCCGGACTGCTGCACCACACTGGCTTCAAGCACTTTAAAGTCGCTTAATGCGGGTACTTCAAGTTCTTTCGTTCCCTTGTCTTCCAAATCCAGCGAACTACCGTCCCATTTTACCACCAACTTTCCTGGGTCGTCTTGTAAACGAGTAATACTATCTACGGTAAAAAAGTGTTTTCGCCCGTCGGTGTTATGATTCCAGCTTACCGGCAGCTGCTCACTGTTCAGGTTGGTTGTCAGCATTTTTTCCACTGCCTGCGCCTCTGCTACATCGGCAGTTAAAATATATCCGGTCAGCTGCATTTGTTGTGAGCCAATATCCTCGTAGTTTTTCAGTCCATCAACGGTTACCGAAAATGATTGCGGCACAGTTGAAAACCTAAAAGGCATTTTTTGCAGCTCGCTTTTCACCTTCATAACTTTCCCCAATAGAAAACTGGCTTCGTATGACGTGCCCTGCGCCAGCGGCTCCGACGGACGGAATTCAAAAATACGATCGCCAACCCGCACGGCCTTCCCATTTATGGCCGGCTTAAACTCAAAAAGTTCTTCGGCCGCCCCCTCAAAATCAACAGGTTTGGTAAGGTAAACAGCAATTGTAGTTCGGCTTGATATTACACCACTGGTAAATGCCTGCACATAATGGGCAAATTCAGTATTGAGTTTTACTTCGGTTTTGTTATTTTTTTTGCAGGAAAGAGCAAGAAGAAATATTAAAAACAAGGGGAGAATAAACTTTTTCACATTCTGTGTTTTATGATTTTACATACGACGATAAAAATAAGAATTTAGTATCCATTTTCACGCAATAATTTGTTTATGTTTCATAATTTTATTCACTAGATTGGGCACAAAACTGATATACCAGATGAAAAAAATATTAATACTTTTTGCACATCCCGCCATCCAAAAGTCGCTTATCAACAAAACGCTAATGGAGGCGATTAAAGATTTGGAGGGCGTCACCATTAATAATTTGTATGAAAAGTACCCCGATTTTTTTATTGACATACCTGTTGAACAAAAACTACTGACCGAGCACGACATTATTATCTGGCACCACCCGTTTTACTGGTACAGTGCTCCGGCTATTATTAAGGAGTGGATGGATTTGGTACTGGAGCACAATTTTGCCTACGGAACAAACGGGCGGGCACTGCAAGGCAAGTGGGCCATGTCTTGCATTTCAACCGGCGGAAGAAAAGAGGTGTACAGTGCCGAGGGGAAAAACCGATACACCATAAACCAGTTTTTGGCACCATTTATTCAATCCGCCAATCTCTGTCGGATGAAAAACCTGCCGCCTTTTGTGGTTCACGGTTCGCATTTATTGAATAAAGATCAGATTCAGAAACATGCCGACGACTATCGTTCGGTTATAAAGTTACTGCGCGACAACAAGATTGATGCCGAACAATTAAGTACAATTGAATACATAAACGAAATAATTAAGCACGATGCATAATCAGGAATTCTTTTTAAATGCTTTAATCTACCTTGGAGCAGCCGTTGTTTCTGTTCCTATCGCCAAAAAACTGGGGCTTGGTTCGGTGCTGGGCTATCTGCTTGCCGGAATCATAATCGGACCCTTTGTTTTAGGATTGGTGGGTAACGAAGCCGGAGAAGTTATGCACTTTGCCGAGTTTGGTGTGGTATTAATGCTCTTTATTATTGGACTGGAACTGGAACCCAAACTTTTATGGAAAATGAGGCGTAACATTTTCGGTTTGGGGGGCTTGCAAGTACTCATTACTGCCGGAATTATTACCGGAGTTGCCTTGCTTTTTAACTTTCAGCTAAACCGTGCTGTGGCCATCGGGCTAATTCTGGCACTTTCGTCAACAGCAATTGTACTGCAAACCTTAAGCGAAAAAGGACTGATGCGAAATATTGCCGGGCGATCGGCTTTTTCAGTCCTATTATTTCAAGATATGGCGGTAATCCCAATACTGGCACTGTTGCCAATTATTGCAACTTTAGGTACGCCGGCCACTCTATCCGACTCATCACTTAACAACATTGGGCAGGTTGCGCAAATGCCGGGATGGCTGCAATTATTAATTATTATTGGAGCTATAACTGCCATGGTGATTATCGGCAGATTTGCTGCACGTCATATTTTTCGTTTGGTTGCAGAAACCGGTTTACACGAGGTTTTTGTTGCATTGGCACTGCTTATGGTAATTGGCATTGCGCTGGGAATGGATGCCATTGGGCTATCACCAGCACTGGGAACTTTTATAGCAGGTGTGGTTTTGGCCGACAGCGAATACCGCCACGAGCTGGAAACGACCATCGATCCGTTTAAAGGATTACTGCTCGGACTCTTCTTTATTTCGGTTGGTGCGGGTATAAATTTCAATCTGCTAATTGAAAATCCCTGGTTGATTATTGGCTTTGTGCTTCTCCTTATATTTATAAAGTTTGTAGTACTCTTAATTTTAGGCAGAATATTCCGGCTAAAGAAAGGATTCGAGTTTCTTTTCGCTTTTTTGCTTGCTCAGGCCAGCGAATTTGCTTTTGTACTCATCTCCTTCTCGAAACAAAACAAACTGTTTGACGAGCAAACTTCAGGAATGCTATTGTTAGTAGTTACCTTATCGATGGCCATTTCGCCTCTGCTACTCATTTTTAACGACAAAGCAGTGAGCCCGATTTTGGCACGCTGGCAAAACAAACTGGAATACGATGAGATTGAGGATGAAGAAACGCCGGTAATTCTTGCCGGATTCGGACGTTTTGGATTGACAGTAGGCCGGATTCTTCTTGCGAATGGAATAAAGGTTACCATCCTCGACAACAATCCATCAAATGTGGAAACGCTGCGTAAATACGGTTTCAAATTGTATTTTGGTGATATTACCCGACCTACGATGCTCGAAAAAGCAGGAATTGAAAAGGCACGCCTGCTTATATTAAGTATGGCCGAACACGAAAATGCTTTGAAAGTGGCCGAAATAGTGCGCAAAAAATACCCGCATGTAAAAATACTGGCGCGTGCCAAAGATATCTTCCATGTGTTTGAATACCTGAATATGAATATTGATAATGCCGAGCGGGAAAACTTTCATTCGGCTGCCGAGTTGGGAAATACGGCACTGGTTGAACTGGGTTTTTCGAAATACGAAGCTTACCGTGCCACCCGAACTTTTAAACATCACGAAGACCAGGTTACCGAAGAACTGTACCGCCACTGGTTAGAAGACCAGGGCAAATTTATTCAGGAAACCCGTCGTTTTGAAGAACAGGTAAAAGAAACGCTGCAGGCTGAAAAAAACTATTCGATACACGATACCGATTGTGCCTGGGATGTAGATTCGTTGAAAGATGAAGCCAAAAAAGAAGAGTAGTTTTTGTTCCATTTTTTGCTAAAACAAGATCAACAGGCAAAAAGCAAACTACACTTTAATTACACAAAACCAAGCATTAACGACCAGTTTACAATCTAAATCTGAACTTAAATTCAGAACGTATCGCCGCACTTTTTCGAACTAATTATTGAAACGTTCGACAATCTAAATTAGACTACTTATAAATAGTCCCGTTTTCAGAAAAATTAGTTTTTTGTCATATCGAGATTCAAATTATTATATAGTTTTGCCATCTGCAAATAGCAAAATTTACAGCTACGGAATCTACAATTCGACATAAAGGATTTGTTAAGGCAATAAAAAACGCCTCGCTTACTGTGAATATTGTAAGCCAGTCGGCCTGCTCAACTTGTCATGCGCAGGGAGCATGTTCGGTTTCCGATTTCCAGGACAAGGAAATTGAGGTTACCGAATATAAAGGCAACTACAAAGTTGGCGACGAGGTAACCATCCTGTTTAAACAATCAAAAGGTTTTACGGCACTTATCTGGGGTTATGTAATTCCGTTCTTTGTAGTGTTGGGCACCTTAATTATTGCCCTCGAAGTTACCGGCGACGAATTAAAATCGGGGCTTCTGTCACTAATCATACTCGTACCATACTATATAACATTATATTTTTTTAGGCATTTATTAAAAAAAGTATTGAAATTCGAACTCGAAGAAATTTCTTAATAAAATGAGCATCACTGTTGTATATACAATTGTCACATTAGCCGTAATTGGCGCCGCAGCAGCGGTAATTCTATATTTTGTGGCACAGAAATTCAAAGTTGTTGAAGATCCGCGCATCGACGATGTTGACGAAGCATTGCCGGGAGCGAACTGCGGAGGTTGTGGTTATGCAGGTTGTAGAGCTTTTGCCGAAGCCTGTGTTAAAGCGAGCGAGTTGGGCGATTTAAACTGTCCGGTTGGCGGAAACGAAACCATGAACAACGTGGCTTCTATCCTTGGGCTTGAAGCTGTAAAAAAAGATCCGCGAGTAGCTTACATTCGTTGTAACGGCACTTGCGACAACCGGCCCAAAACCAGTAGTTTCAATGGAGCAACAACCTGCGCCATTGCATCATCGGTTTACAGTGGCGAAACCGGTTGCCAGTTTGGCTGCCTGGGTTACGGCGATTGTTTCGATGCCTGCGATTTTGATGCGATTGTAATGCATCCCGAAACCGGAATTCCGGAAATTATCGATGATAAATGTGTGGCCTGCGGAGCCTGCGTTGATGCTTGTCCGAAAAACCTGATTGAGTTGCGCAAAAAGATGCCTAAGAACCGTAAAGTGGTGGTATCATGTCGTAACCAGGATAAAGGAGGCGTGGCGCGTAAAGCTTGCAGTGTAGCATGCATTGGTTGTGGCAAATGTGCAAAAGAATGCCCGTTTGATGCCATTACCATCGAAAACAACCTGGCTTACATTGATTCCGACAAGTGTAAACTGTGCCGCAAATGTGTGGCCGTTTGCCCAACCGGCGCAATTATTGAAGAGAACTTTCCTCCGCGGAAAGTAAAACCAGAAGTAAAAAAAGAAACTGAACCAGTAAATTAATACAGGATGTTGAAAACGTTCAAAATTGGCGGAGTACATCCTCCCGAAAATAAATTATCGAAAGATAAAAAGATCGAGGTACTGTCACTTCCAAAAACAGTGTTTATCCCGGTTGCCCAGCACATTGGTGCGCCTGCAACGCCAACGGTAAAACGTGGCGACGAGGTAAAAACAGGACAGGTAATTGCGCAAAGCAGCAGTTTTGTTTCAACCAATATTCACTCTTCTGTTTCAGGAAAAGTGAAAAAAGTTGACTTTTCAGCCGATAGCTCGGGCTATCCGAAACAAGGTATTTTTATCGATGTGGATGGCGACGAGTGGGAGGAAGGCATCGACCGCTCGGAAGATTTGGTAAAGAAAATTTCAGTTGAAGGACCTGATATCGTTAAAAAAATTCAGGAAGCCGGAATCGTAGGATTGGGTGGTGCAACCTTCCCTACCCACGTTAAACTGGTACCGCCAAAAGGCATGAAAGCCGAAGTGCTGTTGATTAACGGCGTAGAATGCGAACCTTACCTGACTTCGGACCATCGTTTGATGTTGGAAAAAGCCGACGAAATTATGGTGGGAATCCAGTTGCTGATGAAAGCAATGGGTGTTGAAAAAGCGGTTATCGGTATTGAAAACAACAAGCCCGATGCTATTAAATTGCTGAAAGAAAAAAGCGCTTCATATAGAGGAGTGAGCGTTCAGCCTTTAAAAGTTCAATACCCGCAGGGAGGTGAAAAACAACTCATCAATGCTGTTACCGGAAAAGAAGTTCCTTCGGGCGCTTTACCAATTGCTGTTGGTGCAGTGGTAAGCAACGTAGGTACTGCTTTTGCCGTTTACGAAGCCATTCAGAAAAATAAACCACTGGTTGAGCGCGTAGTTACCGTAACTGGTAAAGGCGTTGAAAAACCATCGAATTTTATGGTTCGTATTGGTACTGCCACATCTGAATTGATTGAAGCAGCCGGTGGTCTTCCTGAAAACACAGGTAAAATTATTAGTGGTGGCCCAATGATGGGACGCGCCATTGCATCGCTCGATGTTCCGGTAACAAAAGGTACTTCAGGACTGCTTCTGATGCAAGAAGAAGAAAGTAAACGCGAAGAAATACAAGCTTGTATTCGTTGCTCTCGTTGTACTTCAGTTTGCCCGATGGGACTTGAACCTTATCTGCTGATGACTTTAGGTGAAAAACAAATTTTCGATCGTGCAGAAAACGAACGCATAATGGATTGTATCGAATGTGGCTCGTGCAGTTACACCTGTCCATCAAGCCGTCCGTTGCTCGATTATATCCGTTTTGGAAAAGGAAAAGTTGGAGCGATGATTCGTTCACGTAAAAAATAAAACAATCAATATAACTGTCATTTCGACGACATAGGAGGAGAAATCTTTAGCTTCAATGAGACAGATTTCTCAGTCGTTCCTCCTTCGAAATGACAAAAAGAAAGAAAAACAAATAGCTGAGTAATGAGTAAATTATTAACAGTTTCACCATCACCGCACGTTCATTCGAGCGAATCAACCCAAAAAATTATGCTTCGGGTGGTATATGCGATGATTCCGGTCATGATCTGGGGGATTTATATGTTTGGCCTCGATGCCGTTCGGGTTGGGTTAATTTCAATTTTGTCCTGTCTGGCTATTGAATTCCTCATTCAGAAATATATAATGAAGGTAAAACCAAGTATTACCGACGGGTCGGCATTGATCACCGGTGTACTTTTAGCATTTAATGTGCCGGTTAGTCTTCCGTGGTGGATCATTATTATTGGTGCAATTGCAGCCATGGGAGTTGGAAAACTTTCGTTTGGTGGATTAGGATCGAACGTGTTTAACCCGGCACTGGTAGGCAGGGTTTTCCTGTTGATTTCGTTCCCGGTGCAAATGACATCTTGGCCTGTAACGCGAATGATGGAAGTTGATGCTGTTTCGGCAGCTACACCACTGGCAGTAATTAAAGAAGGTATTAAAAACGGCATCCCGGTTTCGCAACTTCAGGGACTGCCAAACTTATCCGACATGGCCATTGGGTTCAACCACGGTTCAATGGGTGAAATATCAGCAATATTGTTGATCATCGGTGGTCTTTACATGCTTTGGAAAAAAGTGATTACCTGGCAAACGCCGGTATCGATTATACTTACCGTTCTTGTGGTTTCGGGTATTTTCTGGGTGGTAAATCCGGAAATGTACGTAAACCCGGTTTATCACATTTTTACAGGAGGTTTAATGCTGGGAGCCATTTTTATGGCAACCGATATGGTAACCTCACCAATGACCGGAAAAGGACAACTGATCTACGGTGTTGGAATTGGTTTGATCACGATCTCCATTCGTATGTTTGGCGCTTATCCCGAAGGAATTTCGTTCGCAATTCTGATTATGAATGCGTTTGTGCCACTGATCAACATGTATGTTAAACCTAAACGATTTGGAGGACAGTAAAATGGCAAAACGAGAATCGAGTTTTATAAATATGGTGCTTACGCTTGTTCTGGTAACAGGTATTGCCGCAGCAGTTTTGGGTTTTGTATACGATTTTACAAAAGGCCCGATTGAGGTGGCAAAATTAAAAGCACAAACCGAGGCAATTAAAACAGTATTGCCCGAATTTGACAAGTTGGGAGAAACAATGGTTTTTAGTCCGGGTGAAGGACAAGACTCACTGGAATTCTTTCCGGCCTATAAAAATGGAGAATTGGTAGGAACAGCCATAAAAACCTATACAAAAAGTGGTTTTAGCGGATTCATTTCCATTATGGCTGGCATTGATAAAGACGGTAACTTTTCGGGGTACTCGGTTTTAGAACATGCCGAAACACCCGGTTTGGGTTCAAAAATGTCGGTGTGGTTCAACAATCCAGAAAAACCAAATCAGTATGTAATCGGCAAGAATCCTGAAACGACCAATTTTACCGTGTCGAAAGACGGTGGAGACATCGATGCGATTACTGCCTCAACAATTAGCTCTCGCGCTTTTCTTGATGCATTAAGAAGAGCATACAGTACTTATAAAAAACAATAAAGAGTTCAGAGTTTAGAGTTCAGAGTTTAAGGTTATGAGCACATTTCAGCGGTTTGAAGATATTGTTGCCTGGCAAAAAGCAAGGATTCTTTGTAAGTTGATTAAGACTTACACTGACTACAAACTATTTGCAAAAGACTTTAAACTTGTTAGCCAGATCAAAAGTTCCTCTGGCTCGGCGATGGATAATATTGCTGAAGGATTTGAAAGAGGAGGCAACAAAGAATTTATACAGTTCCTCTACATTGCAAAAGGCTCGGCAGGCGAAGTAAGATCTCAACTGTATAGAGCATTTGACAATGAATATATAACGAAAGATGAATTTAAAGAAGCCTACGATCTTGCAGATGAAGTAAGCAAAATGATAAGAGGATTGATCAATCATTTGAAAGGAAGTGAGCTAAAAGGTGATAAATACAAAAAATAGGATTCGTGTAAGTGAAGTACTAAGGTTGTTTAGAACATACTCTGAACACTGAACGCTAAACTAAAAACATGTTATTATGAATCAGTGGAAAAATTTTACAAAAGGTTTTATAAAGGAAAATCCGGTATTTGTTCTGGTACTCGGAATGTGCCCTACTCTTGGGGTAACATCATCGGCCATTAACGGGCTGGGAATGGGATTGGCAACAACGTTTGTGTTAATGATGTCGAACATCGTTATCTCGTTGGTAAAGAATGTCATTCCTGAGAAAGTCAGAATTCCGAGTTTTATTGTAATTATTGCAGCGTTTGTTACGGTTGTACAATTATTAATGCAGGCTTTTGTTCCTGCACTGTACAAAAGCCTCGGGCTGTTTATTCCGTTAATAGTAGTAAACTGTATCGTGTTAGGTCGTGCTGAAGCTTTCGCCTCAAAAAATAATGTTGGTTCTTCAGCAATCGACGGACTGGGAATTGGACTGGGCTTTACATTCGCCCTGGTTTTACTCGGAAGTATCAGAGAAATTCTGGGAAGCGGTAAACTGTTTAACATTACCATATATCCAGAAAATTACGTAACCCTTGTATTTGTGCTCGCTCCCGGAGCATTTATTGTTCTGGGATACCTGATTGCATTGATCAACCGAATGAAAAAGAATTAGGAGGATAGAAGATGAACTATTTAGTAATTGTAATAGGCGCCATACTTGTAAACAACATTGTTTTAATGCAGTTTTTGGGAATTTGCCCGTTTTTGGGTGTTTCCAAAAAAGTGTCGACCGGTATTGGTATGACCGGCGCCGTTGCCTTTGTAATGATCCTGGCAACAATTGTAACCTACCTGATCCAAAACTATGTGCTTGAAAAATTCGGATTAGGATATTTGCAGACCATTGTTTTTATTTTAATAATCGCATCGTTGGTACAAATGGTGGAGATCATTTTGAAAAAAGTAAGTCCTCCGCTTTACCAGGCGCTGGGTATTTTTCTACCGCTTATTACCACTAACTGTGCTATTTTGGGTGTTGCCATTCTTACCGTGCAAAAAGAGTTCAACCTGTTGGAAGGTGTAATATTTTCAACATCAAATGCCATAGGTTTTGGGCTTGCACTAATAATTTTTGCAGGAATTCGTGAGCACCTCGATCTGCAAAATGTACCGAAAGGATTAAAAGGTACTCCAATTGCTTTAATAGCAGCTGGTATTCTTGCAATGGCTTTTATGGGATTCTCTGGCTTAGTGTAAGTTAGTTTAAGATTAACCCAATATTAACCATTTATGATTTTTGTCATAGTGACAAAATAAACAGGTCTGCCTTACATTAATTTGTTAAATTTGCTATGTGCAGATAGCAAAATAGCTATCTGCCCCAACAACTAAAAATCGAATACATTGGAATTTTTTCAACAGGTACATAAGTCATTACTTCAGGGTTCAAAAGATACCATTCAGAGAGAGCTGATGAACAATATCGACTGGGACCAAAGGCTTATCTGTATCAAGGGATTCAGGAGTGTTGGAAAAACAACATTTTTGCTCGACTACATAAAAAAGTATCACCCGGAAAGCAACGAAGTACTGTATCTTAACCTAAATAATTTCTATTTCACCAAACGTAAGATCAGTTCTTTTGCTGACGAATTTGCTAAACGAGGCGGTAAAATTTTGTTGCTCGATCAGATACAAAAATACCCTGGCTGGTCGGCAGATTTGCGAAAATGTTTGGATGAGATTCCAGACCTGAAGATCATTTTTACTTCGTCGCCGGTGTTGCGAATTACCGAGGATAATCCTGATCTGGAAGGAATGGCCAGCATTTACCACCTCGAAGGGCTATCGTTTCGCGAGTATCTGAATCATGAAACAGGAAGTAATTTTACAACTTACACACTGGAAGAAATACTGAACAACCACATTGAGATTGCTCAGAAAGTGGTTGACGAAATAAAACCGCTGGCGTATTTCGACGATTATTTACGACACGGTTATTTCCCCTACTACATTCACGATCCGAATTTTTATATCGACAAGTTGTTAAAGAATATCAACCTGGCACTTGAGATTGATGTTCCGTACATCAACCAGATTGAATTTAAATACCTCCCGAAACTCAGAAAGCTGTTGCACATCATTGCTTCAGAAACGCCATTTACTCCAAATGTTAGTAAATTAGCCACTTCGGTTGAAACATCGCGCGCAACAATTATGAATTACCTAAAATATTTGAAGCACGCACGATTGATCAACCTGCTTTATGAGAACGGCGGAACTGACGATGACCAGATGAAAAAACCGGACAAAGTGTACATGCACAATACAAACCTGCTAAACGCTATTGCTCCGAATAACTACGATAAAGCCACGGTTCGCCAAACGTTCTTTTATAACCAGGTAGGTTATGTATGTCAATTGGCGAAATCGCCGGTTGCTGATTTTTGCGTCAACGGAAAATATAAATTTAATGTTGGCGGACGAAAACTGAGACCAGAAAAAGGAATTTACGCGGCCTCGGATGTAATTGAGGTTGGCGAAGGAAACAAAATTCCGTTATGGCTCTTTGGATTTTTGTATTAAAAAATAAAATTAAATGATTATGAAAAGATTCTTTCGCTTCATTACATTTCGCTCAGAATGACAAAAATGTAGTTGTTTAAAGGCTATTGGGAGGGAAGTTTTGGCGGTTTAACCGCCAAAACTTCCCTCCCAATAGCACGCTCACAGCAAGACTGTCATTCCGAGCAAAGCGAGGAATCTCAAACAATACAACCAGAATAATATCAATTTAAACTAAATAAATTAAAGACGAATAAAGATGGCAAAACAAAAAAAGATGGTAACATGTGACGGTAATTACGCTGCGGCGTATATGAGTTACATGTTCAGCGAAGTCGCCTGTATTTATCCAATCACTCCGTCGTCAACCATGGCAGAGTACGTTGATGAATGGGCTGCTTTCGGAAAGAAAAATATGTTTGGTCGCCCAGTACGTTTGGCAGAAATGCAAAGTGAAGCCGGTGCTGCCGGTGCTGTTCACGGAGCGCTGCAATCGGGTGCCTTAACTTCTACTTACACTGCATCACAGGGTTTATTATTAATGATCCCTAACATGTACAAAATCGCAGGTGAGTTATTACCAACAGTATTCCACGTAAGTGCACGTGCCCTGGCCGGTCACGCATTATCAATCTTTGGCGACCACAGCGACGTTTATGCTGCCCGTCAAACAGGTTTTGCAATGTTGGCTTCAGGTTCTGTACAGGAAGAAATGGACCTTGCAGGTGTTGCTCACTTGGCTACACTTAAATCAAGAGTTCCTTTCCTTGCTTTCTTCGATGGATTCCGTACATCACACGAAATTCAGAAGATTGAAGCTATCGATCAGGATGACATTGTTCCTTTGGTTGACCAGGAAGCACTTCAGGAATTCCACAATCGTGCGTTAAACCCTGAAAATCCTGTAACCCGTGGTACTGCTCAAAACCCTGATATTTTCTTCCAGGCAAAAGAATCAGCAAATAAATTCTACGATGCAGTTCCTGATATCGTTGCTGACTACATGGATGAAATCAGCAAAATTACTGGCAGAACATACCGTCCTTTCACTTATTACGGTGCACCTGATGCTGAAAACGTAATTATTGCAATGGGGTCGGTTACTGAAACCATTAAAGAAACTATCGACTACTTAGCTGCTCAAGGCAAAAAAGTTGGTTTAATTTCGGTACACCTGTTCCGTCCATTCTCGGCAAAACACTTTGTTGAAGCATTACCTGATTCAGTAAAACGTATTGCTGTATTAGACCGTGCTGCTGAGCCGGGATCAACCGGAGAGCCATTATTCCTTGATGTACAATCGCAATTCTACGGAAAAGCAGATGCTCCTGTAATTGTTGGTGGTCGTTACGGTTTAGGATCAAAAGATACTACTCCTTCTCAAATTCTTTCAGTTTACGAAAACCTTGAAATGAAAGAGCCAAAAGGCAACTTCACAATTGGTATCGTTGATGATGTGACTTTCAAATCACTTCCATTGAAAGAAGAGATCAACATGACTCCGGAAGGAACTTACCAGGCTAAATTCTACGGTTTGGGTTCTGACGGTACTGTTGGAGCAAACAAAAACTCGATTAAAATTATTGGTGACGCAACAGATAAATCATGTCAGGGATACTTCCAGTACGACTCGAAAAAGTCGGGAGGTTTCACTTGTTCACACTTACGCTTCGGGGATAAACCAATCCGATCAACTTACCTTGTTACCACTCCTGACTTTGTTGCTTGTCACGTTCCGGCATATGTAAATATGTACGACGTGCTGAAAGGCCTGAAAAAAGGTGGTTCTTTCTTGCTGAACTCGATTAACGACGCAGAAGAAACCAAAAAGCAGTTGCCTGATGCAATGAAGAAATATTTGGCCGAAAACGAAATCAATTTCTACATCATTAACGGTACAAAACTGGGTGAAGAGATTGGTTTGGGAACTCGTACAAATACGATCATGCAATCGGCTTTCTTTAAAATTACCGGTGTAATTCCTTACGAAATGGCTGTTGAGCAAATGAAAACTGCCATTGTAAAATCGTACGGTAAAAAAGGTGAGCACATTGTAAACATGAACTACGCAGCGGTTGACGCCGGTGGTAAAAACGTAGTAAAAGTTGACGTTCCTACAGAATGGAAAGATATCGTTGTAGCTGAAGAAGCAGCTGTAGATGCGGATCGTCCGGAATACATTACTAAAGTGGTTGACGTAATCAACGCACAAAAAGGTGATGATCTTCCTGTTTCTACTTTTGCGGGATCAGAAGACGGACAATTCCCACTTGGAACAGCAGCTTACGAAAAACGTGGTATCGCAGTAAACGTTCCTGAATGGCAGTCGGAAAACTGTATTCAGTGTAACCAGTGTGCTTACGTTTGTCCTCACGCAGCTATTCGTCCGTTCCTGATGACAGAAGAAGAAGTTGAAGCTGCACCGGCCGGAACAGAAACAAAAACTGCTACTCCTTCGAAAATGTTTGGTGGATTAAATTTCCGTATCCAGGTATCGCCACTCGACTGTACTGGTTGTGGTAACTGTGCCGATGTTTGTCCTTCAAAAGTGAAATCACTTGTGATGAAGCCACTTGCTTCACAACAAGATCAGGTTGAGCGTTGGGACTACATGGACAAAAAAGTTACCGTTAAAGAAACTGTTGTTGACAAAACAAAATCAGTTAAAAACTCACAGTTCGCTCAGCCATTGTTCGAGTTCTCGGGAGCTTGTGCAGGTTGCGGTGAAACTCCATACATTAAACTGATCACTCAGCTTTACGGTGAAAGAATGATGGTTGCCAACGCTACAGGTTGTTCTTCAATCTATGGTGGTTCTGCTCCGTCAACTCCTTACTGTAAACACAAAGAGTCTGGTCATGGTCCGGCCTGGGCTAACTCACTGTTCGAAGACAATGCCGAATACGGTTTTGGTTTCGCCGAAGGTGTTAGCGCACAACGCGATCGTATTGCAGAAATTATGACTACTGCCCTTTCAAATGGTGCTTCTGACGCTGAAAAAGAAGTATTTGGCGAATGGCTGGAGAAAAAAGATATCGCAGCAGGATCGGTTGTTGCAACCAACAAAGTATTGGATGTAATTAAAGACAGCGATAGCCAATATGCAAAAGACATCCTATCGTTAAAACAATACCTGGTTAAAAAATCAATTTGGGTATTTGGTGGCGACGGATGGGCATACGACATCGGTTACGGTGGTTTAGACCACGTAATGGCAAGCGGCGAAGATGTAAACGTATTGGTAATGGATACCGAGGTTTACTCAAACACCGGTGGTCAGTCGAGTAAAGCTACTCCGGTTGGAGCAGTTGCTAAATTTGCAGCATCGGGTAAAAAGGTTCGTAAAAAAGACCTTGGTGCCATGATGATGAGCTACGGTTACGTATACGTTGCACAAGTTGCAATGGGCGCTAACCAATCTCAATATTTCAAAGCACTGAAAGAAGCAGAAGCTTATCCAGGTCCTTCTATCATAATTGCGTACGCTCCTTGTATCAACCACGGATTGCGCGCCAGTATGGGACGCACCCAAGAAGAGGAGAAAAAAGCTGTTGCTTCAGGATACTGGCACTTGTTCCGCTACAATCCACTGTTGGAAGACGAGGGTAAAAACCCATTCCAACTGGATTCTAAAGCACCGGAGTGGAGCCAATTCCAGGACTTCCTGAACGGCGAGGTTCGTTATACTTCACTGAAGAAATCGTTCCCTGCTGAAGCAGATGAATTGTTTGCAGCTGCTGAAGAAAACGCAAAATGGCGTTACGCTTCATATCAACGTATGGCAGCTATGGATTATTCAAAACCTGAAGAAGAAGGTGAAGAATAGAAATTATTCAAGCTATATAGAAAAGCCGCTTCAAAACGAAGCGGCTTTTTTTGTGGCTCTCTTTGCGCCAACGGTGCAATGTCTTTTAGCATAGTCCGTAGGGCTATGAAAAATGGCGATAGCCATAAAGCGCCAAAGGTGCGCAGTAGACCAAATCAGTCCCAAACAAATCGCTCATCATAATCAACTGCATACTCATTCAAAAATTGTCGGTATTCCTCTTTAAATGCTCTTGCTTTGTGATGCATTTCCTGATTCCGAATATAATCCCGTACAATTTCAAGCTGTTTTGGATTTACAGAAAAGGCACCATAGCCATGTTGCCAATAAAAATCAGCAAACTCAGTTCCCTTCCCTTTTATCCACTTCGAAGAATGTGTTTTCAACTTCTCAACAAGGGACATCAGGGCCATTTTGCGAGATAAATTAAACAATAGATGAATATGGTCGTTTACTCCTCCAACAATTATTGGCTGCGACTCAAGCTCTTTACAAACACCTCCCAAATAATCGAATAATTCAGTCTTTATTGAATCTGTTATTAGTGGCTCTCTATTCTTGGTACTAAAGGTTAAATGAATGTAGTTTTTGACTAATGATTGTGGCATAACATTTATTTTCTTTCTAAAATACAAAATATACACCACTTCGCACCTTTGGCGCTTATTTATACGTTTACCGTTAGCCATGCCCGTTGGACATGGCTATATGACAGCGCTCCTTTGGAGCTTGATAATTGCGATTGGTCCCGAGTTAGAACAAATTAATTGCACCAAAGGTGCAAGATCTTTTAGCATAGTCCGTAGGGCTATGTGTATTAGCACCAAAGGTGCGTCGTCAAGAAGAACAAACAGAATTATTCGCACCATAAAAAAGCCGCTTCAAATGAAGCGGCTTTTAAAACCTAACACAATATCAGGTATTTTAAACTAATAAATTGTTTTTATGAAAGCTCGTATCTTTTTCGCAATGAGATGATCGGATTATTTGCCATTGCGAAGGAACTATTTCAAAGTTACATCCAAATAAACTGAATGACGACCGTATGTTTCGTAGAACGGTTTGTAAACCACTCCATCAATTTCGAACTCCAGCTTCTCAGGATCGCCTGAAATCGATTTGCTGATGTCTTCAGCATCCAACGTTACTTTACGCCATTCTTTGCGTGGTCCGTCTTCCTGAGCGGCCAGTAACACCGGTCCGTAAAATAAACTGGCAACATTCTGCTGATCCATTACCGGCTCTAAATAAAAGTGGAATGGCATACTTAACTCAACTTTATCACCATCTTTCCATTTACGACTGATCGTAAGGTAACTTCCCGGCTCTGCTTTCATAGTTTCTTTCTCACCGTTTATAGTAACAAAGAATCCTTCAGTAGCCCAATGTGGCACACGTACATTCAAATCGAATTTGCCGCTACCGCCAATGGTTAATGTTGTATGGTCTTCTTTCGGATAAGCTGTTGTTTGCGTTACGGTGATGTCCTTGTCTGTCCATTTCAGGATTGAAGGCACATAAAGGTTCACATACAAAGCTTCGTTATCTGCACTTCTGAAATAAATAGAGTTCTGAAGTTTTGTGTTGCTTTCGAGCGCTGTACCATTACAACAGGTAAAACCGTCCATATGTGCGTTGCTGAACTGCTTGACAGAACCCGCACGCAAAGGTACGTGATAGGTGTTTGCAGGGCTGTCTTCTGCAACCGATGCCAGAATATGATTGTAAAGCCCACGCTCGTAATAATCCATCAGCTCGGCTTGCTGATTATACAAGAAAAGGTTGCGGCTTAATTTCAACATATTATAAGTTGCACAGGTTTCATTCTGTCCGCCTACCGCAAAACCGTTCTCATAAAGCGTTGCAGGCTCACCGGTAAAACACTCGGCATTGGCAGGGTTACGGGCTCCTGCAACACCACCAATACTGTACATGTAATCTCCGGTGGCTTTATTCCAGAAGTTATCGGCAATATCAAAATATTCCGACTCCTTCGAATCACGATAAATTTCCAGTGCTCCCATAATCTGCGGAATGTGCTGGTTAGCATGTAAACCACGGAACAGATCTACGTTTTTCGCCAAACCGTGCGAATGTTCGGCATCGCCAAAAAATACACGGATGTTATCGAATAACTTAGCTGTTTCCAGGTAACTCTTATCGTTAGTCAGACGGCTTAATCTTGCCAGCGCTTCATTCATTCCACCAAATTCGCCGGCAATGTAGGTATTCCAGATGTCAATAAGCGTTTCGGTTGGTACTACACTTAAACGTGCATGTACCCAGTCGCCCATTCCTTTTACAATGTCAAGCGCTTTTTCGTTGCCACTCACCTCGTAGATATCCATTAAACCGGCCAATATCTTGTGCAAAGTATAGTAAGGCGCCCAAACTTTGTCGTTATCGGTTCCGTATTTTGCGCCGTGTTCCAGCATTATAAACTGATCCGGTGGATAAGCACTGATAAATCCTTTACCCCAGTTCTGGTAATCGGTACGAATTCCGTCTTCGCTTAAATCTGAATCAAAACCATCTTTTCCCGGTCCCGGAGGAACGGCCAAAGGATCGGCTACCGACTCACCCCCCGGAGTTTTTGGTGTTCCCGACAGTTGAGACAACTTGTATAGTATATTTACCATATACTCCATTTTCTCAGCAAACTTAGCCTGGATAGCAGGATCGTAAGTTGCACTTGAATAAGCCTGTGCTAAAGCACTCAGATAATGGCCTGTGGCATGACCGCGAAGTTTTGTTTCCTGGCTGTCCCAAACGCCCAGAGGCTCAGCTCCTGCAGGTTGTTCCTGCCCAAAAGCATTACGGAACATGTAAAGGAAATTATCAGGATTGGTTTCCAACAAACCATCAACGAATTTATCGCGGTTCTCTACAAACTTTGTTTCGTGGTGATGAAGATCTTCGGTTAACTGTACCTCATCCAAATTAAAAGCCTCCAGCGTGCGGTGAGGAGCATCATGGTCGTGATTATGCTCAACCACTGTAACAATTGCTTTTGGATGAATATCGGTTCCGGCAACTCGTCCGGTTACCGTGTATTTTCCGGCACTTTGGACTTCACTGTTATCTTCAGGAGCAGGCCAAAGTACACGTACCTCTGGTCCTTCGAAATTGTTGCTATAAACGCCTTTCACAAAACGTGGCAAACGAGGAAGAAAACCCACTTCGGTTTCCACTTCAATAGTTGAGACGTTGGTTAAATACTCGTTATACAACTGAGGTATCGATTCAGGAAACTCCTGAAGTTCTGCTTCTTGTCGGTTTCTCATCATTTCTTCGACTTCCTCTTTGTGCAAGGCGCTAAAGTTGATCCACCCAATTTGTCTTCTGTTTAAAGGAATTCGGTAGATACGGAAATCGTGTAGTTTAGCATCTAAAGAGGCACCGCCTGAAGTTAGCGATTTTCCGATTACAAACTGATCGTCATTGCCTTTCCGGCTATCGAACAGTTGTTTTAGTTCCACCTCAACATCGTTAACCTCGCTAACCTGTTCGCCATTAAGGTAGGTGGTAAAGGTTTTTGTTGGAACATCAACAACAACTACTATATGATTCCATTTATTTAATTCTACAGCTTCTGAACTGGCGGTGTATTTATTGGTGCCAGTAAGCACTTTCGATACGTAACCATCTGTTCCTGCAGGGGCTGCATAAAAAGTCGATTTTCCGTCTTTGCCAAAATCGAAAAGTGGCGCACCACCTTCGGCCGAACGCAAATTAACCCAGGCCGAAATACTCAGCGACTCTTCGCCTGCCAGCAACTCGCCGGGGATGGTTATATACGTTTTTCCGTCGCCGGATAATGAGATTACCTTGTCGAATACTTCGTCGTCAACAAATTCGTAACCGGAACCCTGAATGTTTCCATGCAAGTTATTCCGCGACCAGTCTTTTGCATTTTCTTCCAGCGTGTAACGGGCAATTAATCCTGTTTCGCCAATTCCATCTAAAATCTGATCACCGCTTTGTGCAAATACGCTGCTTGTGCTCCAGGCACAAACACCAAGTATTATTCCAACGATTGGCTTAAATAGTTTCATATTTCTTATTTTAAGTTTTTAATGAGGTTCGACTATTCGTCAACTTCCGAATTCAAAATTAGATAACATCTTGCCAATGGACGATATAATGGGCTTATCAATACTTGACTATATGTTCAAAATATTATAACGAATATTCCATGCTTATCTGCAAGCCGCGAAAATGCTGGTATTTCAGATTTTTAGGTACAGTTGAAAATGCTATATGGAATACGGTTTTACAGGTCGGTTGTTCTAAAAACGATAGTTTAGTTTTGGATTCTATTCCGGGTTTCGCGTTTATACTAAACGTTGGTATAAGATGCGCAACATAGTTACAAGTAATTGAAAGATGGTACAGATTATTATTTTCCGGGGGCTTTCTTTTTCTTCGAATTATTAATCAATCTGAAGGTAATAAACACAGGTATTAGTGTTAACAACCCCAGGGTGTTTTTAATAATACTGAAAATTACAATCCCGATCATAAAACCTATTAGCACCGCATTCATTATCGATGCAGATTTTGCTTTTTTTGCTTCCTGTAACTGTTCCATATCGTTTACTTCTGATTGATTTTCTTGCTTTATCTTCACTATTTTTGTGGTTTATACTTTTATAATTGTAATGATGTAATGCAAAATACGAAGCTATTCTTTAAGTTACAACACTCATAACCTGTTTAAAACCGCATGAACTTTCCAATATGTTGTGTTTGGTACCTCATTTATTCTTAATTAACATGATTTAGCAATGTGCAGAATAATGCTCCGGATTTACCAACTCACGGTATTTTGCAACTATATTTTTAAAGTCATCCCAAACAGGACGTTTTAAATTCTGATTTCGTAACAAGGCCGAAGGATGATAGGTAGGCATTACTAACCTGTTTTGCCAATCTATCCATTGCCCTCTTATTTGAGTAATTCTGGCATTGGGATCTATTAACCCTTTTAATGCTGTTGCTCCCAGGAGAATGATAATTTTTGGATCGATTAGATCTATCTGGCGATATAAATACGGAATACAGGCTGTTTTTTCATTATTATTTGGTTCCCGGTTATTTGGCGGACGACATTTTACAATATTGCTGATAAAAATATGATCATCCCTGTTAAAACCACTTGCGGCTAATATTTTATCCAAAAGCTCACCTGATTTTCCCTGAAAAACTATTCCGCTTTTATCTTCATAAAATCCGGGAGCTTCAGCAATCAGCATTATTTCTGCATTTGGATTTCCATTACCAAAAACAACATTATTTCGTGTTTTAACTAATGGACATTTTGAACAGATTAATATTTCTTGTTTCAATTCTTCCAAATTGCACATATGATCTTTTTTCATTAAAAATAAACATTATTTTGTGTTTCAAGAAGTCGTGGTGGAGGAATTACTAACATAAATAATTATTACTTCGAACGGCGCGAAGAAATACAATTCCTGGAATGAATTAATTCGTGCGAGTTAGTGAAAAATAACTTTTCAGGATTAATTCTACACAACCATGACGATAGAATTGATTTTCAAAATCTTCAAGTGCCATATCTTGCTATTTATATAGGATCAATTTCCTTCCAAATTAGGGCTAAAAAGAAAAAATCAAACCTTTCGCTCCAGCACAAAAACGCCACATACGTCTTCGCTGTCGAATGTTGAGCCTACGATTTGTTTTTCGGTAATGCGGTGCGTTTCAAAAGTGTTGGGCAGGTAACTTATTTCGCGGCCATTTTGAACGGCTTTTACCTCAACACTTTCCAGCAGCAGTTTTCCATCCGTAATAGTGCCTTTTACTTTTTCAGTAACCTGAATGCTGTAATTGTTTTCCACCGCTTCGGTAAACGAAAACACTCCGCTTACTTCGTTGCCGGTTTGCGTAAGCTCCACCTCTCCTACCGAGTTTCCGTATTCAAAATCTTCGTTGTATGTCCAGCTACCTGAAATATTCATTATAATAATTTTGCCGCAAACTTAGCAAATTTCCAGTTTCCGGGAATAAAGCACTAAGAACGCCCCCTAACCATCGTTTGTAACAAGGGGCAGTGGAGCTTAATATCTATTTATGAAACTTATACCCCAGCGAAAACATAAACGAACGGTTGCGCATTGTTACATCCGAGTTGGCTTCGGGCGAAATATTGTTCAGCATAAAATGACTGGTAAATTCAAACAAAAAAGAGTTAAACTCAAAACCTCCACCAATCCCCAAACCCAATCCAAGGCGCTGCAGATCGTCGTCTTCATCGGGTCCCCACACAATGTCTCTGTCCTCTTCCGACTTTATTTTTCCGCTAAGCCCAACTCCAAAATAAGGGCCAAGCATTCCGTAAACTTTTATGTCGTTCACATTGAAATACAATTTCCCAAACACCGGAACATCGAGGTACCACAGGTTGACGTTCGAGTGAGTTCTGTACCAAAACTCATCCACAGTTTCCAATTCAGTTATTTTTATGCCTTTTGTGGTAATCAACAAAGCTGTTTCAATGCCCGCATTTTCTTTAATTCCCCATTCGAATGTTGGGCCAAAGTGAAACCCCGACCGCATATCCAACTGTTCGGTCATAATTTCACCTCCTTCTTCAATCAACATATCCGACAAGGTATATCCGGCTTTTATTCTAATGGTTTGGGCAAACACACTGCCAGCCAGAGTAACGAACACAAGCACTGCCAACAATTGCACTACTGTTTTCATAATTCCTGAACTTTGATCTATAGTTTTCTATACGTGGAACAGGTGATTTATGTTATTCTGGATGAATCCCACATGAAAAAAGGCCGCTTATTCAGCGACCTCTTCTTTCTTTGTATCTATCTTAATAAGTTTATTCCTTAATAACTGTCAGAACTGGTTTTAACGAGTAAGTTCCGTTTCCTTTATCAACAACCGATTTTTCAGCATCAAAATCAAGCATCATACTGAAAGTTTCACCATCTGCAATTGAATCGTGAACATTTACTTTTAGCCCGGATTGTTGTGCCGACGGTGTTTCCATATCCAATGTATCTTCACCAATCACAAGCTGATTGTTATCGCCCAGTATCAAACGTATTTGCGAAAGGTAACCTGCCGGAATATCGTCATCCGATAGTTGAATACTGTTACCGTCCATTAACTCCAGCAGATCGATCTGTCCCATTGTATCCAGTTCCAGATCCATCCAGTTACCTTCTGTGGTATCTGCATCGTTAACATTTATGCGCAGGCCCTGCACATCAACAAGAATGGCATTAAAATCAGCCGGAGCATCAGTTAAATCTACTTTTAAAGTACCGGTCCCAGCATTGTTGTCGTCATCGCTGCAAGCCACAAAAAAAGTAGCTGCAATAATAAAAGCTACAAAAATTTTTTTCATGATGGTTTTGTGTTTATAAAAAAAATATAACGCAAATTATCGAAAAATGTTGAGAATAGTACTATCTCGACTACCAAAATGATAAAACTACGCTATTCCCGACAACACGTTCAACAGCCGCTCACAACCACCGTTTCGTATATATTCAGAGTGCTCTTCTGCCGTTCCAAAAGTCTGTCCGCATATTTTACTGCAACGTACCTCGCCCCTGTTTTCAATCAGAAAATCGCGCATCTTTTCTTCCACTCCCGGCACAATAAACCGTACTTCTCCCGGATTTTCTCTGAACCACTTTTCAGCCCCCAGATAAACAGCAGCGCCAAGGGCACCACAGGCATTGCCACTCAGTCCGATACCGCCGGCAAAACCAGCCAACATCATTGCTTTTTCTTTGCCCGCACCCATTTTTTCGGCTACAATACTGGCGCAACTTATAACCGGTGTTTCAGAATTTTCAGGCATTACAGCCAGGCTTTTATCTGCAATTGCAACTGCCTCGGGTGCCCACCGGCCAATCAAACGTGCACAGTTTAAAGGTTTTCCGGTAATAAAAAACTTAATCTGCCCCAGCTTTGATTTCTGGTTACAGTGTGTAATATCGCGACAGTTCACACTCGATGTTCTTTTACTAAACGAATCAATCAAATCGCGGGCAACAGAAATAGCCAGCGAGGTGGCAGCATTTGGGTCTTTCATTCTTCGGTTGGCCTCGGCACCGGCAGCAAGAGCAGCTCCCCAAAGCATTCCGCATTGATGCCCCTCTTGCAAAATACCGCCACATAACGGTCCGGTTGCTTTCTCAACTTCACTGTCGCACTGTCCGAAATTTTTATTTACTACCGCATATATTGCCCCGGTGCATCCTAATTTAAACAGTAGTTTCCGGGCTTCTTTTCTTGCTGAACAGGTGTTTTTCATTATGGATTATTAGTTGATATAATTTCAGCAATTACAGGACGTGTTTTTTCCATTCTTTCCAAATCAAGCTTGAGTCCAAGCGGTGCGTATACTTTTGCAAAATACTCGTAAATTCCTTTCACCATTGCAAAAGGTGCCTGAACAGATTGCAAGGCAGTCGATCCTGATTTATTTACTACGGAAGTATCGATGCCTTTGTTTAATAATGTTTTGACTATTTCTGTACGGCAGAAAAAAGCTGCAGTGTGCAAAGCTGTGGAACCATCGTTATTGGTTACGTTCAGGTCGGCTCCTGCATCCATCAATACTTTGGCAATTTCTGTTTTTCCAAATACACAGGCAGTAATTAACGGACTTGAACCGCCAGCAGGCTCTTTTTCATTGATATCAGCTCCCGATGCAATTATGGCTTTAACTGCTTCTAAATTTCCTGCAACTACAGCTGCATGTATACTTCTCCCGCTTTGAGGCGCTGTACTTGTTTCTGTTTTCTGTTCTTCATTGTTTGTTGTTCCGGGATAAGCAGTAAAAGCAGCCATTACAATCACTATCGAAATTACTGCAGTAGCAACGGTTTTTATGTTAATCTCGCGCTGACGGACTGTACGCCACGAGCAAATTAGCAGATTTGAAAGGCCAAAAGTTAATACAGTAACCATAAGGAATTTTACCATCGGAGGAATAGGCAATGCCATAATCGACAGAGCAACCACTCCCAAAACAATGGTATGAATGATATAAACCGAATATGAATTGCGGTTCAATTCATCCATAAGTGCATACCTTTTATTTAAGCTGTGACGAAAACCGTATAGGAATACATAAAGCAAAGTAAGTTGCGATGCCAGGCCAAAAGCATAATAAGCGACACGGTCGGCAAATTGCGAAATGAAATAGAAGTTACGTTGCGGGTCGATGATATTGAAAAAGGTATTCAGCGCAACGGCAGTAAAAATTCCCAGTGTGAATGTCAGAACTACATTTGCGATAATATACAGGCGTTTGTTCTTTTTAGTTGATTCGAACACTTTTAGTTTGTAACAAAGTGAGCCCAACAAAAATGACATAAAGTAGACCAGCAAACGCTCGCGTTGAAAATGCAGGATAGCAGAATCGTACCAGCCATTAAGTCCCAATTGAGTAATAGTAACGCTATAAACAACGCCAACTACAAACATTACGATAACAGCAGTTTTCAGGTTTATTTTTAACGACAGCACTTTAGTTTTTGCAAATACCAAATAGATCACCTGAAATAGAAAAAGTACAGGTAAAAACCACAACCAGTTTTGTGCCGGATTATTGGCATAAAAACTCAGGTCGCTACCGGCCCGTTCAAAAAAGTGGAAATACGAGAACCATTCTTCTTGTGGTAAAGCTCGTGAATATAAAAAGATAAATTTGTAGGCAGGAATCAAAGTAAAAACAGCGATTACCCAAGGTATCAAAATACGTTTTACTTTTGATTTGATAAATTCAATTGATGTTTTAGTCTTCAGCGACATCGGGATCAGATACCCGGATATAAAGAAGATCATAAACATTACAAAAAGATCGAGATACAAACGGATCATTCCGATTGAATTGGCTTTTACAGGATCAACAACGATCCAGGAGTTTTGCAAAACATGTTCATAAACCAATCCTGAGTGTAGTACCACAACAAGAAAGATCATTAATGTTCTAAGATGGTCGAGAAAATAAATTCGTGTTTTCATGATTTTTATTTTTGTCGGAAGACGGAAGCCCGCAGTCCGAAGTTTTTCGATAGTGTAAAGGTCGGACAAAGCGTGACGCAAGTCTAATGAACTATGCAGCCAAGTGTATGAAATTTGCTGAAGGCTTAAAACTTATGACGCAGGCATATAAATTATGATGCATAACATGACGCAAAGCCCTGAAAAGCTTGCTAAATAAGCGTTCTTAAAATCACAGAATAACATGAAGAAACAGACCACTAAAAATAAAATATGGACGAAAAAAGAATAGCATTACGAACAAACAAACAGTTTTTGTATTTTTAGGATCGTATTTATCCGAAGCTGACAACTATGCCAAATCTTAACACCGCAGAAAAAAACTTTCTAAACCAAATAACGCAGCTTGTTGAGGAGAACATTTCCAACGAGCAGTTCGGTGTTTCGGAGTTGGCAGATGCCGTTGGAATGAGTCGATCGAACCTCTTACGAAAAATCAAAAAAATAACCGATTTATCCGCCAGCCAATTTATTCGCAATGTGCGTTTAAAATATGCCGCAGAGTTGCTTCAGGAAGGCTCGTACACCGTTTCAGAAGTTTCGTACCAGGTTGGTTTTGGCAGCCCCTCCTATTTTATCAAATGCTTCCGCGAATTGTATGGTTACCCTCCCGGCGAAATAGGCATGCACGAAGAGCCGAAGCAAGAGGAAGAACAGGAAATGGAAACTGAACAGGAATTACAAGAATCCGTTCAGAAAAAGAAGTTTCCGGTTTTATTGATCTCCTTTTTAGCAATTGCCATAATTGCGGCAGTGTTATACTTTGTATTACGCCCCGCTTCAGAAAATAGAAACAAAGTAAAATCAATTGCCGTTCTGCCATTTTTAAACGACAGCAACGACACTACCAACGTCTATATCATAAACGGGCTGATGGAGGCGACACTGAACAACCTTCAACAAATTCAGGATTTAAGGGTGATCAGCAGAACTTCTGTTGAGCAGTATCGCAACAACCCGAAATCGTCACCCGAGATTGCAAAAGAACTGAATGCCACCTACCTGATTGAAGGCAGCGGACAGAAAATTGGCGATCAGCTTCTTCTCAATATACAATTGATAGAAGCTAAAACGGATAAACATTTGTGGAGCCAGCAATACAGGCGTGATACAAAAGATATTTTCACGCTTCAGGCCGATGTTGCAAAAAGTATCGCCGAACAAATTGAAGCCATTGTTACCCCGGAAGAAATAAAACGCATTGAAAAAGCACCAACCAATAACCTGGAAGCTTACGACCTGTTTTTGAAAGGATATGATTTGCTTGGTAAACCAACCGAAGAAAACCTACGGGCAGCAATCCCTTATTTCAAACAAGCGATAAAACACGATGAAGAATTTGCCCGTTCTTATGCAGGCATTGCCATTGCATTTTATCTTTTAGACCAAAACAAAACAGAAAAACAATTTGCCGACTCCATAAATTATTATGCCGACCAGGCACTTTTTTACGACTCGAAATTACCGCAGAGTTTAACTGCCAAAGCGCTTTTCTACATGGAGCACAGCGAATACGAACTGGCACTTCCTTATTTTGAAAAAGCACTGGAGATCAGTCCCAATTCTGATGTGGTTTTGATCTTTTTGGTTGAATTATATGTAAACTATTTACCGAATACAGAAAAGTACCTCGAATATGCGCTAAAAGGGCTTGAAATTGATATTGTTGCGACCTACGATTCATCGGCAGTGAGTTATAGTTACCTACACATCAGCAATGCGTTTATCCAATCGGGCTTTGTTGATGAAGCGGAGAAATATATCGAACGCTCACTGGATTATCTTCCCGAAAATCTTTACTCGCAATACGTAAAAGCTTATATCGATTATGCGCAGGATGAAGACCTGAATAAATTAAATCAATCGCTGTTGACTACCTTTGAAAAAGACAATACCCGTCTCGATATTTTGCAGGAAGTGGCAAAATCATACTATTATTTACGCGATTACGAAAAAGCAGCGATTTACTACAAAGCCTTTGTTGAAGCCCGTGAGATGTACAATCTTGAAATCTACCGGTCGGAAAACGGGAAAATAGGCGTAACTTTTGATAAAGTGGGCGAGCAGGAATTATCTGATAAATATTTTAAGCAATACAAAACATGGGCAGAAAACGATCCATCCATTTACAGCAACTTTTCACTGGCATTTTACTACTCTTACAATGGAGATAACGACAAAGCCATCGAATACTTAAAGGCTTTCACAAAGCAAGATAACTTTCATTATTGGACTATTCTTTTTACACCGATCGATCCACTGATGGACAATTTGCAGAAACATCCGCAGTACAAAGAGATATTTCGGGAAATTGAGAACAATTTTGATTCTTACCATAAAAGGATTAAAAAATCGTTGAAAGAAAAGGGCCTCATTTAATACCCGATATCAATAACTTTTCAGTTAATCTTTTGTTGTTTCAGAACATAAGACCTAACATTCTTTTAAGAAAAAGAATCGAATTCCGTTAAAATTATATCTTTGAAAATTAGTAAATGTATAAAGCAAGGAAATCAGCTCTACTTATATTTCGATAAACATCCGAGCCTTAATATGCTGAATAACAACCTTTCAAATAGAACAATTTTGAGGCACTGTATAGTTGTACTACTTTTTGCAACCGGCTCAATCTCATTGTTTGCAAAAAACAATAAGCTTGATAGTTTGCTTAACCTGGCAAATTCCACAACAATTGTTACTGAGAAGTTTAATGTAAACTACGAATTAGGCAAGCTGCTTTGTTCTCAAAAAGCAGATTCTGCATTAATGTACACTCAATTTGCAACAAAAATTGCGGAAACCAATAGTCTGTATCCGCAACTGGCAAAATCGTATATTCAACTTGGGCAATTGTATAAAAGCAAACAACTTTCCGACTCATCATTATTCTATTATCAAGAAGCTTATAATCTGGCTAAAGAGATAGAAGATTATAATTTGCAATTAGAAAGTCTGAATAAAATTGGAGGCTATTATTATTCAAAAAGAAAATACACAGAGGCATACAATACTTTTACCAAAGCCCAGGAAATTATCGATTACACAAGCGACCCAAAATTAAAAGCGATGCTATTCAACAGCCTGGCTCTTTGGCATAAAGCCAATAACCAAAGTAGCAAGGCATTGGAATATTATAAAGAAGCACTGAGCTTAAGTGAGGAAAATAATTACTTGAAAGGTGTTGGGCTTATTTCAAGCAATATGGGCTTATTGTACGAGTCGATGGATAAAACTGACGAGGCTTTAAAATATTTGAAGCAATCACTTGCTATCCGGCAAAAACTGAATAACAAAAAAGGAGAATCATATGTGCACACCAACCTGGGATTGGTATATGAAAACCTACACGAATATGATAAAGCACTGGAACAATACCAACGATCGCTGCAATTAAAAAATGAATTAAATATCAAAAAAGGCGTTGATATATTGTACAATAATATAGCTATTATATTCAAAAAACAGGATTTGCCTGATTCGGCTTTCTACTATGCCAACAAAGCACTTAATTTGCGTATAGCCAATAATAATGAAATGAGCGAAGCACGAACCCGGACTGTATTAGGGCAAACCTATTTATTGGTGGAAAACACTACTAAAGCAGAACAAGAACTTACCCGAGCTTTGCAACTGGCACAGAATTATAAAAACCTTAGTGTTTTGCAAAATATACACTCCTCTCTTTATAACTTGTATATGAAGAAGAAGGCTTACGATAAAGCTGTTGACCATTTATTAAAAGCCAACAAATTAAAAGACCGGATTTTTAATATTGAAAAAGAGAAAAGTGTTGCCACCATTGAAGCCAAATACGATTTATTAAACACCGAAACAGAAAATTTACGGCTCTCTCATGAGGTTGCTTTAAACAAAGCACAACTACGACGATACATCACCATCGGAATAGCATTAACCATTGCATTTCTGGCAATTGCTGTTATATTGGTTGTTGTAGCCCGATCGCGAAAAAAACTGGCTGAAAAAAATAAACGAATAGAACAACAAGCCATCCAGCTTCAACATACAAACTCCAAATTAAAAAGCCTTTCCAAATTTCAGGAAAGTATGACCAACATGTTGGTTCATGATTTGAAAACGCCATTAAATGTAATTGTGAACTACCAAAACATGAAGAACATGGAATCGTACGACCAACTTATTCAACAATCGGGTTATTCGATGCAATCCTTAATCCACAACCTGCTGGATGTATACAAATACAAAGATTCGAAGCTGGAATTACACAAAGAAAACATTCCGTTAGGCGTTATTGTAAAAAAGGCTTTAGAGGAAGTTTCATTTATGGCAAAAGCAAAAAATTTAAATTGTAAATTGGTATTAGATATAGATTTTGTGATTAAAATTGATTACGAAATAATCAAGCGTGTGTTTGTAAATTTACTAACCAACGCCATTAAATATACCCCTGAAAACGAAACAATAACACTTAAATTTGATCAGTTAAATTCTGATCAGTTATCAATTCAGATTCATAATCCGGGACCTGCGATACCTAAGGAAAAACAAGAACTTATTTTTGAATACTTTAAACAAGCAGGAGATAATATTCCGGAAAGAATAAAATCAACAGGTCTGGGATTAAACTTCTGCAAAATAGCAATAGAAGCACACAGCGGACATATTGGCGTTAAATCAGATAAAGAAACCGGAACTACTTTCTGGTTCATCTTACCCGATGTTATCAAAGAATCCCAGTTAACATTTCCAAATATTGAGGAAAGCCGGAATTGGTTTTGTTAGAATGCCTTTATTTTGACATTGAATATAAAAAAAGCCCCTCATCAAACTGATGAAAGGCTTTCTATAGTCTGCCAAAATTTTTTTAAACCAATTGTACATCATCCACAATCTCCTGTCCTTTTTTAATGGCCTCAAGGTTTAGTGGAATCAGCTTGTGGTAACGTTCCGGAAGTGATTTTTCCAATCCCTTTTCAACGTTATCCAACGAAAGAATCGGTCGTACTTTCAGGTAACTTCCAAAAACGATCATATTAAACACCTTTGGATTTCCCATCTCAACAGCCATTTTTGTGGCTTCAACTTTAAAGATGTTGATGTCGGTACGCGTTGGCGGATTGATCACACCATTCGGATCGTACAATAAAGTACCGCCGGATTTTACCGCCTTTTCAAATTTATCCATACTCTGCTGATTCAGAATAATGGCAGTATCAAATTCTTGTAAAATAGGCGAACTAATGCGGGTATCGCTAACAATTACAGTAACGTTGGCCGTGCCTCCGCGCATTTCAGGTCCGTACGACGGAAACCAGGTTACTTCCTTGTCTTCCATAATACCCGAATAGGCAAGAATTTTACCCATTGAAAGCACACCTTGTCCTCCAAATCCGGCAATTATCATTTCTTCTGTCATAATTTCAATGCTTTAATTCGTTAATGCTTCAATGCTTAACTTCTAATTTTCCGAATGTTCCCCTTTAACACTGTCTTTCAAATCGCCCAACGGATAGTACGGAATCATATTTTCTTCCATCCAATTGTTCGCTTCAACTGGACTCATTTTCCACCCCGAGTTACAGGTTGAAACCACCTCTACAAATGAAGTTCCTTTTTTATCCAGTACATTTTGGATAGCTTTTTTCAGCGATCGTTTGCATTTGCGAGCTGTAGCCGCAGTATGCACCGCCTGGCGTGTTACATACGATGTTCCCGGCAGCTGAGCGATCAAATTGGTAATCTTCATCGGATAACCGTTCAAATCTACATTCCGTCCGGTTGGTGTGGTTGATGTTACCATTCCTTCCAGTGTTGTTGGTGCCATCTGTCCTCCGGTCATTCCGTAAATTCCGTTATTAATGAACACGACAAGAATATTCTCGCCACGGTTGCAAGCATGCATAATTTCGGCCGAGCCAATCGATGCAAGGTCGCCATCGCCCTGGTAAGTGAAAACAAAATTGTCAGGATTTAAACGAGCAACGCCGGTTGCCACTGCAGGAGCACGACCGTGAGCAGCCTCCTGCCAATCGATATCTATATAATTGTAGGCAAAAACCGCGCATCCCACCGGTGCAATACCAACGGTTTTTTCCTGAAGGCCCATTTCCTCAATCAGTTCAGCCATAATTTTATGAACCACACCATGAGAACATCCCGGGCAGTAGTGCATAATATCGTCGTTCAAAACTTCCGACTTCTGATAAACCAGGTTTTCCGGTTTAATTATTTCTTTAATATCCATAATCTCCTCCGGTTTAGTAACTACGTTTAACTCCATAACTTAACTCCCATGAAAATTTTTCTTCCAGTGCCTCAACTACCTCATCGGGTGTTGGAATAAGACCGCCCATGCGGCCAAAATAGTTCACACGTGCATTGCTTCCGGCTTCGTAAACCGACAGCTTGATATCTTCTACCATTTGACCGGCACTCATTTCAACCGAAAGGAAACCTTTGGCTTTTCGCGCCAGTTCCTGTATCGCTTTTTTAGGGAACGGGAACAAGGTAATCGGACGAAGAAGTCCAACTTTTAATCCTTTTGCACGGGCAATTTCCACTGCTTTTTGGCAAACACGGGCCGAAGTTCCGAATGCCACAATTACAAATTCTGCATCGTCGCATTGAATAGCTTCATAACGCACTTCCTCTTCTTCCATCTTACGATACTTCTCCTGGAAACGGCGGTTATTTTCTTCCATTTTGTCAGAATCCATTTCCAACGAAGTAACAATATTCTTTTTGCGGTTTTTTGGTTTTCCGATGATTGCCCAATCTCCGCTCATTTTTTCGATTTCTTCTTTTGTCCAGCGTGATTTTTGGTCGGCCAGTTCTACTTTTTCCATCATCTGACCAATAGCACCATCGGCCAAAATCATTGCCGGATTGCGGTATTTAAAAGCCAGTTCGAAACCAAGATCAACAAAGTCGTTCATTTCCTGAACCGATGCAGGTGCAAGTACAATCATTTTATAATCGCCGTGGCCACCACCTTTTACACTCTGAAAGTAATCAGCCTGCGATGGCTGGATGGTTCCTAGTCCCGGGCCACCACGTTGAACATTTACTATTAAACAAGGTAGTTCCGCTCCGGCAATGTACGAGATCCCTTCAGCCATAAGGCTAATACCCGGGCTCGATGATGAAGTCATAACTTTTTTACCGGTGGCAGCAGCACCGTAAACCATGTTTATCGAAGCAACTTCACTTTCGGCTTGTAACACCGTCATTCCTGTTTCGTTCCAAGGCTGGCGAGCCATAAGTGTTTCCATCACTTCCGACTGAGGTGTTATGGGATAGCCAAAATAACCGTCGCATCCGCAGCGGATGGCAGCCTCAGCTAACACCTCGTTTCCTTTCATTAATCTTAATTCTCCCATATCTAATTTTTTAATTGTCGATTGATTGATTAATCCTTAATCTTTTAAATTAATCTTTTTCTAACTGGCTTTTGCACGGTAAATAGTTATGCACGTATCCGGACAAACAACACCACAATTGGCGCATCCAATACAAGCATCAGGATTACTCATATACGAATAATGATACCCTTTGCTGTTTACCTCTTTGTGTAATGCCAATACATCGTGCGGACAAGCTTCCACACACAGACTACATCCTTTGCAGCCTTCCTTATCAACAACAACTGCTCCTTTTACTTTTGCCATTTTATAATGATTTTCTAACAAAATTAATAATCTGAACAACGCAAAAAACCCATAAAAATCAGCTTATCAGACTTTTATAACCACTGGTTTGAGTTCTTAATTTTTAATGGATTTTTTCTTTCAGATTCGAATTTTATCACCGTAAATTATTTTGAGTTTCTACTCTGTTGACAAAACTATTTTATACAACATAAAATGTGTGCAACAATAGTTGCTTTCTAATTTCGGATATTGAACAATAACTATGCTTTACACCAGTTAATGCGAACATGCGGCGCCACAGCAAATAAAAATTCTTTACTTTTGAAAACATCAATACCACTTAAAATTTAAACCAATGAAGAAACTTTTGCTATTTGTACTGCTTATTCCATTTGAGACTTTTGCACAAAACAAGATAACACCCCAAGCGGTAGTAAACCTGATGAAAAAAAACGTTACCTGCGACTGGGCAGAAACTACTGTTGATGTGTTTAAAGTTGGCGATCCCGACACGGAAATAAAAGGTATTGCAGTTTGTATGTTTGCAGATATGAGTACACTACAAAAGGCGGTTGAAATGAACTGCAACTTTATTATTACCCACGAACCCATTTTCTACAACCACCTTGATGAAACCGACTCATATACAAACGACCCCGTTTATACAGAAAAACGCAAATTTATTGAAGACCACAATTTAGTTGTATTCCGGTTTCATGATCATATTCACATGACTCAACCCGATGGAATTTATGCAGGAATGATTGAAAAACTTGGTTGGAAAGATTATGCCATTAACGATGAAGGCAGACTATACAAAATGCCGGAGAAAAAGCTGGCTGACTTTGCCAGTGAATTAAAAGATAAATTTGGCCTACAAACTGTTCGAGTAATCGGCAACCCTGAAATGAAATTTACCAAAGTTGGTCTGGCAGTTGGTGCTCCCGGTGGCGCTCGTCAGATTCAAATGCTGAATCTGCCCGACGTGGAAGTTATGGTTGCCGGCGAAGCCAGCGAATGGGAAACTTACCTTTATGCCAACGATGCAGCGACACTGGGAAAAAACAAAGCGGTAATCTTTCTGGGGCATATAAAATCGGAAGAAGCAGGCATGGATTATTGTGCACAGTGGCTGAAAGGTTTTGTAAAAGGTGTACCTATTCATTTTATAGAGAATGAGGCTAATTTTATAACTTTCTAATCAAAAGAATCGGTTTTTACATCTTTAGCTCAAACCTTCAACATTTACCCTCACTCCTGTCTCTCCCTTTTTTAATCTACCCTTTATACACAAATATTCGTTCTTTGATTTATTGTTGGGCTAACATAAAATTGTTGATAAAAACACAACTAACAGTCTGATTAACAACAGCATAATATTGGCATTCTGGTTGATTTTTCGTATCTTAAAGCTGTGATAGTCAAGGAGTTTAAGGGTTTTTTTAGCGGTTTTTTACCTGATGTCCGAATAGAAAAACGTGCAGAAAAAATTATGGGAGATATGCTTAACTTCGGCAAAGCAGTAGTAAACAAATTTAGTAGAACAAATACAGAAAAAATTGGGGCATATCGTATGTTTGGGAATAATAGTTTCAGCCATATCGAACTAACGGAAAGTGTAATTTCCAGTTGCAAGGCCAAGCAAGGCGGTGCACACCTTCTTTGCATACAGGACACAACAGAGTTTAATTTTACCAACCATCTGCAACGGATTGGGAAAAAAGACAAAGATATCGGCCCGGTAACAAAGAACGACAACGCGGGCTTCTTTTGCCATCCCATGTTGGTGGTAAACGAAGGAGACAAAATGCCTATTGGCCTGTCAAGCATAGAATTGTGGAACCGTAACTGGGACAAACAGGATAAATTTGAGCGAAGTTACTGGAAACAGGATATCGCAGAAAAGGAATCGTACCGTTGGGTTGAAAGTGCCCGAAAAACACAATCTGTTTTAGACAAAGCACCACTGTTGACCATCATTGGGGACAGGGAATCCGATATTTTTAGCGAGTTTGCCCTTGTGTCGGATGAACGAACCCATTTACTGGTGCGTTCAAGAATAGACAGGAAATTGGCAGAAGGGGACGGGAAACTTTATAAAAAGCTATCAGGGCAAGAACAAAAAGCTGTTTATGGTTTAGAGATAAAAGGGAATAAAAAGCGAAAAGCCCGTACAGCAAAGATGGCATTAAAATATGTAAAGGTTAAAATAAAAAGGCCTGAAAGGTTACGCGACAAGAACCTTCCTGAATATGTTGAATTATGGGCTATTGAAGCCCGGGAACAACCGGGAACAATTCCCGGGGGAGAACCCCCGATAGTTTGGAGGTTATTGACTACACACCCAATAACCGGGGCAAGCCAGGCAATGAAATGCCTTGAATGGTACGGCAACAGGTGGTTTATTGAAGAACTTTTCAGGATAATGAAAAGCAAGGGCTTTGAACTTGAAGCCTCGCAACTTGAAACTGGTGCAGCATTGAAAAAACAGGTTGTCATGGCACTCCAGGTGGCATTAACGATAATGGTACTTAAGTTATCGCTCAACAATAAAGAAGCAATAAAAGCTGAACTGGTCTTTAGCCAACAACAAATAAAGTTTATAGGGTTATTATTAAAAAATGAGATAGAAGGGAAAACGAAGAAACAACAAAACCCATATCCCTGCCAAAGCTTGGCATGGTGTGCCTGGGCAATAGCACGGCTTAGTGGCTGGAGCGGTTATAAATCCCATGGCCCACCAGGGTACATATCGGTTAAGAACGGACTTGATGTCTTTTACAACAAATATGAAGGCTACCTTGTAGCAATGAAGTTCTTAAAAGATGTGTATAAAGGGTAGCTTTTTTAATGGAGAGACGATCAGCCTCCATTCCAAACTACGTTAAGCACAAGCATTGAGCTAACAGTGCATAGATTCACCGGCCAATCGTCCTTCCTTGCTTGCAGCTACCCTTTATACACAAATATTCGTTCTTTGAAATAATGTTGAGCAGATAATCAAAACAGGATAAAGATCTGAAAATCAATAATATAACATTATGAATAAGACTTCTTTTTATTATCTTAAGGGTATGATAATCAAGGAGTTTAACGGATTTTGCAGGGATGTTTTACCGGATGTCAGAATTGCCAAAAGAGCTGAGAAAGTAATGTCAGATATGTTTACTTTGGGCAAAGCAACGGTTAATAAGTTTTGTATGACCAACACCGAAAAAATAGGAGCATATCGCATGTTTAGCAACAACTGTTTTACATATAAGGATTTGATCAAGGCTTTAAGCAATCAATGTGCCTCTAATCAAAATGCAGCACATTTGCTTTGTATACAGGATACTACAGAGTTTAATTTCATCCATCACTTGGGTCGTATTGGCAAAAGCGACAAGGACGTAGGTCCTGTTACTAAAAACGACAACGGGGGCTTCTTTTGTCATCCTATGTTGGTTCTGGATGCAAAAGATAAAATGCCGCTTGGTATTGCCGATGTAAAGATCTGGAATCGGAGTTGGGATAAAGCAAATAAGCATGAACGTGCTTATAAAGAACAATCTATTAGTCAAAAGGAGTCCTTTAGGTGGATAGAAACAGCACAAACATCCAGAAAGGTTCTAGCACAAACCCCTATGGTTACTATAGTTGGAGACAGGAAATCTGACATTTACGAAGAGCTTTGCAGTCTACCCGATGAGCAAACGCATTTGCTGATCCGTTCAAGTATAAACAGACGATTGGCATGCAGCGATGAAAAACTCTTCGAAAAACTGGAACAGCAAGAGCTTCAAAGTACTTATAATCTGGAAGTAAAAGGGAATAAAAAAAGAAAATCAAGAACGGTTAGAATGGAGTTGCGCTATGTGAAAGTCAAGATTAAAAAGCCACGAAAATCGCACATGGGTGATTTTCCCGATCATGTAGAACTATTTGCCATAGAAGCTCGAGAAACTAAAAGTATACCCAAAGGAGAGTCGTCTATTATATGGCGATTGCTTACAACACACCCTATAAATTGCACTGCTGATGCTATGCAGTGTTTAGAGTGGTATGCAAACCGTTGGTATATTGAAGAACTATTCAGGATACTCAAGAGTAAAGGCTTTGAGCTCGAAGCCAGTCAATTGGAAACCGGAGCAGCGCTTAAAAAACAAGTTGTTATGGCGCTACAAGTAGCACTAATAAGCATGTCACTAAAATTATCGCTCAACAAAAAAGAAATAATTGAGGCTAAATCAGCATTTAGCCCACAACAAATAGAGTTTATAGAAATATTATTAAAAACAGAGATAGAAGGAAAAACAAAAAAACAAAAAAATCCGTACCCCGAGAAATCCCTGGCATGGGCTGCATGGGCAATAGCTCGCTTAAGTGGTTGGAGTGGTTACAAATCACATGGCCCACCCGGATACATTTCTATTAAGAATGGATTAAATGTCTTTTTAAGCAAATTTGAAGGCTTTCAAATCGCTCTCAAATATCTTAATCGATAAAAGATGTGTATAAAGGGTAGTTGCTTGCAGGGAAGGATAAGAGGATGGGTATAAATAGTTATTTCTTTTGTATGAAATTTCATACATAAAAAAATCCGGGCAAAACCCGGATTTTTTCTGATATGGTTAGATTTGATGGTAAACTCTGTTATTCAAAATCACCGACATCAACATTAACAGCTTTGGTGATCTTGCCAATATTTTGCGGATCGATTATTCCACTGATACTGATCAGCGCGTTGTCATCTCCTCCTACTACAAGAATCAAGTCTGATATCTTACCGTTACCGGCATCCCTTGCAAGGAAACGAACAATTTCATCGTCCTCGGTCACTTCCATCAACACTTCAAAATCGTTGTTTTTGAAAAAACCACCAGCTTCTAATTCTTTGTAAAAATCAAGCTTTTCATTTAAAGCGTCATCTTCAACCGCTAAAATCCGAACACCGTCTAATCCTGATAATAATTCCTGTGTGTCTTTATCGCCTGTTTCAATTTGGGCTGCAAATCCCAGTAATTTACCGGAAATATTCACGGTGGTCATTCCCTTTTGGTTGGCATATTTTTCGAAGAGCTTGTCAACCGGGCTTTTTTGTGCAAGCACTGCCATGGGCAATACAACTGCTAAAATCAATAATAACTTTTTCATCTCATTAAGATTTTTAATCTTCAACGGCATTCGATGTAACTCGCTTTTGAATGTTTCTCATTTAGCCAGTGCATCTAATTGCTCGTTTCATGATATTCGTTTTTTTTGTTTGTACTTTTCGTTTTCCACCCAGAACTTGCAGAATGCGCGCCAACTACATCTTTTCTGAATGCTTTTTCACTATTTTAAGTCGAAGCTTTTTCACATTACAAGCTATCTAAGTCCTGCAACGGGCTACTTGCTTCTGTTGCTTCTATTTTTTCAATTCCTTCGTAAAACTCTACTACCGGCTCAGTGGCTTTTTTAACAGGCTCACTTCCCTTTCTTAGTTTATCAAATTCGGCTAAGTGTGCCAATCCCTCGTTGTATTTACTGCCAACAAACTGCAGTGTTTTGGCTGCATAAGCATAAGCTTCTTCTGGATTTTTAAACGTATCGTCGAAAGGCTTTTGCTGTTCCTGGTAGAATAGGAAACCGCCAAGAGCGATGATTACTGCAGCGGCAATTCCCGTAACCGTTTTCCACATGGTGAGGTATTTCGTTTTATCACGGTGTTCGTTTTCCAGAATATAATCCATCACATCATCTTCAATGGTCGGATCATCAGCTTTTCTCACCAACTCTGATATACCTCCGAAAAATTCCGCGTACTCTGCCAATTCTTCAGCTACTTCGCCCGACTGAAAATAAGCATACAATTGTTGCTCTTCAGCCTCAGTGGTTTCGCCATCAAAGTAGCGTTGTAGTAATCGTAGTATTTCTTGTGCTTCCATCATTTCTGTTAATTTTTAAATATTCATCGCGCACTTTTTTTCGTGCTCTCGAAAGGTTTACCCTTATCGCATTTCGTTGTAGTCCGGTAGCCTCTTCAATTTCATCGTACGAGAGTTGTTCTATGTCTCGCATGTGCATTACGTTTTGCTGTAACTCGGGCAGTTGCCCTATCAGCATTTTTATTTGTTTTGCCGACTCACCTAACTCAACTTTTGAATGAACGTCTATCGTTTTCGCCTTTAATCTTCGGTCTGTGTCTTCATCTATCGGAACGGTTTTATTTGCTCTTATTACATCGAGGCAGCGGTTCCGTGTCATTCGCATCGCAAAAGCCTCAATGTTTTCAACTTCGTCGAGCGTTTCCTTTCGTTGCCATAATTTCAGGAACACATCCTGCACCACATCCCGCGCCTGATCTTCGTCGTGTAAAAAGTGCGTTGCAAAGCGAAGCAACTTATTACTGACCGGCAGTACACTTGTTTTAAAATCCCTGGCAACCATGTGCTCCTTTGTTTTGTTTTCGTTTTTGCTTGTTTTCAAAGTTAAGACGCGGGGCTTACAAAAGCATTACATCGTTTGGTAATTTTTTTATCACTACTGTCCGACTAACATTGAACAGATTCCTCGCTTCGCTCGGAATGACAAGTTTTTTGCGGCTTTTGCTTCGGGGGGATACGGCTCTGCCGTCCCCCCCGAAGCTCTCTCAATCGTAATATTCTGTCATTCTGAGCGTAATAAAATGAAGCGAAAGAATCTTTTTCTTAATTGCTTTTTAGTCGGACAGTAGTGTTTTTTTATAAATGATTTTTCCCGGCTCCCGGGACAGGCGGTTTGCAACCGCCTTGTTTTGCTGTGGCTATGAAATCCTGACTGCCGGTTAATATCAATAAATTTGGTAAATTTTTGTTTAACGCTATCAGGTACAAGTACGCCGACAGGTTGTTCAGGACACAAACCTGTCAGCGTTTAATCTGACAAACTAATTGTCATTGCTCTGACAACAGGCAGAGCACAGATCTCGCGATGCAGCCACAATACATAATTTGTTTTTTCAGCAATAAAAAAGGCCGCCATTGGCGACCTTTCGTTTATATGATAAATCTTTTTAATTTATTACATCAATCCTCTGCCTTTCAGCAATGGTTCAATTCCCGGTTCTTTACCACGAAATTGCAGGTACAATTTCATAGGATCGTCTGATCCACCTTTCGACAATACATTCTCGCGAAACGAAGCAGCTGTTGCCTGATCGAACAAACCGTTTTCTTTAAACGCCTGGAAAGCATCTTTATCCAATACTTCGGCCCACAAATAGGCATAGTAACCGGAAGAATAACCTCCGTTAAAAATATGTGAGAAGTAAGTACTGCGGTAACGTGGAGCAATTTGCGGAATCAATCCGTATTTATCCATCGACGCTTTTTCAAAAGCCTCAACATCCATATTCGGATCAACTTCATTTAAGGTATGGAAATCCATGTCGAGCAAACCGGCAGCCAAAAATTCAACCGTGGCAAATCCCTGGTTAAAGTGTGCTGCATTGTTGATTTTCGTTACCAGTTCATCAGGAATTACTTCACCGGTTTTATAGTGTTTTGCATACAATGCAAGCATTTCAGGCTCGAAAGCCCAGTTTTCCATAATCTGAGATGGAAGCTCTACAAAGTCGCGGGCAACAGAAGTTCCCGACAATGTGTGTGTTTCGCAATTCGAAAGCAAGCCGTGCAAACCGTGACCAAATTCGTGGAACATCGTTGTAACCTGGTCCAAACTCAACAACGAAGGCATATCTTCTGTTGGAGCCGGAAAATTACACACGTTTGTAATTACCGGAAGAACATTTTCGCCATCCATCATTTCCTGTTTGCGGAATGAACTCATCCATGCGCCACCTTGTTTACTTGCACGTGCAAAATAATCGGTGTAAAAAATACCAATTGTACTTCCATCAGCTTCTTTCACCTCGAATACTTTACCATCTTTATGGTATTTGGGCAAATCGGTTCTTTCTGTGAACGTAATTCCATAAAGCTTATTCGCTAACGTAAAAATGCCTTTTTGTACATTATCAACCTGGAAATATGGTTTTACATCTTCTTCGCTCAGCGCATATTTCGCCTGACGAACTTTCTCGGCGTAGTACCACCAATCCCAGCCTTCGATTTTAATGTTGGCGCCTTCTTTGTCGGCAATAGCCTGCATGTCAATCACCTCTTGCTTGGCAACCGGAAGTGCTTTATCCCAAACCTGGATTAAAATATCGTATACGTTTTCAGGATTTTGAGCCATGTTTTCGGCCAAAATGTATTCAGCATGGTTGTTGTAACCAAACAGTTTTGCACGCTCGCTGCGCAATGCTGCCATGCGGGCTACAATTTTGTTGTTGTCGTACTCGTTGCCATTGTCGCCTTTCATAATGTAACCTTTGTACAACTTCTCGCGCAAAGCACGGTTTGGCGAATAGGTAAGGAACGGATACAAACTTGGGCGGCTAATGGTGAAAATCCATTTTCCCTCCTGTCCTTCTTCTTTTGCAGCGGCAGCAGCAGCCGAAACAGCAGCAGCTGGCAGACCTTCCAATTCAGCCTCATTTTCAATAACCAGTTTAAAAGCGTTGTTGTCTTTCAAAACGTGCTCGCCAAATTGTACTGAAAGCGTTGCCAATTCGCCGTTGATCTCACGCATACGAGCTTTTTTATCGGCCGGAAGTTCAGCACCACCACGAACAAACGACTTGTATTTTTTCTCCAAAAAACGAGCTTCCTCAGTTGTCAGATCAAGGTTTTCACGTTGTTCGTAAACCGCTTTCACTTTTTTGAACAAACCTTCATTCAGATTGATATCATCGTAATGCGCAGATAATTGCGGCTCGATATCCTTTTCAATGGCCTGAATACTATCGTTGGTATGTGCACTGCTTAAATTGCTAAACACATTACTTACACGATTCAAAAACGATCCGGACTTGTCGAGCGCAACCATTGTATTTTCAAAAGTTGGCTTTTCGGGATTATTTACAATTGCATCAATCTCCTCTTTGTGCAAACGCATTCCTTCTGCAAATGCATGACGGTAGTGCTCATCTTTAATCTGATCAAACGGAGGAACACCAAACGGGGTATTCCACTCTTTAAAAAACGGATTCTCCATATTACTTGTACTTTCTTTTTTCTGTGTTTGGCACGATGTGACCACCAAACCCAAAATAAAAACAAAAAATAGCAGTTTTTTCATCTTATTAAAATTGTTTGTTACTATAAGGTATAAGATGGAACTCGTCCCGATTTTTTCGGGACTCGTTTCATTTCCCTAATATTTATGATAATTCAAATTCAGCTGTGCAAGATAATACATTTGGACACATTGATAAATGACAGAATTCAAGTTTTTTACGGTTTTGAATGCTTCAAGAAAGCTTTTCAAATGCCTTTCCAGGCGGGAAATACTTTTTCCCATAGCTGAAAAAGGTATTCAAAAAAGCCACCGCTGACGATAAAAAGCTAAATTTTTGACAAGATTCCCGCCTACCGGCCGGCAGGTTTGCTTCCTTTTCATCGAATGGAATTGAGCAAAGCGAAATCGTGAACACCTCATATTTCTATTTCTGTGAACAAAAGGAAGAGCCCGTCTGGCTTGAGACAAAAGCAACAAGAAGAATCAGGAAGAAGCATTAATTCACAGTTCGGAAATAGATAAAACCAAGCGCTTGTTGATAGAAATTTTAAAGCGTTGCTTCATTTTGTTACCTAAGATTTAAACTACTCACCATAATCCTTTTTAAATTCTTTATGATTAGCAGAAAGCTGCTTATGTATATCTTATAAAAATCAGTACTTTTGTGCGATTCAAAAAAATTGATTGCAAAATGAAGATTTCATATTCCTGGTTAAAAGATTACATTAAACTGGAACAATCGCCCGAAGAGATTTGCGACATTCTAACGCAAACCGGATTGGAAGTTGGCGGTTTAGAAGAGGTTGAAACCGTAAAAGGTGGTTTGGCAGGTTTGGTAATTGGTGAAGTTATTACCTGCGAGCAACACCCTAATTCAGATCATTTAAGCAAAACAACAGTTAATGTTGGCACCGATGAAGCATTGCCGATTGTTTGCGGTGCGCCAAACGTAGCTACCGGACAAAAAGTAGTTGTGGCAACTGTTGGAACAACTCTTTACGATGGCGACCAGGAATTTAAAATTAAAAAATCGAAAATACGTGGCGAAGTATCAATGGGAATGATCTGCGCCGAAGATGAAATCGGACTGGGTAATGGTCACGACGGAATTATGGTGCTTGATCCCCACGCAAAAGTTGGTACACCGGCAAAAGATTATTTTAATGTTGAGTCGGATTGGGTTATTGAAATCGACTTAACACCAAACCGTATCGACGGAGCTTCATTCATTGGAGCAGCCCGCGATTTGGCAGCTTTCCTGAAGAAAACACAGGATATTGAATATACAAAACCATCGGTTGACGACTTTAAAGTTGACAATAACAATCTGGTTATTCCGGTAGAAGTAGAAAATACCGAAGCTTGTCCGCGTTATGCAGCCGTTACTATTTCTGGAATTGAAGTAAAAGAGTCGCCGGAGTGGTTGCAGAACCGTTTAAAAATGATTGGTCTGACTCCAATTAACAACGTGGTTGACATTACCAATTACGTGTTATTTGAAACTGCCCAACCGTTACACGCTTTTGATGCCGATGAAATTACCGGCGGAAAAGTGATCGTAAAAACTCTGCCTGCAAAAACAAAGTTCACTACACTTGATGAAGTGGAACGCGAACTGGATGAAAACGATTTGATGATCTGCAACACCGAAGAAGCCATGTGTATTGGTGGTGTTTTTGGAGGTATTAAATCGGGCATGAAAGAATCAACTAAAAACGTGTTTTTGGAAAGTGCCTATTTCGATCCGGTTTATATTCGAAAAACAGCCCGTCGTCATGGTTTGAACACGGATGCATCGTTCCGTTTCGAACGCGGTGTTGACCCGAACGGACAAATTTACGCACTCAAACGTGCCGCATTATTGATCAAAAAAATTGCCGGAGGAACAATTTCTTCTGACATTATAGATATTTACCCTGAGCCGATTGAAGATTTTAAAGTGAATGTTTCGTTTGCAAACATTACTCGTTTAATCGGAAAAGATTTGGGTGCTGATGCCGTAAAAAGCATTCTCGAATCGCTGGAAATTAAAATTGAAAGTGAGAACGAAACCGGTTTGGAGTTGCTTGTTCCGGCCTACCGTGTTGATGTAAAACGTGAAGCAGATGTAATTGAAGAGATCCTGAGAATTTACGGATATAACAACATTGAAATTCCTACCCAGGTAAAATCATCGTTGCAAACTGCCGACAAACCAAACCCCGACAGTGTTAAAAACCTTGTTGCAGAAATGCTGACATCGCAGGGTTTTAACGAAATCTGGTCGAACTCGCTAACAAAATCGAGCTACTACGAAGGTTTGGAACAGTACAAAGATGAGCAATCAGTAAAAATGCTGAATCCGTTAAGTGCAGACTTAAACGGAATGCGCCAAACCTTGTTATTCGGCGGGCTTGAATGTATTGCCTACAACGCCAACCGCCAGAATAAAAGCTTAAAGGTTTACGAATTCGGGAACACCTATTTTTATAAAGGAACGCAGTTAAAAGACCAGCCTGCCAATAATTACTGGGAAGAAAGTCACCTTGGACTTTTCGTAACCGGTAACAAAGAAGCTGAGAGCTGGACGATGAAAGAAGAAGCTGCTTCGTTCTACGGATTAAAATCATATGCTGAAAGCATTCTGAAACGCCTTGGTTTATCTGCCGACAAAATGCAGATTGACGATTGCGAGGACGAATTATTCAGCGAAGTACTGGCTTACACTTACAACAATAAAGTTGTATTGAAATTGGGTATTGTTGCCGGAAAATGGTTGAAGAAGTTCGAGATTGAGAATCCGGTTTATTACGCCGATTTCAACTGGGACAGCGTATTTAAAGCCCATAAGCAACACAAAGTGCTGTTTAACGAGTTGCCTAAATTCCCGGCCGTTCGTCGCGATTTAGCTTTGCTGCTTGATAAATCAGTTAAGTTCAGCCAGCTAAAAGAAACAGCCTTTAAAATGGAGCGCCAGTTATTGCGCGAAGTTGACTTGTTTGATGTATACGAAGGCAAAGGTGTACCTGACGGTAAAAAATCATACGCCGTGAGTTTCATCCTGCGCGATGACAACAAAACGTTAAAAGACAAACAGATCGACAAAACCATGCAAAAGCTGATTATGGCTTTTCAACGGGATTTTGGTGCTGAATTACGCTAAAGATCACAACATATAAACTAACTTGCATCCCGGATAACTTTCCGGGATGTTTGTTTAAATACATTTCATTACATGCAAAACCACACAAAAGGAATCATTTACGCAGCTATTACAGCTTTCTTTTGGGGCTTTTTAGCCATTGCCCTAAAAGTTGCCGTGCGCAAGGTCGATCCGGTTACTGTGGTTTGGATTCGTTTTGTTATTGCATTTATTATGCTTTCTGTGTGGCAGTCATTTAAAGCCCCAAAATCATTCCATATTTTAATAAAACCACCTTTACTGTTAATTTTTGCAGCACTGGCACTCTCATGGAATTATATGGGCTACATGTTGGGCATTCACCACACTACACCGAGCAACGCCCAGCTTTTTATTCAAACCGGGCCACTAATTCTGGCCATTGCCGGTTTCGTCATTTTTAAAGAAAAACTGCTCCGCAACCAGATCATTGGATTTTCCATTGCAATACTTGGTTTTTCCTTTTTCTATCGCGATCAGTTGCAGGCGTTTTTTGAAACTGCAGGTAATTATAAAATTGGAATTCTTTTAACAATTTCCGGAGCTGTTGCCTGGTCAATTTATGCCATTCTGCAAAAGAAACTTGTGAGTACTTTCTCTGTGGATAGTTTAAACCTGATGTTATTTGGTTTGCCATCTGTCCTTTATATTCCATTTATTGAATTTCGCCCGTTATTGGAACTTCACTGGACATGGTGGTTGCTTCTGCTATTCTTAGGTACCAATACCTTTATTGCTTACACTTGTGTTGGCAAAGCACTAAAATATGCCGAGGCAAATAAGGTCAGCATCATTTTAATTCTAAACCCGATGATCACTTTTATTACCATGGGCATTTTAACCGAGCTCAATGTGTCGTGGGTGGAACACGAACGATTTTCAGCCATAACAATTATTGGTGCTGCACTGGTATTTATTGGCGCTGTTCTGGTAGCCCGAAAAAATAAATCGCGCTAACTTTTATTTCTGCAATTTTAAGTCCCTGCTTTAACATCATTATTTTATATGTTGTGCATCAGTATTGTGTAACTAATTCCCCAATTTTCGTATATGCTATTACATAAGTTAAGTGTAGCAAATATGCATTTATTACATTGGAAGACAACTTTTAACAAGAATAACTATGAACTATAGATCGAATAGTATTCTGGCACACATCCCTCAAAATCGTGACGGAGAAAGCATTCTAAAACAAGCCTTGTTTTTTACCAATGCGTTGAATATGCGTATCTTCCTCCTTGATGTAATAAAAACAGGCCCGGCATTTCTTCATAATCCAAAATCCAAACGAAACCAAATTCGTCACCAGGGAGCACTAAACAAGTTTACAGAATTTGTAAAAAAGAGCTTGGGAAGTGACATTCCAAATAACATAATTTTACGAATTGGTTGGGGAAAAATCATCAATACTCTTATCGCTGAATCGGAACGTGGCGGTTATGATTTTGTGATGATAGACAAAAGTAAACATACCAACAACGAACACCTAACACCAGCCGATATAAGCCGTTATGTAAGTAAATCGTATTGTCCGGTACTCTCGGTCAACAAGTCATATCCGGTAACTGAGATAAATAGTATCGTTGTTCCAATTGATATATCTCAGCACACCAAGAAACGGTTGTATTGGGCTACATTTTTTGCAAAAAGAATGAAGGCTAAAATTCATATCGTTTCTGCACTTAACATAAATATTGAAGAGCGCAAAAGTTTAGCCTATAAAAATGCTGAGAAAATTAAAACGATGCTTGAAAAACGAGGTGTTGAATGTGAGGTAAAAATTTTAAAAGTGCACGACCAGGCAAACTATATAGCGGTGCTCAACTACATTGAAGAAGTAGATGCCGGAATGGTAATTATTCGCACGCACCAGGAATCGCGGTTCACCGGTAAAAAGATTGGGACTTTTGTTTCTGAAATCGTGCACGGTTGTAAAAAACCAGTTTTTACCGTTGGCGGCGTACCCCAGAAATATGATTTGGATACCATATAAAAACTGCTAAACCAAAATCTATGACTGACCGCATTGAAGAAATAACGCAAAAAATCTATAACGAAGGCATTACCAAAGCCAAAGACGATGCCGACCAGCTGCTTGCTGAAGCGAAAGAAAAAGCCGATGCCATTATACGTTCGGCAAAACTTACTCAGGATGAGATTATTCGCGATGCACAAAAAAAAGCAGAGGAAGATAAAAGACGAACAGAAGCCGAACTGCAACTGGCAGCACGTCAATTTATAAGTCATTTAAAACAACAAATTACCGACCTTGTTAGCACCGCCCAAATCAACTCCCCGGTTAACGAAGCCTTTAACGACCGCGATTTCATAAAAAAGATCATACTCACTTTAATCAAAAAGTGGGATCCGAAAGCCGGTAAAAGTATGGATCTCCACCTGCTTCTTCCACCAGATGATCAAAAAGAACTGACTGCATTCCTGCAAAAAAACGCAACCAAAGCCATGAATAAAGGGATTGAAATTTCAGTAGAACCAAAATTAAAGTCAGGCTTCAGAATTGGCCCAAAAGATGGCAGTTACCTCATCAGTTTCACCGCAGAAGACTTTACAAATTATTTTAAACAATACTTTAAAGACGGAACAAAAAAATTACTGTTTGATGCCGTTGAAACAGAGTAAAAGAACCAATAAAGTTGAGATAAAACCATAAGAACAGAGCTAATTACACCGGGCTTTAAATGATTTATGAAGACCATTTAAAATTCGGTTATGCTGATAAAAAGAGAATATTATTGTTTGATTGCCGGTCTTCCCGATTTGTTCTTCGACGAGAACAAAACAACTGTTACCAGCAGCGCATTCAGGGATGAACTGCAACACCAGCTTAGTCCACCCGACTTTAAGCTGGTTGAATACCTCTTTTTACCTTTCGATAACCTGAACCTACTCAACGTTTTTTTCGGGCAAAACAAACCTTACTTCTACCTGGGCAACATTACCAAACACGAATTGGGGTTTCAGTTTTCACCGGAGAACGAAGAAATTCAATTGCCAGATTACATGAAAACATTCATAAGTTGGATGAAGGGCAACGATAAAAAACATGCCGATTTGCATGCTAAAAACATCCTTACGACTTTGTTTTACGAACACGCACTGGAATGCCCAAATTCATTTCTTCAAAATTGGTTTCGTTTCGAGCTAAACCTGAAAAATATTTTTACAGCCTTTAACTGCAAACAATACAACTACGATTTGGAAACTCATTTACTGCAAGTTGAAGGCGAGGATTCGGTGCATCCTCTGCTCATGGAGAAAAAACTAAAAGCAGATTATTTCGAGGAGCTGCTCCCCTACCACGAAGAGTTGTTTAGAATTGCCGAATCAAACCTGGAATGGATTGAAAAGGAAAAAGCAGTGGATAAAATCAAATGGGAATACCTTGATGAGAATACCTTCTTCCACTTCTTCACCATTGAAAAGGTGTTGGCCTTTACCATGAAACTCCTGCTAATTGAGCGATGGATGAAACTGGATAAAGAAACAGGTAAACAGTTGCTTGATAAACTTATTAACGAATTAAAAACGAATTATGAATTCCCTGCGGAGTTCAGTTTGATAAAATAAAACAATATGGCTACAACAGGAAAAGTTGTCGGAATAATATCGAACCTCGTGGTGGTTAAAGTTGATGGCCCGGTTTCGCAAAACGAGATATGTTACATTAATCACGACACTGTAAAACTAATGGCGGAGGTGATACGTATTGGTTCCGAAAACGCCTACATACAAGTTTTTGAAAGCACGCGCGGATTAAAAACCGGAACTCCGGTAGAATTCACAGGACACTTACTTGAAGCGATTCTTGGCCCCGGAATTTTATCGAAAAATTTCGACGGCCTTCAACACGACCTCGACAAAATGGAAGGAGTGTTTCTGCAAAAAGGCGATTACACACACCCTTTGGAAGTGGATAAGGACTGGAGTTTTAAACCGCTTGCCAATGTTGGCGACGAAGTGGAAGCCGGATCGTGGTTGGGAGAAGTTAAGGAAAACTGGATAGCGCATAAAATTATGGTCCCTTTCACGTTTGAAGGTGATTTTAAGGTAAAAGAAATAGTAGCTACAGGAGATTATAAAATTGAAGATACAATTGCTGTTCTGGAAGACGAAGACGGCAACGAACACAAGATTTCAATGATCCAGAAATGGCCGGTTAAAGTCCCGATTAAGACTTACAAAAATAAACCACGCCCGGCAAAATTCCTTGAGACAGGGATTCGTGTTATTGACAGCTTCACGCCCATAGTTGAAGGAGGAACAGGTTTCATTCCCGGCCCTTTCGGAACAGGAAAAACCGTTTTGCAACACGCCCTCTCTAAACAAGCCGACGCCGATATGATCGTTGTTGCCGCCTGTGGCGAGCGTGCCAACGAAGTGGTCGAAATATTTGCCGAATTCCCGGAACTGGACGACCCGCGCACCGGACGCAAACTTATGGAACGTACAACTATTATTGCCAACACATCGAACATGCCCGTGGCAGCCCGCGAAGCATCGGTTTACACCGCCATGACAATTGCAGAGTATTACCGATCGATGGGACTTAAAATATTACTGCTGGCCGATTCTACCTCGCGGTGGGCACAGGCTTTGCGCGAAATGTCGAACCGCATGGAAGAACTTCCCGGCCCCGATGCTTTCCCGATGGACTTGCCGGCTATTATTTCCAACTTTTACTCGCGCGCGGGTTTTGTAAATCTGAATAACGGAGAAACCGGCTCAGTAACTTTTATTGGTACCGTTTCGCCTGCAGGTGGTAATTTAAAAGAACCGGTTACCGAAGCCACAAAAAAAGCAGCGCGGTGTTTTTATGCCCTGTCGCAAAACCGCGCCGACAGTAAACGCTACCCCGCCATCGATGCAGTGGAAAGCTACTCGAAGTATCTCGAATATCCGGAGTATATCGACTATGTTTCAGAAGCCATTTCTCCGAAGTGGGTGGAGAATATTCTGCATGCCCGAAACATCCTTGTTCGGGGACGAGAAACCTACGAGCAAATAAATATTCTGGGCGATGACGGTGTACCGATTGAATACCACGAAACATTCTGGAAATCGGAGGTGATCGATTTTGTAATCCTGCAGCAGGATGCTTTTGACAAAATTGATGCATCAACACCCATCGATCGCCAACAGTACATGCTCGAAAAAGTACTCAATATTCATAATACCCGGTTTAGTTTCGAGCATTTCGAAGAGGTGAATCCCTATTTCAAAAAAATAATAAACGTGCTGAAACAAATGAATTACTCGGAGTTTAAATCGGAACAATTCAAGAAATTTGAAAAAGAATTGGAAGAAATAATAAACGGAAAGGCAGTTGCTGAGACCGAACAAATATAAATACGAAGAGAATGGAAACTACAGCTTTTCAGAAAATACATACCAAAGTTGATCAGATTACAAAAGCAACCTGTTCGTTACACGCCACGGGGGTTGGCAACGAGGAAATGGCCCTTGTAAACGACCGCTTGGCGCAGGTTGTTAAAATTGAAGGCGACCTGGTAACCTTACAGATTTTTTCGGGAACGGAAGGAATTCCCACCAATGCCGAAGTGGTATTTTTGGGACATGCACCGCAACTGGCTGTGGGCGACGAGCTGGCCGGACGATTCTTCAACGCCTATGGTCAGCCAATTGACGGCGGGCCTGAAGTAGACGGTAAATTAATAGAAATTGGCGGCCCGTCGGTAAATCCTGTTCGTCGGAAACAACCATCGGAATTGATTGCTACGGGAATTGCCGGAATCGATCTGAACAACACGTTGGTAACCGGACAAAAAATTCCGTTTTTTGCCGATCCCGATCAGCCTTACAACCAGGTTATGGCAATGGTAGCTTTACGTGCCAAAGCCGATAAAATTATTCTGGGCGGCATGGGAATTACCAACGATGATTACCTCTTTTTTAAAAACCTTTTTGAAAATGCCGGTGCCATCGATCGCATTATCAGTTTTGTAAATACCACCGAAAATCCTCCGGTTGAGCGATTGTTGGTTCCCGATATGGCCTTGTCGGCAGCCGAGTATTTTGCTGTAGAAAAAAATCAAAACGTACTGGTGCTTTTAACCGATATGACTTTGTACGCCGATGCGCTGAGTATCGTTTCGAACCGCATGGATCAAATTCCTTCGAAAGACAGTATGCCCGGTTCGTTGTACAGCGATCTGGCCAAATTGTATGAAAAAGCAGTGCAATTCCCCGATGGTGGTTCGATAACCATTATTGCGGTTACCACACTTTCGGGCGGAGACATTACTCACGCCATTCCCGACAACACCGGTTATATTACTGAAGGCCAACTTTTCCTTCGTAAAGAAACCGACATCGGCAAGGTTATTATCGATCCTTTCCGCAGTTTATCGCGCTTAAAACAGTTGGTAATTGGTAAAAAAACACGCGAAGATCATCCGCAGGTAATGAATGCCGCCATCCGATTGTATGCCGATGCTGCCAATGCAAAAACCAAAATTGAAAATGGTTTCGACCTGACCGATTACGACAAACGCACCATGAGTTTTGCCAAAGATTATGCAAACGAACTGCTTGCGATCGATATTAATATTGAAATTGATACGATGATTGATACCGCATGGAAACTATTCGATAAATATTTCTCGCACTCCGAAACAGGCATTAAAGCCGAGTTGGTTGAGAAATATGGAAAACAGATATAATAAAAAATTAAATGGAGTTGTTATGGAAAATCAATTAGTTACAATCCTTAGGATTTCGACACCTCAGCTCGGGTCTTTTGTAAAAGACAAGCTGGAGGAAAAAGGGATTGAAGTATTTTTCACCAACGAGGGAATGACCCCGGGTGAGCGATACAATCCCGATGAAGTGCTACTAAAAGTAAAGGCCCGGCAATCGGAAAAAGCCATTGCCCGGATTTTGCAGCTACACAAAGATTACGATCTCGATAAAGTAAAGGATGACGTAAGCTTTACCAACCTGAGAAAAATTCTCCTTCCGGTAAAATTGAGCGAAGACTGCATAGATCTGTGCAAATATGCCATTGGATTGGCCTTAAAAGAAAATGCAGAGATAAAAGTTTTATACGTCTATCCCGATCCGAATTTTAACGAACCCAGCCGCCATACCGCCTCGTGGGAAAAGTATGTAAGAATGGAGCTAAAAGAAGCCCATAAAAAGGCTCAACAGAAACTGGTAGATTTTAGTAGAAAACTGAAGGAACAGGTTCCACCCGAACTTTTTAATTCGGTAAAACTTCACTACCGTATGCTAAAAGGAACGCCTGAAAACGTAATCACAGCCTCATGTAAACGCTACAATCCCGATATCATTTTAATGGGAACACGAGCCACAAAACATGCCGATGGTGAGTTCCTGGGAAAAACGCTGATTAAGGTGATCGAACAAACACATCACTCGGTTTTGGCAGTTCCCTTATCTGCAGTTTTTAAAAGAAAAGAGCAGGTAAATGTAATGTACTCAACCGATTTTTACGATTCTGATAATTCGTCGCTAAACAAATTACTGAAGATACTGGAGCCGATTAAGAAAAAAATCTATTGCGTTCATTTTGATATCCAGAATGATAAGCAGCACCGGCAAAAAGTTGACGAGTTAAATGCGATGCTCGAAAGAGATTACAGTGCGTATAATATTAGATGTGAGCTTTTTGAGAGCAAAGACCTGATAAAAGGAATTGAGGAATTTGTAGCCCAAAAGGACGTCGATATCATTTCGCTTTCGAAAATAAAACATTCAGGCTTTTACAAACTGTTCCATACCGACCTGGTATCAAAACTTGTAGCGAAAGCAAATATTCCGATTCTGGTATTTCCGGTGTAAAACCTTAAAATGAAAAATTGGCTATAAAATTTCAATATAATAAAACGGCCCTACACGACCTGAATAAACAACTGAATATCAGGCTAAAGGCACTACCTACCTTAAAAAATAAGGAAGCCGCTCTTCGTTTGGAGGTAAAAAAGGCGAAAGACCAAACCGTTGATCTTGATGAGCGATTACAAATGAAGATTAGCGAAGAGGAACTTTCGGCCGGGTTGTGGAACGAGTTTTTACCCGATTTGATAAGAATAGAGAACGTTAGTATTTCGAGCAAAAAGATTGCAGGAGTCTCCATTCCTGTTATGAAAGAAATTGTTTTTAAGGAGAAAGATTTTAGCCTGTTCTCAAAACCCGATTGGTTTCCGGCTGGTATTTCGTTTGTAAAAGAACTGGCCGGCATTGTTACCGAGCACGAGTTTTATGCACGCAAAATGGCTTTGCTCGACAGGGCACGAAAAAAAACAACACAGAAGGTGAATCTTTACGAAAAAGTACAGATTCCGGGTTACGAAGATGCGATCAGGAAAATTAAACGATTTCTGGAGGACGAAGAAAACCTTTCGAAATCGGCACAAAAAATTGTTAAAAAACGACAGCAGAAACAAAAAGCAACGGCAGTATGATCGTTCCGATGTTAAAATATACTTTTCTGGTTTTTCACAGGGAATACGAAGATTTCCTGATTGAACTGAACAGGCTGGGCCTGGTACACATTGTTGAGCGCGACGTTGAGTTTTCGGAAGCAACAACAAAAAAAGTTACAAAGCTGAACAGCTATGAACGGGCAATTAGTTTTCTACAGAAAATAGAAAGTGAAACTGCAGAAAAACCGAAAAAAAATTCGGCATCGGAAATTCTTCAAGATCTGACAGAGAAACAAAAAGAACTGGAAGAACTGGAAACCCGGCTTGAGTCGTTAACAAAAGCCGCCCAAAAAGCATTGCCGTGGGGAGACTTTTCTCCGGAGCTAATCGAACAGCTAAAAACTAAAGGGATCCGTTTGCAATTTTACCAAACCTCAAAAAAGAAGTACAACGAACTGGAATGTAATTTTCCGGTCGTAATTGTTTCCGAAACAGGCAGTCAGGTACTTTTTGTGTACATTAAACAAAACGAAGAAAATATTGAAATTGATGCGGAACAACTTGAATTACCTCCTCTTCCCTACTCTGCAATTGAAAAACAGATTTGTGAAACAGAAGAACGAATAAAAGCGATCCATCAAACTTTTTACAGCTACGCCAACAACTCCATTTATTTGCTGGAAGAAGAAAAATCATCACTGATTCGTTCGCTTGAATTCGACAATGTGCTACGAAACACCAACAAAGAGGCAGAGGACAAATTAATGATTCTTGAAGGTTGGGTACCGCAAACTAAAACACCGGAGCTGAACCAATTTATGAAAGACAACGATGCGATTTATTATTCGCGCAAAGCCAAACCTGACGATAAAATTCCGGTTTTGCTCAGCAACAATCGTTTCAGCAAACTATTTGAGCCGATTGGCTCCATGTTCTCGCTACCTGATTATGCAGAACTTGATTTAACCGTTTTTTTCGCTCCGTTTTTTATGCTGTTCTTCGGTTTCTGCCTGGGTGATGCCGGCTACGGGTTACTGTTTGTAATTGGCGGCGGTTTGTATAAACTAAAAGCCAAGCAAGAATTTAAACCGTATTTAAGCCTGATACAGTTTTTAGGTGTTGCGACAATATTATTCGGAGCCATTTCTGGTAATTTCTTTGGTATCAATCTTATTGAAACAGATTTTGCTTTAACCGAAAAGATTCAGCATCTTTTCCTTAACCCTGATAAAATGTTTAACCTAGCACTGATACTAGGTGGCATACAAATCATTTTTGGATTATTTATTAAAGCAGCCAACCAAACAAAACAATTCGGTTTTAGCTATGCACTGGCAACATATGGCTGGCTGGTAATTTTAATTGGCAGCATTGGTTATGTGCTGCTTTCCGGCGCCGGAATTATTCCCAAAAACAAAACCATTTTATATGGTATAATTGCGCTGGGCGGATTTTTTATACTCTTTTTCAGCGATCCCGGCGTGAATGTTTTTGCCCGCATTGGCAAAGGTGTTTGGGATGTTTACTCAACTGTTACAGGTATTTTTGGCGATCTGCTTTCATACATCCGTCTGTTTGCATTGGGTTTATCGAGCGCCATTTTGGGTTTTGTTATCAACGATATTGGTCTGCAGATTCTTGGATCGTCAAAAATACTAGGCCCGGTATTTTTTGTCATTTTCCTTTTGCTGGGCCATACCTTAAACATTCTTATTTCGTCGCTTGGTTCGTTTGTACACCCCATGCGTTTAACATTTGTGGAGTTTTACAAGAATGCCGGGTTTAAAGGCGGAGGAGAAGAATACAAACCTTTTGGAAGGATGAAGGATTAATAATAAAGGATGAAAGATTAAGGATTAGTGATGAATTAGGAAAAATAAAACGAATAGAAAAATAAACTTTAAACAACTACGATTATGACAACTGCAGTTATTTTAGCCTACATAGGTTTAGCGATAATGCTCATTTTTTCAGGAATTGGAAGTGCTGTTGGAGTCTCAAAAGGAGGAAATGCCACAGTTGGCGCGTTGAAGAAGAAACCCGACAAATTTGGTAGTTACCTGCTGTTGAGTGCCCTGCCCGGTACTCAGGGATTATACGGTTTTGCCGGATTCTTTATTATTAACAGCCAGGGAATAATTACTCAGAACATGACCATGTTGCAAGGAGTAGCAATAATGGCGGCCGGATTAACACTGGGTTTTGTTGGATTTTTCTCGGCACTAAACCAGGGAGGCGTAACATCAAACGGAATTGCGGGTATCGGCTCGGGGCACGATATTTTTGGAAAAACAATGGTACTGGCCGTATTCCCAGAACTGTATGCAATTATTGCTTTTGCAGCTACTTTTTTGATTAGTATGAGTTTATAGCTGATATTGGATCACATTGAATTTCTGGTGGAGGATTATTTTATCGACGCCAGAGAATTGCGGCGCAAACAATTATTCCGTTTCAAAGAACTTACCGGTTGCGCCTTTGGTGTTCACCTGTTTTTAACCCGGGGCGAAACTCTTCCGAATGCCATTCGGAATCGTATGCCCCGGGCTAAAATAAGTCGCACTTTCAGCGCTCTATATTTCTCGTATCTTTCAACTTACAGCGCTGAAAGTGCTGTTTAATTCAGCCTTGGGCAAAGCTAATTGTCGACAGGCAATTGCGTCGCCCAAGTAAATAGGTTATGCATTTTAACAAGGCGCAAATGCAAAAGTCGATTGAAACGCAAAACCTTCATGCGCCGCATCTCTGTAGAAATTTGAAATATTAATCCACCGGATTTTCAATGTGATCCGTAATTTATAAGGAAATCTGTTCCTTAAAAAGCATAAAAAAAGGGAACAACTATTTTAGTTATTCCCTTAGTGGGAAGAGCAGGATTCGAACCTACGAAGGCTGAGCCAACAGATTTACAGTCTGCCCCGTTTGACCGCTTCGGTATCTTCCCTAAATATTTTAAAATGAGCCGAATCCCAGATTCGAACTGGGGACCCCGAGATTACAAATCACGTGCTCTGGCCAACTGAGCTAATTCGGCTTATTATTTTAATCTTTTTTAGAACGTTGCTGTTTCAAATCAGCGGCTGCAAAGGAAAGAATTATTTTTTAATTCTGCAATACCTTTTTTAAACTTTTCACCACTTTTTTTTGAACGCTTTTTCTTTTCGAAAAAAGTGGGTAAGCTACCTGTGTCGCACCGCTACAACCGCCTACCCTTGCTGCCTTCCGACCCTGGGGGGATTCAGCAGGAGCTGGTCGCACAGGACTTACCCGGCGACAAAAGTAGAAAATTTTGTTCTTCCGCCAAACAAAATCGTTCTGTCACGTAATTTTAAACATCGAATAAATACTTATCAGATTGAAAATGAAATACAACTGAATGAAATTTTTTGAGCATTTTTTTGCGTCATACGGGGCAAGCCCAACATTTTAAGAAATTATGTGAATTAAGCGAGCCCCAAGAACCGTTGTGCAACTATACATTGTTTTACGCAGATGCTACAAAAAATCATTTATATTTGTCATACCAATAATTAAAACAAACATCATGGAACAAAAATCATCACCTTTATTAAAATCATCTGTAACCTATGGCCTTTATGCGGCTTTAATTTCCATTTTTCTTAATGTAGTTATTTGGGCCGGTGGTATCATGGAATCATTAGGAATTTTTGGTTCGTTAATTGTTGCTCTTTTATCCTTTGTAATATCTTTTGTTGTACTATTTATTTTCACAAAAAATTACCGAAATAAAGAATTTGATGGTTACATTAGTTTTGCCGAAGCTTTTAAATTCGCCATGCTGGTAACCATTGTGTCAACAGTAATACTGATAATTTACACCTATGTTTTCCACAGTTTTATTGCGCCCGATTATATGGAGAACCTGATGGCAGCCATGCAGCAAAAAACGTTGGAATTTATGGAAAGCCGGGGTGTTCCTGATGCAAGTATAGACCAGGCGATGGAACAATTTAAAGAAATTCCGACCATTGCCAAAACATTGCGGCAGGCAGCCCTTTCAGGAATAATTGGAGGAGGCATAATTTCGCTGATTGTTGCGGCAATTGTTAAGAAGAAAGTTGAAGATTCATATTAATAATTTACAGAAGAGTTTTTAATGGATATTTCCGTAGTTATTCCGCTGTTTAACGAAGAAGAATCGCTACCCGAATTGGCAGCGTGGATAAAAAAGGTGATGGATGAAAATAACTTTACCTACGAAGTCATGATGATCGATGATGGCAGCCACGACAATTCATGGAGAGTGGTAAAACAACTTCAGAAAGAAAATTCGTGTATTAAAGGAATAAAATTCAGACGTAATTACGGAAAATCGGCAGCTTTATATTGCGGTTTCGAGGCAGTTCAGGGCGATGTGGTAATTACCATGGATGCCGACCTGCAGGACAGCCCCGATGAAATTCCGGAACTGTTCCGTATGATTAAGGAAGACGGTTTCGATTTGGTTTCGGGCTGGAAGAAAAAACGTTTCGACCCGGTTCTTACAAAAAACCTGCCCAGTAAATTATACAACTGGACCGTTCGCCGGATGAGCGGAATTAAGCTGCACGATATGAACTGCGGCCTGAAAGCTTACCGCAAAAATGTAATAAAAAGTATTGAAGTATACGGCGAAATGCACCGCTATATTCCAGTTCTGGCGAAATGGGCCGGCTACAAAAATATTGGCGAAAAAGTGGTGGTACATGCCGAGCGAAAGTACGGAGTTACCAAGTTTGGGCTGGAGCGTTTTATTCGTGGTCCGCTCGATTTACTTTCGGTAATGTTTATTTCGCGCTTTGTAAAGCGCCCCATGCACTTTTTCGGAATTTTGGGTGCGCTAATTTTCTTTATTGGTTTTGCATCTGCCGCATATCTTGGAATTCAAAAGATCATTCAGCTTAACCATGGAATTACAGGACACTTAATTACCGACAGCCCCTATTTTTATATATCATTAACCTCGATGATTATTGGCGGACAATTCTTTTTAGCCGGATTCCTTGGCGAATTAGTATCAAGAAGTTCGAGCGAGCGTAACAAATATCAAATCGACGTAAAAACATTTGAGTAAAGACTTATTATTTCATGGAGCAACAAAATATCCGTTTTCGTAAACAGCGCGACCTTGGCGTTGTTATTTCCGATTCGTTTGATTTTTTAAAACAAGAAGCAAAACCGATCATGCGTATGATTGGCATTTATGTGTTGCCTTTTGTTATTTTATATGCCGGTGTACAGGTTTATTTTCAGCGCAATGTGTTAAGTCAGTTCGATCTCACCAATCCTGAAAGTATTATGGCCGACATTGGTCCTTTTTACCTTAACCTGTTTATGTTTATGTTCTTTGGCCTTTTTGTGCAGTCGTTGCTGGTGGGCACCTATTACAGTTATATCGAGGCTTACATAAAACACGGAAAAGGTAATTTTCAATTGACCGATATCAGTTCGAAGTTTTTCTCCAATAGCCTGCTGGCACTCGGAGCCAACCTCATCTTTGTAATTATCGTATTTTTTGGCGCCATGATGTGTCTTGTGCCCGGACTGTATTTTGCTAATACCTTTTCAATAGTCGTATTTATTTTAATTTTCGAGAAGAAAGGAATTAGTGATGCACTCAGTCGCTCGTGGAAACTGGTGAATTCAAGCTGGTGGAATACACTTTTGATCAACCTGATTGCTGTAGTTATTGTATATGCTGTTGGCATTGTTCTGTCTATTCCTTCAATGATCATGGGCGTTTCATCAACTATTTTTTCTACGGAAGTTACCAATCCGGCTGATTATCCTAACTGGTACTGGGTGTTGAACGCCATTTCATCGGTAATAACTACTGTTTTATTGGTAATTCCATTTACATTTCAGGCTTTTCAGTATTTCAATCTTGCCGAGCGTAACGATCCTGCCACGCCGCTTGCACCGCAGGAATAGTCAATATTCTCAGGCTCGGGACGGTTAATCTTGTAAGAATTTCGAATAAGCTTGTAGTACTTTTTACATTATAACTGTAACGTGTGGCTTTTTGTGTCGTCTTATTAAAACGCAAATCAACTTTTTAACGAACAAAAGCCATAAAAAATGATTATAACAAACAAGCTCTCAAAAGTTTTTCGAACCGATGAGATTGAAACCAGTGCACTAAACGATGTTAACCTGCATGTTAAAAACGGCGAATTTGTAGCCATTATGGGTCCTTCGGGCTGTGGTAAATCAACACTGCTAAATATTATCGGACTTCTCGATAATCCATCATCAGGAAAGTATTTTTTCGATAATGAGGAAGTGGCCCAGCTCAAAGAACGCAACCGAACCATGCTTCGAAAAGGAAACATCGGTTTTGTATTCCAGAGTTTTAACCTGATTGATGAATTGACTGTTTTTGAAAACGTTGAACTTCCGCTTATTTATTTAAAGATGAAAGCAAGCGAACGCAAAAAGCGTGTTGAGGAAGTTCTGGAACGCATGAAAATCGGTCACCGAAAAAAACATTTTCCACAACAACTATCAGGAGGTCAGCAACAGCGTGTTGCCATTGCGCGCGCAGTAGTGGCCAATCCAAAACTCATACTTGCCGATGAGCCCACCGGAAACCTTGATTCAAAAAATGGTTTGGAAGTGATGCAACTTCTAACTGAGTTAAACCAGGAAGGAACCACCATTGTAATGGTGACACACTCACTTCGTGATTCGGAATATGCCCACCGCGTCATCAACCTTTTCGACGGTATGGTAATTACCCAGGAAGTAAAGAAAGAATTAGGCGAAATTATGTTTTAAACATATAGCGACATACAAACACTGCCCAATTCCCATGAAACCGGATTGAGCACCATAAAAACCAAAACAAAGACCATGTCAGAATTTAAACGCAACCTCAGGTTGGGATGGAGAAATATCCTGAAAAACAAATTCTTTTCATTCTTAAATATTGGCGGCGTAGCCATCGGGATTGCTGTTACAACACTCATCCTTTTTTGGGTGGTTGACGAACTTAGTTTCGATAAGTTTAACGACAACCTCGGGCAGATGTACCAGGTTTACGAACACCAGGTTTATTCCGACGGGCAGGATTTGCACACCGGTTGCACACCTTTTCCGTTGGCCAACGAATTAAAACAAACCTACCCTGAAATTGAGAATGCCACCACTTTTACCAATCTCGGCGGCCTGCCCGTAAAATACGAAACCACAGAATACAAAGACATCAGCCTAACGCTGGCCGACAAGGAGTTTATGAATATTTTCTCGTTCGAACTTATTGAAGGAGATCTAAGTGCCATTGATGCTCCCGATAAAATTTTGATCACTCCAAAAATTGCCCAGTTATTTTTTCCCAATGAATCGCCAATCGGTAAAATGCTAACCGTTTATGGTAACTACACATTTACTGTTGGAGCGATAATCGACTATCCAAAAGAACATTCATCAACACAATTCGATATTTTGGCATCGATAAAACTGGCCGAGAAATTGGGTGCCGACCTTACGCGCTGGGGAAACAACTGGCCGTTTACCTGCCTGCTGCTTACCAAAGGCACCGAAGCCAATCAACTGGAAAGCAAGCTCACCGGTTTTCTGCAGGAAAAAGGACAGGAAAATACATCCATTTACCTGTTTCCTTATGCAAAACGTCATTTGTATACTTTCTCGGGAGAAAACAACCGCATACAATACATTTACCAGTTTTTGGCCATTGCCCTAATTATTGTCCTCATTGCATCCATCAACTTTGTAAATTCCTCCACTGCCAGCTCCGAAACACGCCGGCCGGAAGTTGGAATCCGCAAAGTTTTGGGAGCTACAAAAGCCAATCTAACGTCGCAGTTTTTCTATGAAAAAGGATTGATGATTGTAATCAGCATCATTTTAGGAGCTGTTATGGTACTTGCTTTTACACCACTTTTCGGTCAACTATCCGACAAACATATTTCCTTGTCGTTATTGGGTAATAAATACCTCATTTTTATGCTGATCGGTATGATATTGACGACATTAATTTTATCGGTGGCCTACCCGTCATTGTACATTTCATCGTTCGCACCGGCACGAGTGTTAAAAAAAGCTGCACGTAAAAGTGCCAACCGGATTAGCTTCAGGAGCTTGTTGGTGGTGGTACAATTTACTCTATCAATTATTCTGATAATTTGCACCATTGCAGTGAATTCGCAACTCAAATTTATTAACAATTACGATTTGGGATACAACCAGAACAACCTTGTCTACATAAACCTTGACGATGCTACGAAAACAAAACATGAAGCACTTTCAGCTTCTCTAAAAAATATTAGCGGCGTTGAAAACCTTACCAAAGCTGACAAACTTCCGTTTTGGGGAGGCAACTCGTCGTGGGGCTACGACTGGCAAGGCAAAGACCCTGAGAACAAAGTATTGATTTGCGCCATGTATGTCGATCGCGAGTATTTTGAAACGCTGGGAATTTCAATGGCTGAAGGACAAAGTTTCTCTCCATCCACTGAGTTAACAGATGATAGTGAAAGTGAATTCTCAAACGAAGTAATCCTTAATAAGGAAGCCATTCGCCGCATGAAAATGACCGATCCGATTCAGAAATACTTTGGCAGAAATGGCGGCGACCGAGCACGGATTGTGGGAGTTACAAAAGATTTTCATTTCGAGTCGTTACGAACAGGAGTTGAACCGATGGTAATGCTCCCTCTGAACGATAATCCTGATGTTTTGATCATGCGAATAAGACCTGAAAATTTTAGTCAAACGATTACCGCGATAAAGGAAAACTGGAAAGACATTATTCCGGACTCTAATATTGAAATTGGCTTTTTCGACCAGCGCCTGCAAAACATGTATAATTCGGAACTCCGCATTTCCGGACTGTTCCAATACTTTTCGTTTGTTGCCATATTTATTGCCTGCATTGGTTTATTTGGCCTATCGGTTTTTGCCATCGAACGAAAAAGAAAAGAGATCGGTATCCGTAAAGTAAACGGATCAAAAGTATCGCAAATTCTGGCGATGCTCAACAAAGACTTTATCAAGTGGGTACTTATTTCGTTTGTAATTGCATCGCCACTGGCATGGTATGTAATGAGCAGCTGGTTGCAAAACTTTGCCTACCAAACCCAGCTTCATTGGTGGATTTTTGCACTGGCAGGAGTTCTTTCCATTGCAATTGCTTTGTTAACCGTATCGGTACAGAGTTATAAAGCAGCTACGCGAAACCCTGTTGAAGCACTCAGGTATGAGTGATGAAATCCCGATCCAAGCATCGGAATTGAAGCTTTGCATTACGAATAAAAGGGAAAAATATAAAAGCGGGATTCCATTATTACACTTTGGAATTCCGTTTTCTATATAAAAAACCTTCTAAAAGCAACACCTAGAATTAAGACAAAAGGGTTTCGCTATTCATCAGTTTTAACCTTCTATTTGTCGTATAATTTCAACTTTCTTCACGATTTTTATAAACTTAGTGATTCAAAAGAAAGCAGAAAATGAAAGATACAACACGTTTAATAATTGTAGGAGGATTTTTGGGAGCCGGCAAAACCACCTTGCTTTTTAATGCTACTCAACTTTTAATGGAAAAAGGAAAAAAAGTGGGTTTGGTTACCAATGATCAGGCGTCGGAGCTGGTCGACACCTCATTTCTGTTACGTACAAATGTAAATGTTGCCGAAGTTAGCGGAAGTTGTTTTTGTTGTAATTTCAAAGGTTTTACCGATTCGATACAACAAGTAAAACAAGAAGCCAATGCCGACGTAATAATTGCCGAGCCTGTTGGAAGTTGTACCGATTTGTCTGCCACATTAATGCAACCGTTAAAAGAAAACTTCAATAAAAAACTGGTTATTTCGCCTCTAAGTGTACTCGCCGATCCGGTTCGTCTGGACGATATTTTAAACGGCGGAACTGCAGGATTGCATCCGAGTGCCGCCTATATTTTCAAAAAACAACTGGAAGAAAGCGATATCATTCTTATTTCAAAAGCCGATCTTTTAAATGAGGATGAACTGAACGAACTGAAACAAAAAGTAAAAGCTGCTTACCCTTTTGCAACCGTTCTTTCCATCAGCTCAAAAACAGGCGAAGGGATACATGAATGGTTGAAATTACTTGAAACCAACACCAAAGCCGGACAATGTATTGTTGAAATTGATTACGATACTTATGCCGAGGGAGAAGCTGTATTGGGCTGGCTAAATGGTATGCTAATTTTAACAGGCAGAGCAAATTGGAATAAATTTGTTGCGAGCTTTTTAGGCCATCTGGCAGCACAAATTGATAAAATGCAAATTGGTGTTGGTCACATAAAACTCCTGCTTGAAAACGGGCACGACTATATTTCAGGAAATATCACCGGATCATCGAAAACGCTTTCAATACGAGGAGAAGTGGGCAATTCAGAATCCGCACAACTTACAATAAATGCACGGGTTGAAATCACTCCTGAAGCATTAGATCGATTAATAAAAGAAACTTTGAAAAGTGTTTCCGGCAATGAAATTGAAATAACAATTAAAGCCTGGAAATACTTAAGTCCCGGTTACCCAAAACCAACACACAGGTATAAAAACGTGGTCTATCAGGGGAATAATATTTAACACGAAGGGTAATTGTAAATAAAGTGTTGGGGCATGAAGTGTATAGCGATTTGCTATGCACTTTTTCATTTTCCCCAACAAAGAAGCTCGCCAAAACTCTGACTTATTGCGAGTTATAAAAACAACCTCTGAGCTTTTAATAATTTATTGGCATCCGCTTAATCATTTTGGGCGGGAAACGGTTATTATTGGGTAGATTTGCACCACATTTTTTTAAGATGAGCAAAACCCAGAGTAATAAAAAAACAGAAGATAAACAGCGGGCAGGCTTGTTTCGGGTGCTTGGGCCATACAAAGCACTTGTTACAACTTTAATCGTTATGGCACTGGCCGGAAGCGGTATTAACCTGCTTATTCCGCGAATTATTGCCCGCGGAATCGACTCATTTACAGCCAACCAATTTGACGCAAAAACGGTTATAATCGAATTCGTTTTGGCAGCTCTTGGCATATTCATTTTTACACTACTTCAGGGTGTTGTACAGACATTGGCCGCCGAAAAAGTTGCCAAAGATCTGCGCAATAAATTATCAGACAAGATTTCGAAACAAAGTTATTCCTTCATTTTAAAAGCCAATCCTTCGAAATTGCTAACCAACATGACTTCCGATATGGATTCGGTAAAAATGTTTGTATCGCAGGCATTTGTTTCCATCATCTCGTCGTTGTTTATAATTTTCGGAGTAGCTGTTTTGCTTATTTCCATTAACTGGAAACTGGCGCTGGCCGTGCTCACCATCGTCCCCATTTTGTCGGTGGCCTTTTATATTGTATTCAAAAAAGTAAAAGTGCTGTTTAAGCTTAGCCGCGAGGTGATCGACGCACTCAACCGTGTTATAAACGAAAGTATTCTGGGCTCGGCACTTATTCGGGTTTTGAATTCGCAACAACCCGAAATACTCAAGTTTGTAGAAAAGAATGTGGAATCGCGCGATTTGGGACTTGCCATTGTGCGCCTGTTCTCGGTACTAATACCTATTGTAACATTTGTGGCTAACTTTGCCATCGTTATCATTTTGGCGCTTGGCGGACATTATGTGGTTTTAGGAACGCTCACGCTGGGTAATTTCGCGGCATTTAACAGCTATGTAATGATGTTGATTTTTCCGATTATGATGATTGGTTTTATGAGCAATATTATTGCCTCGGCAACGGCCTCCTACCGCAGAATAAGGCAGGTTTTGGATGCTCCGCCACCGGTTGATAACGGCACTGTAAACACAGATATTTCGGGAGATATAAAACTGCAAAATATTACATTGAGTTTTGATAAAAAGCCGGTGCTTAAAAATATTTCGTTAGAGATAGATGCCGGAAGCAAAACGGCGATTATCGGACCAACAGCTGCCGGAAAAAGTCAGTTGCTTTATTTGCTCACCAATCTTATTTCGCCTGATTCTGGATCGATCACCATCGACAATATTCCGGTAAAAGATTATTCCACCGAAGTTTTAAACCGACAGGTTGGTTTTGTTTTTCAGGACAATGTGATTTTTAATATGAGCCTGCAGGAAAACATCGCATTTAACGACCTGGTTTCGGATGAAGATTTACAAAAAGCCATTGCCACGGCTGAATTGGCTGATTTTATAAAAACCTTACCCGACGGATTAAACACCATTGTTTCGGAGCGAGGGACCAGTCTTTCAGGTGGACAAAAACAACGTATTATGCTGGCACGCGCACTGGCATTAAATCCGAAAATACTTTTGCTCGACGATTTTACTTCGCGCGTTGACCGAAAAACCGAAGATAAAATCCTGGCCAATATTCATAAAAATTACCCGGAACTCACGCTGCTTTCCATCACACAAAAAATAGCCCCGGTTACCGGATTCGACCAAATTATTCTTCTGATGGAAGGCGAAGTGGTAGCATCAGGAAAACACGAAAGTTTAAAAGAACATTCGCCCGAATATATTCAGATTTATAACTCACAAAAAAGTACCAGCCACTATGAATTATAATCTGAACCGTACACCCGATAAAAAAGAGAAGAAGCTTCCGTTTCTGAAATCACTGAAGAAACTGGTGGCGATTATTAGTGGTGAACGTCGTAACCTGATCATCGCTTTTGCAGCAATTGCGCTAAATGCCGCATTAAGTCTGGCGGGTGCATACGTAATTGGATATACGGTTGACAATTATGTGCAGACCAAAGATTACAACGGAATTTTGCTTTTTGCCGGAATTTTGCTGGCAATGTATATGGTGGCATTTTTTGTGAATTATGCTCAAATGATTATGATGGGTGGCATTGGGCAGCGCATGTTGTATAGCCTCCGCAATTCGGTATTTAATAAACTGCAGGAACTACCACTCGACTTTTTCAATCAAAATAAATCGGGCGACCTGATATCGCGCATCAATAACGACACCCAAAAAGTAAACGAGTTCTTTTCGCAATCGCTGATGCGTTTTATTGGCGGAATTATTACCATGACCGGAGCAGGAATTCTACTTCTGGCAATCAACTTGCCATTGGGATTGGCGGCACTCTCTCCTGCCCTGCTTTTGCTGGTTTTTACCAAAGTTATTTCGCCGTGGATACGTAGAAAAAACGAAGCCAGTTTAAAAAGCCTGGGTGACCTTTCTGCTGAAATTCAGGAAAGCCTGGCCAATTTTAAAGTGGTGGTCGCTTTTAACCGCCGTGACTATTTCAGAAAACGTTTTTCCGCCGCTAACCAGGAAAATTATAAGCAATCGGTTTATGCCGGAATTGCCAATACGGTGCTGAATCCGGTTTATACATTTGCAGCAAATATTGGTCAATTGATTGTGCTTGCATTGGGTATCTACCTCATCATTCAGGGAAGTTTTAGCGTTGGATTGCTCATTAGTTTTATTGCTTATGTAATGAACTTTTATAATCCCTTGCGGCAACTGGCCATTCTTTGGGCGAATTTCCAACAGGCGCTGGCAGCATGGGACAGGATCTCGTTTCTACTTTCACTGGAAAGCAATCTTGAAGTCACTTCTTCTGCGGAGAAACAAGCGACTTCAGCACTGGTACATTTTAAAGATGTTTCGTTCTGTTACCCCAATGGTAAAGAAGTGCTTCACAAAGTCAGCTTTGATTTGGAACGTGGAAAAACTTATGCTTTTATCGGACCAACCGGTGGAGGAAAAACAACTACTGCCTCATTGATTGCACGCTTATACGACGCCACAAAAGGAATGATCCTTTTGGATGGAAAAGACATAAAATCGTACGATCCCGCTGAAAGAACGGCAAAAATCGGTGTGATTCTTCAGGACCCGATTTTATTCTCGGGAACGGTACGCGAAAATATTTTATACGGAAACGAAGGCATGACTGCTTTAAGCAACGAAGAACTCCGTCAATCGCTTGAAGAAGCCGGACTGGGAAGTTTGCTACAACGTTTCGATAGTGGGTTGGAAACGCCTATTCAAATGACAGGCGACGGAATTAGCTTGGGGCAAAAACAGCTGATTGCCTTTATGCGCGCCATTTTACGAAAACCGGAATTACTTATTCTTGATGAAGCTACGGCAAATATCGATACCGTTACCGAGCAGCAATTGGAAACGATCATCAATAACCTGCCGGCATCAACATCAAAAGTTATAATCGCCCACCGGTTGAATACGATCGAAAATGCCGATGAGATTTTCTTTGTAAACTCAGGAGAAATAACAGCTGCCGGCTCGTTAGACAAGGCACTTGATCTTCTGATGCAGGGAATTAATGAAAGTTAATTATGAATGATGAATTTCGATTAACGATTTTCGATCGAAAAGAAAGCACAATCAAATTCAGAACCAACTAAGCTTTTACTTCAACATTTCTAACTGTTTTAAACAGGTAACGGGCAGCAAAAATTCCAACCACAATATTCGCCAGCAATCCGGCCCAAAATACGCCGCTTATTCCGAATAAAACAGAACCTAGCCAGGCTAGCGGCACATAAATAATCAGCATTCGGATCATTGAAAAAACAGTTGACGGCATAGGTTTGTTAATTCCGTTAAAGCTGGAAGTTGATAACATTAACATCCCAAGAAAACCATAGCTGCCGCCAATTATGTAGAAATATTTAATCGTGATTTCCACTACCTTTGCATCGGTTGAGAATAATGTGGCGATTGAATCTCCTAGAAAAAGCAAAAGCACAAAAACGGTAGCTCCCCAAATCATCGAAAACTTAAACGAGAGTTTTAGCGCCTCGTTAATTCGCTGAAACTTTTGCTTGCTAAAATTCTGCCCCACAAAAATTATCAATACCGATCCCAGTGCAGCGATAACCATTAGCGCAAACATCTCAACACGCGAAGCAACACCAAAAGCAGCAACTGCTTCTTTGCCAAAACCGGCCAATATTCTTGTTATCAATCCTACCGAAATTGGCGTAATCAGCATCGACAACGATGCAGGTCCGGCCACGTACAACACCTTTCTCCAGGTTGCGATAGTATTTTTTAAACCACCAAGCCGGAATGTCATCATTTTATTGCGGTTGATCAGAATATAAAGAATGGCCACCAAGCCAATACTTCTGGTAATTACGGTAGCCCATGCAGCTCCTTTTATCCCCATCTCGGGGAAAGGACCGTAACCAAAAATCATTAACGGATCGAGAATAGCGTTAAACAGAGCGCTAAAAAGCATAATCATTCCCGGAGTAAAAGTGTCGCCGGTGGCCCGAACAATGTTGTTCCCAATCATTGGAATAACAACAAAAGGAACACCGAGGTACCAGATTCTCATATAATCGTCAACATACTGCAGGACATCGTCTTCGGCACCTAAAGCCGTAAACAATGGACGAATAGTGAGCAGCCCTATTGTAACAAAAACCAGTACAACAATCAATCCGAGTACGATTGCCCTACCCGACATTGCTCTAACTTCGCTTTTATCGGCATGTATAATATTTCTTGAAATAAGTGAACTTGTGCCAATTCCAACACCCATTGCCAAACTGTTTAGGAACATCACCACCGGAAAACTAAAGCTCATTGCAGCCAGTTGCTGAACACCCAGTTTTCCAACAAAAAAAGTGTCGATCAGGTTGAAGATCACCATCCCGATCAATCCCAGCAACATAGGCCAGGTTAACTGCATAAGGTGCTTCTTTACGTCCCCTTCCGTCAGATTTCTACTTCGTTTTGTCATATATTCTTAAACCTTTCTACTTAGTGCTTGCCAAAAAACTCAGCTATTTTTTTGTCTTTGATAAGAAAGCGTCAAAGGCAAGGCTTTCGAAGGTTTGGAAATCAGGGAGTTTACTTTCGTAATCGACCGTTTTCAAACCGAGAGTAACGCTGCATTTGGCGTAAGCTTGCAAAGACTACTTACAGGTTTTTATTTCTTCCAGTTTCTTGCGAGCGTTAAACTGCATACGCTTCAGATACTGAAATAATTCCTCCTGTTCTGCATCACCAAATCCATCCAGAAGAGTCTCAGTCCAGTCGGCAAATACAGCTTTTAACTGTGGCAAAATCTCCTTTGTTTTGTCTGTTAAACTGATTTGCATAACACGCGCATCGTTTTCGGCCGGAGTTCGCTGAATGTAACCATTTTGCTCCATCAGCCGGATTTGCGAAGTGATAGAAGATTTATCGAGATGCAGGTATTTAGCCAGCTCATATTGCGAAACGCCCTCGTGTCGCGACACATACATAATCGTGGCAATCTGTGCATGTCCGATCGACAAAGATTTAAACTCCGATTGAAAATACTTGTGTGCAGCCTTCGAGAGTTCACCGATCATCCGGCCCGCAAACCGGTTCTTCTCTTCCGATTCCATATTCATACTGCAAAATTACAATTTAGTTGGAATTCCAACTATTTAATTAAAGTGTTATAGATTGTTTTTAACATTAACATATTATCGTTGTATTTTTCCATCTCGGCAAGGAATCGTATTTTTCGGAAAATTTTAACGATGCGAATTTCATTTCTGTTTCTCTTTCTGCTTTTTACGCTGGGAGCTGCCGCCCAGAGCAGCAGTGTAAAAATAGCGTTGCTGAAATACAATGGTGGCGGCGACTGGTATTCCGATCCCACTGCCCTGCCCAACCTCATTGAGTTTTGTAACGAAAATCTGCATACCAATATCAATCCCGAACCATCTACCATTGAAATCGGCAGCCCCGAGTTGTTTAATTACCCCTTTGTGCATTTAACAGGCCACGGCAACATCATTCTATCGGAAAGCGATGCGATGAATTTGCGTGTTTACCTCGAAGGCGGTGGTTTTTTGCACATTGACGATAATTACGGATTGGATGAATATATCCGCCGCGAAATGAAAAAAGTATTCCCCGATCAGGAATTTGTAGAATTGCCGCCGTCGCACGAGATTTTCCATCAGAAATACGAATTTAAAGAAGGTATTCCAAAGATACACGAGCACGATAATAAACCACCTCAGGCATTTGGATTATTTGTCGACGACCGGCTGGTTTGCCTCTACACCTACGAAACCGATTTGGGCGATGGCTGGGAAGATATCGACGTACACAACGATCCGGAAGAATTGCGTCAAAAAGCGCTGAAAATGGGTGCCAACATTATCGCCTACGTTTTCGGACAATAATCAATTTCACAATTCAACAATTTAGCAATTTAACAGTTTTACAATTTTTCAATTTTATTCATGAAAGTAGTAGCCTTTAACGGAAGCCCGAGACGCAACGGAAATACATCGATTTTAATTGACGAGATGTTTAAGATCTTCCAGGAGGGAGGAATAAAAACAGAAGTTATACAAATTGGGAATAAACCGGTTCATGGTTGTACTGCCTGTGGAAAATGCCGCGAAATTCAGGACCGTAAATGCCACATTAAAAACGACCTGCTAAATCTTTGCATAGAAAAAATGATAGAAGCTGATGGCATTATTCTGGGCACACCGGTTTACTTTGCCGATGTAAGCACCGAAATAAAAGCTTTAATGGATGTGGCCGGTTATGTTACGCGCGGCAACGGTCACCTGTTAAAACGAAAAGTTGGCGCCGGAGTAATTTCTGTTCGCCGTGGCGGTGCCTTGCCCACTTTCGATACCATAAACCGTTTCTTTCTAATCAACCAGATGATCATTCCCGGCTCAAGCTACTGGAACTTTGCTTTTGGCAAAAACCAAGGCGATGTGCTACAGGATAAAGAAGGGATAAATACAATCCGGACGCTGGCGGAGAATATGAGCTGGTTGATGAAGAAGATTCAGCAAGAATAATGGAAATTGAATTAGATTGAAGAAAGTTTGAATATAAAAATGCTAAATACTGTAACTGAAAGCCTTGTTATAGATTTATGAAAAATGTAAAAAAGGAAATAGCACAGAAAATTTGTTTCACTGATCTTGTTTACGGCAGAATAAATAAGAAACTAAATATTGAGCTTCCAGACGACAAAATCGAAGAAATGATTCGCTCCATTATAAATGAAACCGAAGAATCCAATTTTCAACAGAAAGGTAAAAATTTCTACATTACCAATAAAACACGTGAGGTCAGGCTTACAATTAATAAAAACACTTTTAGAGTAATTACCGCGGATAGACTAAGACAGACAAAGCAAAAACACTATTTCTTTGACACTTACAAGGTTTAACTAACTGTCAAATTTCTAAGCTGCCAACTGAAACTGTTTACTGCAACTATTACCTGTTACCTATTAATCCTTTATCAATAATCCTTCCTCTCTTTTTGCTTTTTACTTACAACTTTTGCCTTGAATACCAATCCATATATAATGAATGTCAGTTTTAATGTACTTCGTTTACCCTTTCTTTGCGCCCAATTAAATAATTGAATTTAGGTTAATAATCTTTGGAAAGGAGAACAACCGATGAAAACTGAAGGATTGCAGAAGACACAGATAACAGCTTACGAAGTTCGTGACGATGAAAAAAAGCTGCTTGAAACATTGGAAAAAAAGCTGGCTATTAAAATAGTAAGTACAAAACGAGCACTTAGCGAGGGGACTCTCCACCATGCAGAAGGAAGTATTGCCATTACAACATTGGGGCAAAGCCAAATGGATGCATCGATGCTGGAAAAATTAAGTGCGATAAATATTAAATGCATTGCAACACGTACCATCGGCTACAATCATATTGATGTAAATACAGCAGGAAAACTCGGTATAAAAGTATGTAACGCCACTTACGATCCGAATGGCGTAGCAGATTATTCGGTTATGCTGATTTTAATGCTGTTGCGAAAATATAAACAGGCCATGTTCAGGGCCAATGTTAACGACTATTCGCTGGAGGGATTGCAGGGAAGAGAAATGAAAGATCTGACAATTGGCATTGTGGGTACCGGAAATATAGGCTGCAAGGTTATAGAAAACCTTTCCGGTTTTGGCTGCCGGATTTTGGCATACAGTATCGACATTAATCCTGAAGCAGCAAAAAAAGCAACTTATGTTAGTCTCGACGAGTTGTACGAAAAATCGGATGTAATAAGCTACCACCTGCCCCTGAACGATTCAACATACAAAATGGTCAACCGTTCTACACTCGCAAAAATGAAAGATGGTGTGGTGCTGATTAATACAGCCCGCGGTGAGCTTATGAATTTTGGAGACATTATAGAAGGAATCGAGAGTCATAAAATTGGCGCCCTCGGTCTCGATGTATTTGAAAACGAACATGGCATCTATCATCACGACCGCCGCAACGACATTATCAGCAACAAAGACATGGCCTACATTCGCCAGTTTCCGAATGTTATAATGACTCAACACATTGCTTTTTACACCGACACCGCGGTTGAAAGTATGGTTACTTCGGCGCTGAATGGTATAGTTGAAGTGTTAACTACCGGAAGCAGCAAACATGAAGTTTAGCGATCGGATAAAAGCATTCCCGGGTGGTAGTATGTTGTTTCCCATGGCTTTGGCGGCAATAATCAACACTGTTTTTCCACAAATAAGAGCGCTGGGTTTTCCTACATCTGCACTATTTTCAAGCAGCGGAACCATGGCATTAATTGCTATGATTTTGTGTTTAATTGGCCTGCAGTTTCGCTTAGAACAGTTAAAAGTACTGGTAAAAAGCGGAGGCATAATTATTTTTCTAAAACTGCTAATCTCAATTATTTCCGGATATTTTATTCTGCACTACTTCGGCCTGAATGGCTTTTGGGGTATTTCGGCACTGGCACTGGTTGCTGCTATTTCAAGTGTGAATCCGGGTATTTACCTGGCATTAATGAAAAGCTATGGCGATGACAATGACATCAGTTATTTCACACTGCTGAACCTGATCGGCTTACCATTTGTGCCCATAAGTATTTTAGGATTTACATCGGGAAACGGAATTGATTATATCAGCATTGTTTCAACACTGGTACCTTTTCTAATAGGCGTTGTATTAAGATCTCATGATGCCGGCTTCGAAAAATACACCGACAAAGGCATAAAATTACTTATCCCGTTTCTGGGCTTTTGTTTGGGGGCTAATATCAATTTAACTGTTGCTTTTAAAGCTGTGGGAACAGGTATCCTATTACTTATTATCTTTCTTATTGTAAACAACGTTGTGCTTTTGGTAATCGAACGCTATATTTTTAAAAGAGACGGCTACTTGTCGATTGCCATCAGTTGTATTGCGGGCTTATCCATTGCGGTGCCGGAATTAATGGCAGAGCTCGATCCGGTTTATTTACCCTACGTGGAAGCCGCTAAATCGCAGGTTGCTTTTGCTGCTATTTTTAGTGCACTCATTGTTCCTTTATGGGTAAAAAGGCTGAAGACTGAAGGATTGATGGACTGATGGATTGATGGATTGATGGATTGATGGATTGAAGGCAGAAATGCTTGAATTGAAAGGAGTATTTTTAGAGATTCGACACTGAGACTGAGAGCACTGAAATTGTTAACTGAACAGAGCCTGAGACTGTAAACTTATTTTTATGTACAAATTGCCGGCACAAAGTTTTTGCCGCTTGCAGACATGTACAATTGTTTAGCACAAAGTTTTTGACCTTTGTTGAAATGACAAACTCCACCCGCAAAGTTTTTGAGCTTTGACCAAACCAACAAACGCCGCGCACAAAGTTTTCAACCATTATTCAAACCAACAAATGCTACGCACAAAGTTTTTAATCGTTGTATTTATGTACACGCAACGAATACGGTTTTTTCCGTGTAATTATGACATTACAAAAAACTGTTTTTACAAATGTCACGGAAAAAACATTATATTTAACGTTATAAAAACCAAGCCGTTGAATACCTACCCTGAAATAACAGCAAAACAAATGATGTACATAACAGGTGTTGTCATCTCCCGTATTTGGGTATATAACAACAATTGGTGATATAAACTAGTTGTGGGTAATGCAACAAGACCATAGCTAACATTACAAGATTCAAAGAGGCATTTGATTAATTGGTAGATTAGAAAAAATAATTAAACAAAAAATTAAGTGAATAAAATTTCAAGGAATAAATTATCAGAAAAGCAGAAAAAGGAATTGTTTCTTGCTTTAGGATTGATAGGGCTGAATCTACTGACATTGTTAGAGTTTAAAATACAGGACTTTAGTCCTTGGATTCAAATCTTGAGAACAATCACAATCCCTATAATTCTGATAATTGGAATTATAATATTTATATTCTTTCGGAAGCGAATTTTTGTATACAAAACCAAGCCTACAAATTCAGATTATCTAAGGGAAACTATTTCGATTTTAGCTATATCTTCAATTTTGACAATTCCTGTATTGGGTTTTACGTCTTTAACGAATAGAACGATTGGGAATCAAGATGACTATATCCTTAAAGGAGAAATTATTAGTTTGGACAGCACTTTAGTTTATAATAAATCAACGAACCTAACTTCAACAGAATATAGTGTTGAATTAATTGAAAATCAATCTAAGAAAAAATATGAATTTAATATATCAACTAAAAGGTATAAAGACTTAAAAGGCCAAACAGAAATTGAACGAAAAATAAAAAAAGGATTTTGGGGATACTTATATGAAAACTAAAGAAAGCACATACCCTCAACATTTTGTATAAGCAATGGCAGGCGATGTAGCAAATATCAAGGGTTGTAGCCCGCTCAAACTGCGCAGCGGTTTGACAGGAAAGTACCACGCAATCTGCCACTACTCATAATTTACCGTTACCAGCCATTTTAAAATAGAAGCTTATGCGATTCTCTCAAAGAATTGGAAAAACAAAAACTAAGACAACATTGGAAAAAGAAGAAATCAGTAAAGATTTGCTTAATTCCATGTGGACTTTACTATTAGAACTTGTTATTGATTCCAAAAGGGGTAAAGAAGAATATGGACAAAAATATTCTGACAAATCAAAGTTTTTTAGGGCAATCTGGATTCAATTTTTTAAACGACCAATTGACAACTTATCACTTTCATATGGACAAGTGGATTACTACTATGCTACAAATGAAATTCGAAATTGGTATTATAAAACTGAATGGTACAATGTTCTAGACTTTGTGGAGTTTTGCGTGCAGTATGACGACAACGTACTATCAAATTTATTTAATAAAGTTTTACAACGAGAGATGTCGGCTTATCGATTTGTTGACGGGAATTTAGTTGAGATAAACTCTAAAGAAGAAATAGTTGAAATAGAGAGTGCTTTAAAGAATACTGATAAATTCAAAACTGTAAAAGAACATTTGGGAAGAGCTCTTGAATTATATTCTGATAGAAAAAAGCCAGATTATAGAAATTCTATTAAGGAATCTATTTCTGCAGTCGAGTCTCTTTCAAAAATAATTGTCAAAAATGAAAAAGCAACATTAGGGCAAGCTTTAAACGAAATTGAAAAGAGACACAATATCCCGAACAGTTTAAAAAGTGCATTTAGCTCTTTATATGGCTATACCTCAGATGAAGGAGGAATTAGACATGCCCTGATAGAGAAAAATATAACAGTAGAAATTGAGGATGCAAGGTTTATGTTAATAGCATGCTCTGCATTCATAAATTATCTAATTAGTAAAATATAAAAAACGGTTGGTAACAAATGTAACCGTTGCACAACCCCGTAATTTTCAAGATACTGTTTAACACTACATAGAAAAACGAGCTGTTTTCGCTCGTTTTAAGAAGGACTTTTAATTTTCAGCAAAAGCTAATTTCTGACGGAAAACCGGGTTTAATATCCTTCATTTTTAAGCTGAGAGACGAAAAATAAAAAGCAATGGCTGCTGCCATCGTTCTCACATGTTTCGCTTCAAACTTCAGCAGCTTTTTCAGGTTGTAAGCCGTAGCAGCCATTTGCACTACCTTATTAGCTTGTTTAATTCCAATTGTGTTTATTTTCCGCAAGCCTGTAAACTGGGTCAAGGTTCCCCAAACCGGTTCAACTGTAGATTGTCGCTTGCTTTTCATTCTCCGGCCAAACTTGCTTTTTATCCGTTCGTTATTCCTGGTATACTGATCGACATAAATGGTTATACCAATACGTTTTTCAAAACTTTTTCCAATGCACTGCTGCTTTATGGGACAACCCTTGCAATCGCTGCGCCGTGTCAGGTAGTAATCCTTCCAGTTGCCTTTCTCTGCTCTGCGTACCCGAAAAGTTGCCTTCTTTCCCTCGGGGCATAGCCAGTAATTACCATCTTTTTCGTAAGTAAAACCTTTGGGGCCACCTTTGTATGTTCCGTGCGGGGGAATGTAGCTTATAAGGTTTTGTTTTTCCAGAAAAGCGTAGTTCTCGCCGCTGCTGTAACCTGCATCGGCCAATACATTTCGCCACATCAGGCCTTCTTGCAAAAGTCGCTCTTTCAACCGCAGGGTTACATCCTGCAAATTTATACTGTCAACATGGTCGGCATGATAGGCTTTGGCATCGGTAATTACATGATTGGCTGTATCGACACTAATGTTTCCATGGTAATTCAGCTTTCGGGCTTTCCCCGGTTTTACGCTGATACGCGCATCGGGATCGCTGGGACTGTAATGTGTTTTGTTGCTGGTGTATTTGGCTCCCTTGTTCCTCGATCCGGGGCGTGCATCCTGGTCTTTTGACCATTTCTTTGTCCGAGACTTTATGCCCTGAAGCTCTCGCTTGTCTGCTGTTATGGTTTGTTGCTGGTGACTGGCTTTGTTGTTTTTTGCTTTTCGATGGGGATAGTTTTCTTTATCCTTTGTATTTAAATGCCGCACCCTGCGGAGATAATCATCCAATTCTTCTTCCGGGACTTTCAATTCAAGGCTGTCCATGCTTGCATTGGCTTTTATCGGCGCAGAATCCATTGCCTGCGTATGACCGGAAACCATCCCTTTTTCTATGCACATCCGTAAAACCTGTTCAAATACTTTTTCGAATAATGCTTCCGGAAACAACTGGCGGGTCCGGCTTAAGGTACTGTGCCACGGCAATTCTTCATCGATGTCGAACCCTAAAAAATAGAGGATGTCTAAACGCATGGAACAATGATCAATTATCTGCCGGTCGCTGATGATATTTTCAAGATACCCTACCAAACAAAGCTTATAAAACACGATCGGGTCGATACTTTTTTGACCACATGAACCATAATAAGCTTTGGTCTGGGAATACAGAAATGATAAATCCAGAACTTCTTTTAACCTGCGATAGAAATTTTCTTTGGGAACGCGGTGAGATAACTGGAAGTTGGAAAACAGTTTCTCGTGATAAACTTTCTTCCCCTGCATTTTTATTTACAAGTTAATGAAAGATAGCTTCTTTCTCTCCGAGATTATGCTAAATTTGTTAACAAAACATGGTGAGTTGTGCAACAGACACAAATTGTATATGGCAGGCGGGGGTTTTAGCGGTCTGACAAGTCAGACCACTCGCCCACTCTCTTGCAGGTATGACACTCCCAATTTCATCGGGATCGCCACAACCTCATCCACCACTGTTATGCCGCATGTTGACAAAACAAAAATACAGCTAAAGTATGATTGGAATTAAATTGGCATATTATAGAAAAAAAGACTGGAAACGATTCCTGAAAATAATTGATGACAGGGAAAGTATGCATGACACCTGGGTTGAGTGGCATAAAGACTTTCTCAAAGTAAAAAATGAACTTGCTGCAAAAGGACTGGAAGTTATTGTTGTTGAAATTGATTTAGACGAATTAACAAATTATTGCAAACAGAGAGGAATTAAAAACGACGGGAAAGCTCGTTCTCAGTTTGTTCAAGCGAAATAAAAAATTGACAAAAGAATTAATTCTATAATTATAAGACTAAAAGTCAAAATAATTTAATCTAATGGACGAAGAGCACATTGAAAAAATCAAACAAATATTAACGGATTGGAATCCTCTTGGAGAAAGAGCCAACCAGGTTCCGGATTTGGATAATTATGAGACGGAGACTATTGATATATTGTTTTACATCGACAAAAAATCATCATCAAATTACATTAACAAGATAATGGTTGAGATTATAACAGAGGCATTTGGTGTGGACCTGAATTTGAAAGAAACAATAAAATATGCTCACAGGATCAGAGAAATAATAAAATGAAAAACTGAACACAAGCGTGGTATAAAGAATCCAAAAAATCAACTAACTATGAAAACATCAATCAAAATCTTACTCGTAATGGCAATTTTTATTTCAGGTTGTACAGAAAGCACCAAAAGCACAGTGGAATATGGCGATTGCTCCATTTCTGTTAACGGTATTCAATTTTCAAAATCATTAAACAACGGGGAAAAACTAACCGGGCAAAAAAGCGAAAATAAACTTGAATTTAATAGCGGAGAGAAAAGCGATTTTTTCAATGAGCCTAATGGAAAGGATAAATATTCGAATGCACCGATGTTACTTACCCAGGTTAACAACAATGAGCCTTTTACATTTATTACCAAAGTTAGCCCCGAATTTTCTGAAACATATGATGCCGGCGCCCTTTACCTATTTGTAAATAACGATAAATGGACAAAGTTTGCTTTTGAAATGGACGAAAGAAAACTGACCAGAATTGTTACAGTACGAACCAATGGCACTTCAGACGACAACAATCACGATGCTATTGTTGCAAAAAGTGTATTCCTTAAAATATCTTCCAATGCCGAATCTGTTGGTTTTTATTACTCAACAGACAGTATTAACTGGCAATTAGTAAGAGTATATAAAAACGATTTCCCTGCGGCAACTTATATTGGCATTAGTTCTCAATCTCCTTTAGGCAGTGGTATTAAAACAACATTTGAAAACTTGTCGTTAACCAATGTTGCGATTAAAGATTTTAGAAAAGGAATTTAACCGACAGAAAACAACAGGAAAGGAAAAAAATTAACCAACATATTTTATTCTTCTTTTTTCGCTTCTTCCCAAATTTCGTCCATCTCGGCAAGACTCATATCGTGCAGGCTTTTTCCCTGCATAAGTGTTTTGCTTTCGAGGTAATTAAAGCGTTTTATAAATTTTATATTGGTGCGTTCCAGTGCAGCTTCAGGATCAATATCATACAAACGGGCAGCATTTACAACGGCAAAAAGTAAATCGCCAAACTCAGCTTCCATTTTATCTTTGTCGGCTTTGTTTATTTCAACACTCAGCTCGTCAACTTCTTCTTTTACTTTATCCCAAACCTGCTCTTTGTATTCCCAGTCGAAACCAACACCACGTACTTTTTCCTGAATACGGTTGGCTTTTACCAACGCCGGCATGGCAGCAGGCACACCTTCCAAAACACGCTTGTTGCCGCCTTTCTCTTTCAATTTTAATGCTTCCCAGTTTTCAGCAACTTTATCAGCCGATCCATCAACATCAACATCGCCAAAAATATGCGGATGCCGGTAAACCAGTTTTTCGTTTATCCCCTCCAGTACGTCGCCAATATCGAAAGCACCTTTTTCATCTCCTATTTTAGCATAAAAAACAATGTGCAACATTATGTCGCCCAGTTCTTTTTTTATTTCCTGCAAATCGTTTTTCAAAATGGCATCGCCCAACTCATAAGTTTCCTCAATAGTTAATTTGCGCAACGACTCCAGTGTTTGTTTTTTATCCCACGGGCATTTTTCGCGCAATTCGTCCATTATATCCAGCAAGCGTTTAAACTCTTCTACTTTTTTTTGCATAAACTTTGAACCTTTTATTTTTCGGGTGTATATCTTTGGGTAAAGGTATAATTAAGAATAAAGATGAAAATTTTTGACCGTAAAAAATATATTCTGCTCGGATTAGTTATAATCTTATTAATATTTGGCTTCGGGTTAATGGCCGGACCAACGGCAGTACAAGGCGAATTTCATGATGCGATTTTTAGTTTCCGAAGAATAACGCTTGCACCAGTACTAATTCTTGCAGCCTACGGATCGATGATTTTTATTATTTTTAAGCGCAAGTGATTTTTAAGAAAAATATAGCCCGATTAACAAACGAGGAACTGATGGCGGCCATAAAAAACGGCGATCAATCGGCTTTCTCGGAATTGTACGAACGATTTAATCAGCGTTTGTACTACTATTTTTTTCGTATGCTGGGCAACGACAAAGAACTGGCCAATGATTTTCTGCAAGACCTGTTTCTGAAAATCATCAACAAACCGGAACTATTTAAGCCCGGACACAAATTTACGAGCTGGATTTTTACAGTAGCTCACAATATGTGTAAAAACGAATACCGCAGCCGCGAAGTACGTAAGATTATCAGCAACGATGAAAATCCTGATGAATTTCTGGCAGATGAAAATTCGTTTGAAGAGACCCTAAAAAAGGAGCACCTCATCACACAATTATTTACCGAAATTGAATACCTGGAAGAAGACCAAAAAGCAATATTACTACTGAAATACAAGGAGAATTTTAGTCTGAAAGAGATTTCGGAAATACTGGAACTGCCGGTTGGAACCATCAAATCCAGGTTGTATTATGCACGTGTTGAGTTAACAAAAAAACTAACAACCAAATCGTTACTTTAAACAGAACAGTATGAAAAACAATATGATAAGCGACAAAGAATTAAGCTCCATTTTTAGCCAGGATGCTGCCAACCGTTTCCCCGACGAAGCAGTTCGCGATCGCCTTGAATATGCATTTATGGTAAAAAGCCGAGGCTACAAAACCACACAAAATTCTTTCCTCGGGCTGTTTGCCTGGCTGTTTTCATGGTCGAATCTTCCGTTAAAAGCAGCAATGGTTTCGGTTGTATTACTCTTTTCGTTGGTAAATATTAAAAATGTAGAAACACCAATATTGCAGCAAATGCAGGATACTACTCTGAATACGATACCTTTTCATATCGATTCATCACAAACTTCGCCTCATTTTGCTGACACCTGCTCTATTTCCAAATTGATTAAAAGCCACAGTGAAAAAAAGACCGGGCAATCAGAAAAAGAAATTTCTATTCTACCAAATTCTGGTTTTGTTACGACGCAACTTTCATCAAACGCTGATAATAATGCTCCATTTGTTGTTCCAGATCGTTATGTTTTGTCTGATCGTCGAATTTTGAGGAAACAGCAATCAGTTGGTTCAGGTAATACAATTCCCGCTGAATCTCCTCTTTTAGTCTAAGTTGCTGACGATCTTTCAGACTGTTGTAAAATTCGAACATTTCCGTAACATCTCTTTCTAACTCATCGAATAAAAGCGTGGTTTCATTAATATGCCCCGTTGCAAGCATTAATTCAAGCTGTTTAATTGTAAAAATATCATACGGAATTTTTGATAGCGGAATTTCTTTAGCACACTTCTTAAGCAAGTGAAAAGCTTTCTCCTTCTCCCCTTTTTGAATCAGTAAACTCGCCACTTCGTTAAAGATATTTCGCGCCTGAAAAACATTCAGATTTACAACAGTGTTCCAGTCGGCATATACTGTGGGATCAGAAATATTACCCCAACGAAACGTATCAGTCAATTTCTCCGCAATTACTTCCGGGTCGCATTTTCCTAAAGAGTATACACTGCTTGAATTATTTTTTTCAGGAATGAGGCGATAAACAAAACCCTCGCATTGTAAATAGGCGCCCAAACCATGTTGCACCGCCTCATTTTTCGACACAAAACATATCGGACGTTTCGCAGCATTCGAACTGATAATATCCCAAAATACCAGTTCGTGTTTGTATAAAACGTTTTTCCCTTCAAGCGAAACAGGAATTTTCCCACTTTCCCCATTAGCCTCAACCTGCAGGTTCAGTTTGGTTAAGGGAATAAAATTTACACGATCGCCCGAGTTCAGCATCACTTTTGCGTTGTTATTTTCAAGGCTCAGAAAATTCAGTGCTTCCTGCCACGAGGTATCGCGGTTAAACTTTTTCAATACCGGCACATAAGCCAGTTCGCCATGATCGTACTTGTGTTGAGCTAACATCATTTTTAAACCGGCATCATTATATTTCGGATTTCGTAAACCACCTATAAACCAGTTGGCCGCTAAGAATGGCATAATCACAATTCGCACGTCGGTGCGCAGTTCTTCCACCTCCTGACAATAAAGCAACGGATAAGTATCGTTATCGCCACTGGTAAAAAGAATGGCGTTTGGAGGACATGATTTTAATATATTTTCGGCCAGATCGCGGGCAGCATACCTGCCGGAACGATCGTGGTCGTTAAAATTCTGAGAAGCCATTAATACCGGCCCGGCTAAAAGCAGCACAAGCAAAGCCGGCACAGCAACTTTTGCGTTTTTTATTTTTTGCTGAATCAGGTTAACTGCTGCCACTAAACTTACCCCCACCCAAATGGAGAAAGCCAGAAACGCTCCAACAAAAACATAGTCGCGCTCGCGTGGAGTAATGGGAATTTCATTAATATAAACCGTAAGTCCAAGCCCACCCATAATAAACAGTGCCAGCACAATAAAAAAGGTCTGTCGGTTTGTTTTGTATTGATAGAAAGCCCCTAATAAGCCCATCAAAAGCGGAAGAAAAAAGTAAGTGTTTCGCGCCCTGTTGTTTTTTAGCCAGCCTGGCACCTTATCCTGCGGACCAAGCCTGACATTATCGACAAAATCGATTCCCGAAAGCCAGTTTCCGTTCATAATTGTTCCTTTGCCCTGCCGGTCGTTTTGGCGGCCCACAAAATTCCACATAAAATAGCGGCCAAACATAAAACCAAACTGGTAACGCGCAAAAAACTTTAACTGATCGGAAAAGCGGGGAACGACAATCGTTTTTTGCTCTCCGTTACGCTGTTTGGCAACAACGCGTTTTCCTGAAATATTTATCCAGCTGTTGTAAGCTTTTATATGGTTTTCATCGCTGCTCGACATTCGAGGAAACCAGGTACACGTTCGTTCATCGTATTCGTAATCGGGAGCCAGATCTATTGGTTCGTATTTATCGTCGATAAAATCATACGAAGAACGCTCATTTACATCTAATAAAGGTGAATTGTAGTTCTGTCCATAAAGCAATGGTCGTTTCGGATATTGTTCCCGGTTCAGGTAATTGATCAATGAAAAAATGTTATTGGGCTCACCAAAATTCACAGGTGGATTTGCCGAAGAACGGATGATATTTACGGAATAAACGGAGAAACCAAGCAGTAAAAATAACACTGAAAGTGTGGCAAGTTCGCATATCGATTTTTGTTTCTTTTTAAAATAAAAAAGCAGCGATGCCAGTAATGCAAGAATAAAAAATATTCCTAAAAGTGTTCCCGAATGTAGAGGTAAACTTAGCTCGTTAACAAAAAACAAATCGAACCTTGAAAGCAGAAACATTACCAACGGCGTTAAAACATATAATACCCCTAACAAAACGCCCAGCCCTAATCCGAAGAAAAGAGTCAGGTTCTTTACGGAGTACCCGTATTTTCTAAATCCCATAATCATTACCACCGAAGGTAAAACCAGTAAATTCAACAAATGCACGCCAATTCCCAAACCGGTAATCAGTGCTAAAAAAAGTATCCATTTTTCGTTGCCTGGCTGTCCGAACTGTTCTTCCCATTTTAACGCCACCCAAAACGAGAGAATCAAAAAAAACATGGAAAGCGCATACACTTCGCCTTCAACTGCCGAAAACCAAAACGAGTCGCTAACCGCAAAAGTCAGGGCACCAATAATAGCACTCCCAATAATTACGGTTAGTGATTCCATCATCTTTGAAGCCAGCTTAATAATAACGTGATAAAGAAAAAAGATGGTTAAGGCACTGAAAAAGCCCGACATTAAATTGATTGTCCATGCAATTTTCTGAGGATTTCCGAATGACAACAACGAAAACAAACGCCCCAACAACATAAAAAGAGGTGCCCCGGCGGGGTGATTCACCTCCAGTTTTGAGGCTGAAAGTATAAACTCACTGCAATCCCAAAAACTGGTTGTGGGTTCCAGGGTTAAAACATAAATAACCAACGAAATAAGAAAAACAAACAGGCCTGTACTATTTACAACTGACTTTGTGCGCATATATTTTTTGGAGTTAATACACGCATTTAATTAAAAGTTCATTTTTTTAAGTCCTTGTATATTTTCATGCACCGTCGGAAAAAAGAATTTAATATATTGCGCGTATTAATAAATAAAAACAATACTATGATTTTAGGAGTATCAGAGTGGTTAAGCGGCAAATTAGGCTGGAATGTAACAACAATTAGAATTGCATTTGTTGTTGGCGTATTTATTTTTGGTGTAGGACTGGGATTGTACTTTATTCTTTGGCTTGTAAAGATGTTTTCGAAATAAAAAAATTGCCAATACCCTCATCAGTCAGAAATTGAATATCAAAGCCTTCCAACATTCGAAAGTGGCAATATATTTTCGTAAATTTGCCCTGCTTAAATTTTTAAGATTAAACATTGGATAAACAAATTTTACTGGAAGGAATTGATCTCCTTGAGTTTTTTGGAGTAAACAATTCGAAAATTGAACTGATAAAAAGGCTTTTCCCAAAAATTAAGATCACCGCTCGGGGCCACGCCTTGTTCGTTCAGGGAGAACCAAAGGAAATCAAAGCTTTTGAGAAAAAGTTCGCCCTCATTCTCGATCATTATTATCAGTACAATATGCTCTCGGAAGAAATTATTCATGAGCTATTGGATTCGGGAATTTCATCGTTTGAAGAAAACAGTAACAGCGAACCCGACATTATCGTTTTTGGTAACAGCGGAAAACCGGTTCGTGCCCGCACGCCCAACCAACGCCGTTTGGTGGAAGCCAGTGCAAAAAACGATTTGATTTTTGCCATTGGTCCGGCCGGAACAGGAAAAACATATACCGCAATTGCACTGGCGGTAAAAGCACTAAAAAATAAAGAGATTCGTAAGATCATTCTTAGTCGTCCAGCTGTTGAGGCTGGCGAAAACCTGGGGTTTCTTCCCGGTGATTTAAAAGATAAGATCGATCCGTATTTACAACCGCTTTACGATGCTTTGCAGGATATGATCCCACCGAAAAAACTGGAAGAATTTATGAAAGACGGTGTGATACAAATTGCTCCGCTGGCTTTTATGCGTGGACGAACATTGAGCAACGCATACGTTATTCTCGACGAGGCGCAAAATACCACCGTTAATCAGTTGAAAATGTTTTTAACCCGAATGGGACTCAACGCCAAATTTATTATTACCGGCGACGTTACACAGATCGACCTTCCACGAAAAAGTAACTCGGGCCTGATACAGGCCCTGAAAATTTTAAAGGGAATTAAAAACATTGCAAACATTTATTTCGATAAAAAAGACATTGTTCGCCACCGCTTGGTGCGCGACATTGTAGAAGCTTACGATAAACATGCGGAGGAGAAAATTGAGATAAAAACTGAAGCAAAAGATAAAGGTGATCAGTAAATCATACTTCAGTTGATGAAATCGTTAAAACAAGAGTACAATTTGACAATTTATCAGTTCTACAATTTCCTAAGTTAAACAAAAACCAGCTAAATTTGTAACAAAAGCGGAAAAGGATTTTAACACAGACAATAAGTATAATACAACAATAAATATTCAACAAAAATGGGTAACGCACTTACAAAAACAAGTTTCAATTTTCCGGGACAAAAAAGCCACTACAAAGGTAAAGTTCGCGACGTATACAACATCAACGACGATTTTTTGGTGATGGTTGTTTCCGATCGTATTTCAGCATTCGACGTGGTACTGCCAAAAGGAATTCCTTTTAAAGGCCAGGTACTAAACCAGATTGCAGAGAAATTTTTGGATGCTACGGCTGATATTGTTCCGAACTGGAAAATAGCAACACCCGATCCGAACGTAACAGTGGGTCATTTTTGCGAAACTTTCCCGGTAGAAATGATCGTGCGAGGTTATTTAACCGGAAGTTCGTGGAGATTGTATAAAAATGGCGGTCGCGATATTTGCGGCGTTCCACTTCCTGAAGGTTTGAAAGAACACCAGGCTTTTCCTGAGCCGCTGTTAACACCAACTACAAAAGCAGAACAAGGTGCACACGACGAAAATATTTCGCGCGAAGAAATCATCAAACAAGGATTGGTTTCGGAAGAAGATTACAAAGAACTGGAACGTATTTCGCTGGCTCTTTTTAAACGTGGTAGCGAAATTGCCAAAGAAATGGGATTGATTTTGGTAGATACCAAATACGAGTTCGGTAAAAAAGATGGCCAGATTTACCTGATCGACGAAATTCACACGCCCGATTCATCGCGTTATTTCTACGCCGATGGTTACCAGGAACGTTTTGATAAAGGCGAAAACCAAAAGCAGCTTTCAAAAGAATTTGTTCGCGAGTGGCTGATGGAAAACAATTTCCAGGGCCGCGATGGCGATGTACTTCCTGAAATTCCTGAATCGTTTGTTAATGAGGTATCAGAAAGATACATTGAATTGTACGAAAACATCACCGGCGATAAATTTGTAAAATCCGACACTTCGAAAATTGAAGAACGTATTGAAACTGCCGTTAACGATTTTTTGAAGCAAGCTTAAAAGAATAACAACATAAAATGAAGACACCTGCTTAAATTTAAGCGGGTGTTTTTGTTTTCAGTTCATATGGCTACATTAGTGGCAAATTGTAAAGATTAAAACAACAACATGAAAAAACTGGCGCTATTTATTTTTCTGGCGTTTTTCGCTATGAATACTTTTGCCCAGGACGAATTCACCCTGGTAAAAGAAGGCGACGCCGCTCCCGATTTTTCAATAAACATGGAAGATGGTTCGGTAAAAAAACTCTCGGATCTGAAGGGGAAAGTAGTGTGGATTAACTTTTTTGCCAATTGGTGTCCGCCATGCCGCAAAGAGTTGCCGCACCTTGAAAAAGAAGTGTACCAAAAACTAAAGCAAAACGAAAATTTTGAGGTGCTGGTAATCGGGCGCGAACACGATTGGGCAACAGTAAATAAATTTAAAACCGACAACAATTACACACTACCTTTCTTCCCCGATCCTGAGCGCGATATCTTTTCGAAGTACGCCAAACAAAATATTCCACGTAATTTTATTATCGATAAAGAAGGGAAAATTGCTGTTGCATCCATTGGTTTTAACGAAGACGAATTCAATAAAATAATTGAAAAGGTAAATAAGCTACTGAATTGATTCTTCATTTGTTTACTTTTTAAAGTGATTCTAATTTCACAACATCCAAACCACTATATATCAATCAATTTAAACATCACAATAAATATTTTACCATTTTAAAAAGCTGCTCCCCTAAAAGGCAGCTTTTTTCTATTCATAAAATCCTAAAAAGTATTTTATTTTAACTAACTTACAGCTGATAAAAAACATTTAATTCTAAAAAAATCCCTTTCTATGAAAAAATTGCTTTTAAAATTATTGAGTATCGTAGTATTGGCAGGCTTTTTTCAATCCTGCCAGGAAACCTTTGTTGAAGATGAATCTTCAAATGAGATTCAATTAAAATCTGCATCAACTTCAAAATCAGGTTACATTGTTGTATTACAAGACGCTGAAGTAAATCAGGAGTTATCAAAACTCAAAGGATATGAAAAAAAACAGGCTGCCATGAAATCAGTCTCAGCCAAAATCTTGAAAAGAGCCGGTATTACTGATGGTGAAATCGGACATGTATTTGGAACTGCATTACAAGGTTTTTCGGTTAAAATTCCTCCAGGTCAGTTAAAGAAACTGGAAGATGATCCTTCTGTGAAATACATTCAGGTTGACCGAATAATTTCTCTTGGCTTGCCAGAACTTTCAATTAAAAAGAAACCGGCTCCAACGCCTCCTGCACAATCTGTACCTTGGGGAATTAGCCGAGTTAACGGAGGCATTAATTATTCCGGAGGTAATGTTGCCTGGATTGTTGACACAGGAATTGATACTGACCACCCGGATCTGAATGTAGATGTATCTCGTAGCCAAACATTTGTTACAACCGAGCCAATACCTTCAGTCGAAGATTTAAATGGTCATGGAACACACGTTGCCGGAACTATTGCAGCTAAAAATGACGACATAGGCGTAGTTGGAGTAGCAGCCGGAGCGACTGTAATTTCTTGTCGCGTATTAGACCGTAGCGGCTCGGGCTCATTCTCATGGACAGTTGCAGCATTAGATTATATTGCCAGTGTTGGAAGTGCAGGAGACGTAGTAAATATGAGTTTAGGGCCATCAAGCCCTTATATCGATCCTGCAGTTGACGAAGCCGTGCAAACAGTGGCCGCATTAGGAATTAAGATTTCTATCGCTGCAGGTAACGAAAGCGATGACTGTGATCTATATTCTCCGGCTCACAATGATGGAACAAATATCTACACTATCTCTGCATCAGATGTTAATGACGATTGGGCCTACTTTTCGAACTATGGAGATCCGGTTGACTTTTGTGAACCAGGATACAGTATCTATTCTACCTATTTAAACGGTGGCTATGCAACTTTAAGTGGAACATCAATGGCTGCACCTCATGCTGCCGGAATTTTGTTGTTAGGAGATATTTCTCCGGATGGTACAGTTTCAGGTGATCCGGATGGAAATGCTGATCCGATAGGAGTTGGTGGTGGTGATACACCTCCTCCAGCAAACGTTGCTCCAACTGCAGATTTCACTTTCTCAGTAACGAATCTTTCAGTTAATTTTACAAACCAAAGCAGCGATTCCGATGGAACTATTGTATCTTATGATTGGGACTTTGGCGATGGAAATTCTTCCTCTACCCAAGATCCTGCACCACACACCTTCGCAGCAGCAGGCACTTATACTGTTAGCTTAAGCGTTACTGACGACGATGGCGCAACTGACAGTTATTCAAGCAGCGTTACAGTCACTGATGAACAGCCACCAATTGGCGGTGATATTGTATTAGATGGTGCAATTACAGGAAATAAAGTAAAAAAAGTAACATTAACCTGGACCGGTGCAACAGGCGCAACAGTTACGTTGTACCTTAACGGAGATCCGATGGTTATAACCAACAGTGGTTCGTATATTGAAAATTTAGGTAAAATTGCTGGCGGTACTTTTAACTATTATATTGTTGACGAGAACGGAAATGAATCTAACTTATTAGATTTATCCTTCTAAAGAAAATATTCAAAGATATTTAAACCCGGATAGAACTATCCGGGTTTCTTTTTATGCTCTTATAAGATTTTAAGCTCTTTTTTGCTCTTTTTCCCAATTTGTGTATTTTTGCCGCGCATTTTAAACGTAGGTAACATGTTTTTATACAACCGGGTAAATAAGGAAGAACTAAAAAAAAGGCTGGCTAAAGAAACCTTTCAGCGCAAAACGATTTCATTTTATCGCTATCATATTTTAGACGATCCACAAGAATTTAGGGATAAATTGTTTCGCGACTGGTTTCCGTTAGACTGTTTTGGCCGAATTTATGTAGCCCGCGAAGGAATTAACGCACAAATGAGCGTACCGGAACACCACTGGGACGCTTTTGTGGAAACCATGAAAAGACATGAGATCCTGCAAAACATCCCAATTAAATATGCCATTGAAGACGATGGGAAATCATTCTACAAATTAACCATTAAAGTACGCCCAAAACTGGTAGCCGATGGTTTAGATGATAATGCTTACGATGTTACTAACGTGGGAAAACACTTGTCCGGTGTTGAATTCCACGAATATATTGGAAAAGAAGACACGGTTGTTGTTGACATGCGTAACTACTACGAAAGCGAGATCGGTCATTTTGAAGGTGCGATTTGCCCGGAGGCTGATACTTTTCGCGAAGAACTGGAAATTGTTACCGACCTGCTGGAAGATAAAAAAGATAAAAAAGTACTGCTTTACTGTACCGGCGGAATTCGCTGCGAAAAAGCAAGTGCTTACCTGAAACATCAGGGCTTTGAGGATGTAAATCAACTACACGGCGGGATTCTGGAATATGCTCGTCAGATAAAAACGGCCAAGCTCGATTCAAAATTTATTGGCAAAAACTTCGTGTTTGACGAACGTTTGGGTGAAAGTGTTAATGGCGAAATCATTTCAAAATGTCACCAATGCGGAAAGCCCTGCGATTCGCACACCAACTGCGATAATCACGGCTGTCATATTTTATTTATCCAGTGCCCGGAATGTGCCGAAAAATACCGCGGTTGCTGTACGCCCGAATGTTTGGATGAAAAAATGCAAGGCACCGGCCGTCCATCGGATTTACGAATCGGATTTGGCAATAGCCGTAAATTCAGAAAAAGCCTTTCGTTAATGCAACTCGAGCAACAGAAATAGTTTCGTTGTGCACTTGTATATGTTTTCATAATTTTGCGGCATGAACAATTTTTGGCAAGAGTTTAATGGTCCTGCTTTTTCGCTGGCTCCCATGGAGGATGTGACCGACACGGTTTTTCGCGAAATTGTAATGGGCATGGCTGATCCGGGGAAGTTACACATGGTTTTTACCGAGTTCACTTCGGTTGAAGGCATGAATCATCCCGTAGGTCGCGAACGCGTTTCTGAGCGGTTGATCGTAAATGACTCGGAACGTGTTTTGCTTAAAAAACTCAACATTAAAATTGTAGCTCAAATCTGGGGACGCAACCCGGAGATATACCACAACATTGCCAAATATATTACCGAGAATTACGATTTCGACGGCATCGACATTAACATGGGATGCCCGGTAAAAAAGGTGTTTAAAATTGGCGCCTGCAGTGCGTTGATCGGAGAACCGGAACGTGCGAAAGAAATTATCCTGGCCACAAAAGAAGGTACTCACCTACCCGTTAGTGTAAAAACGCGCACCGGAATAAAAGAGCACATTACCGAGAACTGGATTGCCAACTTACTTGAAGTTGATCCGGCAGCTATTATTTTGCACGGCCGCACGCAACGAATGCAATCGGATGGCGATGCTAGCTGGGAAGAAATTGCCAAAGCTGTTCAACTGAAAAACAGCTTAAAACCGCATATTCCGGTTCATGGAAACGGCGATGTAATGTCATACAACCAAGGACTTGAGCACGTAAAACAAACAGGCGTTAACGGCATAATGATCGGTCGTGGTATTTTCCATAATCCATGGTTTTTCAATCCTGATATGGAAGAAGTTTCAATGGAAGACCGGATTGCCAAACTGATAGAACATACCCGGCTTTTTGAACAAACCTGGAGTCCCGACAAAAATTTCAATATCCTGAAACGTTTCTATAAAATCTACCTCAATTCGTTTCCGGGAGCTGCAAAAATGCGTGCAGATGTTATGGAAATGAAAAATTATGACGAGGTATATTCTTATTTCGAATAACAATTCTCGCTCCCCAACCAAACAAATTAAACCATTTATACTCCCTCACTAAGGGTGTTTCACATTTGGATTGTCATTCTATTAATAAACCAAAATTCAATAGTTATGACAAAACAATCAAACCGTCGCCAGTTTATTAAAAACAGCTCTTTTACAGGCTGTGCCATTCTGCTCTCAGGAAAACTTTCAGCCTTTTCTTTTCCACAAGATGAACTTCCCGATCCGAAAAAGCTGGTTTATTGTGGGTACACCTGCCCGGACGATTGCCAGTTTTTGGAAGCATCAGTAAAAAATGATACTGAGCTAAAGAAAAAAGTTTACAAAGACTGGAAAATAGAAGAGCAATACGGGATAGCTTTTGATGCCGAAAAGATTTTTTGTTTTGGATGTAAAAATACCGACAAACCCAAAGGAATAGTTCTAACAAATTGTACGGTTCGTGCGTGTGCTATCAATAAACAATTCGACTCCTGCATTCAGTGCAAACAATTAAAAGATTGTGACAAAGAACTTTGGAGTAAATTTCCTGATTTTCATAAATCAGTTTTAAGTATGCAAGAAAAATATTTTGCCGGCAAGTCCTAAAATTTCTTCATAAAACTGTAATTATTTGGCGGTTACTTCTACTTTTATTTCAAAAAAACCGAAACAACCGTTATGAAGAATTTGTACCTGCTTTTCATCTGCCTTATTGCTTTTTCATGTAGTTCGAACAAGACTAAAATTTATCAATGGCGCGGCGAAGACCGCAAGGGTATTTTTAACGAACAAAATCTGCTAAAAGAATGGCCGGAAGACGGACCAGAAGAATTGTGGTACGTTGAAGGTATAGGAGATGGATTTGGCTCGCCAGCAGTTACCGATAGTGAAATTTATATAACTGGAGCTATCGACAGTACTGCCACTTTATTTTGTTTCGATTTGAGCGGGCAAAAAAAATGGGAAGTAACTCTCGGAAAAGAATGGGTAACCAGTTACCCGGGATCGCGATCGCAACCAACTATTGCAGACGATTTGATTTATGTTGGAACGGGAATGGGAAATTTGTTTTGCCTGAATCGCTCAAACGGAGAAGTAGTTTGGGAAAAACGCTTTGTGGAAGATTTTGATGGTATTTACCCACGTTTTGGACACTCGGAAGCGCCGGTTATTGATGGCGACAAGGTTTTCTGGACTCCCGGTGGAAAAGAATACAATGTGGTTGGATTGAACCGTTTTACAGGCGATATGCTGTGGAGCAATGCCGGACACAGCGAACGATCGGGTTACAATCCGGGAACGCTGATAAAACTACCAACACGTCACATTTTCGTAACGTTTTCAGCTTATAACATGATGAGCTTTGATACTGAAACCGGTGAACTTTTATGGACACATGCACAGGATAATGTTCCGCTCGACAAACGTCAGCCGGGAATGGGCGATACACACAGCAACTGTGTTATTTACGACTCGGGTTATATTTACTACGCTGCCGGAGATGGAAATTGTGGTGTAAAACTTCAACTTACGGAAGACGGAACAACGATTAAAGAAGTTTGGCGCAATAAAGGTTTCGACAGCTATATGGGCGGCATTGTAAAAATCGACGACCATTTGTATGGAAGCGCAACATCAACCAAATACTTTAAAAGTATTAACGCAACAAGCGGCGAACTATCCGACTCGTTGCAAATAGGCTGGGGCGCAGTTATTTCAGCCGATAATATGCTTTATTACTACGGTCAAAACGGAACTTTGTCATTGATCGATTTTGATGAAAACGGAAAAATGAACCAAGTCAGTGATTTTAAAATTACAAGAGGCGCAAAAGAACATTTCTCGCACCCGGTAATTAAAGACGGCATTTTATACCAGCGACACGGTCAGGTGCTGATGGCATTCGAAATAAAAGCTAAAGGTTAAAGTTCGACGTATTTCAGAAACTCTTCGCGAACACTTTTGTCTTTGAATTTACCGGAATATTCGGCAGTAACCGTACTGCTGCTTTCATCCTGAATTCCGCGCGACGATACACACATGTGTTTGGCATCAATTACAACTGCTACATCATCTGTTTTTAGTATTGTTTTTAGCTCGTTGGCAATTTGCACCGTTAAACGCTCCTGCACCTGCGGACGACGTGCAAAATAATCAACAATACGGTTTATTTTGCTCAATCCGATTACTTCGCCCGATGAAATATAAGCTACATGAGCTTTTCCTACAATCGGCAGAAAATGATGTTCGCAAGTGGAATTCATGTTAATGTTCTTTTCCACTAACATTTCGCCATATTTGAATTTATTTTCGAAGACAGAGACTTTCGGTTTATTGGCCGGATTTAATCCATTGAATATTTCCTGCACAAACATTTTGGCAACACGATGTGGCGTTCCGCCCAAACTATCATCATTCAAATCGAGCCCCATTGTTTCCATTATATCGCGAAACCTATCTTCAATAATTACCATTTTTCGTTCGTCGCTCAACTCAAAAGCATCAGCACGCATTGGAGTATCAATCGATGTTGCAATGTGATTATCGCCTATTGTTTCATGTTTCTCATGCCCGTTTGTTTTACCGTTCTTTCCATTGTCGGTGCTGGTAAATATTATTTCTTCCCTGTAACTCATAATTTCTGTTTCTAGTTTCTACGAGTTAATAAACAGACCAAAAACTATTTTGTTTAATCTCTAAAAACTAAATATTAAACAAATTGAATAAGATTTGATGATACAATTCTCAACTCTGCTGAACCAGATAGTGAAACCCCCTGGTTTTTAACCATATAGAAAGATGCACAAATAATTCATGTTTTACAGCTCAATCCCCTACTGTCATTCGTTTATACCGCAAAACAGGAATTGTATTTTTTTTGCCATTTTTTTTCATTTTTCTTTGCCAGTGTAAAAACAATTTCTACTTTTGCACACGCTTTAACAAAGCAACGACGTTCAAAACAAATATTGACATAAGTAATAAATGAAATCGCTGTAAAGCGAGATGACATTTAGCACTAAATACCACTGGTGAGGTGGGTGAGTGGCTGAAACCACCAGTTTGCTAAACTGGCGTACGGGTAAACTGTACCGCGGGTTCGAATCCCGCCCTCACCGCTTAAAAATATTTTCGGGATGTAGCGCAGTCCGGTTAGCGCACCTGCTTTGGGAGCAGGGGGTCCCAGGTTCGAATCCTGGTATCCCGACCACTGAAAATCAAGGAGTTAAACAAAAGTTTAGCTCCTTTTTTATTTTATTCTATTAGGTACAACAAAACTGATAGGACTTTAAATCGCACTTCCACACTCAAAACAAATAATACAACTTACATTTAACGATCTAATTTTCGCTGATGCGTAAAAGTTCTTCACCAACCAAAAGGAAGAAACGGAGCGCAATAGATTTGGGAATTATTTCCTGGCAATTCAGATAACACTTTTGTGCTACTAATTTATAAAATGGCTCTTCAATTGAAAATGGTATAATACCAGTAATTGCATTGGCCAATGTAAGAGAATAAATATTTTGGAGAATCGTCTCTGCGTACCCGGTTTCTTTGGCCAGTTTTACGGCAAAACTTGGATTAAAAACCACATTTTTACTGTGCGTATCCAAATGCCCCTCGGCCAGTTTTACGGCTTTTCCGAACATAATTGCAAGGTTGATTTTTTCAATTCCTTCCGAAACGGCAAGTTTTATTGTTTTGCCTACCAGGTTTCCAAAATGAATAAATCCCACCGATGGCAAATTGGGGAATTCACTTTTCAACCTGTTTTCGCTGCGTTTGCCCGAAGTCAGAACCAGTTCAGTGCAACCACTTTCTTTTGCCACTTTAACCTGCTGTTTTATACTCGCTAAAAATGCCTCGTTTGAATAAGGCATTACTTTGCCGCTGGTACCAATAATTGAAATCCCTCCAACCACTCCAACCCGGGGATTAAATGTTTGCTTTGCCAGTTCTTCTCCCCCCGGAACAAAAGGTTTTACTTCAAATCCACAATCCAATTCATATTCACTGGCCAATTGAGTTAACATGTCGGTAATCATCTTTCGCGGAACGGGATTAATGGCCGGTTCTCCGACAGAAACCTGCAAGCCAGGCAGTGTTACCAAACCAATTCCCTCTCCTCTTAAAAACCGAATTCCTTCTTTCCTGTCAAATGAAAGTTCACAGCCAATTTCTTTGGAGTGAGTAATATCCGGATCATCGCCCGCATCTTTTATTACTACGCACGCAGCTGACTTTTCTTTTAAACCTTCCGGGAAAACAGTGAAATTAGTTTTTTCCCCACTTGGCAGATCTACTTCCACCTGCTTCGGAAATTCATTCTCGACCAAAGCTATAAAACAAGCTTTAGCGGCAGCGGTAACACAGGTTCCGGTGGTAAACCCGCTTCGTAATTCGCCTTCAATTTTTAATGCGGTTTTCTTTAGCTTGTAAAAAACTTGTAAGAAGCCTTTTTCATTATTAGCTACATTTTTAAAGTTGGGCAAAGTTGGTCGTTTTACTACCCACAACGGGATATCCAGTTGTTTTGCAGCTTCAACCTTGGTATCGAAAAATCCCGATTCACCACTTTCTTTAGTTAACAAGATTTCAGCCTTTAGTTTTGCAGCAAGCTGCATCAACTCCTGCACATTTGCTTCGGGTTGCATCGGAATTACCAGGCTTGAGGAAATACCTGTTTGCTTCGCTTTTTCTTTACTTAAATCAGTATTTAATATTCTGAAATAACAGTTTCGCTTTTCCCAAACAGGTCGAAATGTTTGAATGGTTTGTACTCCAGTTAAGGCTAAAATATTTCGATGCTTCTTTTGCAGTAGTTTATTTGTCAGATCCTCATAAGAATCGAAATAGCACAACAATTTATTACTTTGTCTTTCTGGAAATTTACGTTCGAAGCGAATTACTTCAATGTTCAGTTTCGAGGAAACATAGTAGATATTTGTGTGCAAATTGACCGCAAACGGATGCGCCGCATCAACAATCATACGGATAGTATTTTCGGCACAAAAAGAGTACAATTTAGTAGCATCCATCTCGCCAAAAACACGCTTTCCTTTCACATTCTGATGCGCATCGGTAAGCGTTGAATAAAAATAATTCTGCCCAATAGTATCGAACAATTCAGCTACCTTTTTTCCTTCCGTTGTTCCACCAAAAATTAAAACCATATTACTATTTATTTTCCCTCACGGAAAGCGTGCGTAAACTTTTTATCGTACAATTTCGAAAAACCTGACCGGTTATCAATGGCTTTCCCGACAACAATTAAAGTTGTCATAGTTAACTGGTTCTCTTCTACTGTTTTTGCCAGATTTTCGAGTGTGCACCGATAAATTTTTTCATCTTTCCAGGTGAGTTTATAGCATACTGCCACCGGCGTATCTTTCGGATAATGCTGCAACAATTCGTTTTCCACTTTTTCGGCAATCGATGCGCTCAGGTAAATACACATGGTACTTTGCGATTTGGCCAGCTTATGTAACTGCTCGCGATCAGGCATTGGAGTGCGCCCCTCTCCTCTTGTTAAAATAATAGTTTGTACTTCCTCGGGAATAGTAAACTGCGAACGTAATGCTGCTGCCGCTGCCTGGAACGATGAAATTCCGGGAGTAATATCATAGCTCCATCCCAGATTGTCCATTACTGCCATTTGTTCCTGAATAGCACCATAAATACACGGATCGCCAGTGTGCAGGCGCACCACGAACAAACCTCGCTCGTAAAAAGGTTGCATGGTTTTTATCTGTGTATGTAAATCCATTCCCGCCGAACTTTTTACCACACACCCCGGTTTGGCGTAATGTGTTAATTCTTCGGGCACCAAACTTCCGGCATACAAAATAAAATCGGCAGTTTGCAACAGTTTCTTGCCTCGCACCGAAACTAATTCAGGATCGCCCGGACCGGCACCAACAAATTCCACAAACCCTTTGCGTTCATTTTTGCGGTTAATGGCTACGGCAAATGTAAAATACTTGTCACCAACTTTTGCTTTCGTCTTTTCTACAAAAAGTTTGTTTTCGGAAAGATGCATTGCCGCTGCTTCTGCAACTCCAAAACTTCCAGTAACCTCACCCACTTTCTCTGAAGGATTAGGGACATCGTATTTTGCAAGTACTTTCCCTGAAAATGCTTTTAAATCAATATTCCAGTCTTTAGCCAATGTTACAAAAGCCTTTTCGTTTTGTTTTATATCAACCGTTCCCAACGACGCAACAGAAGCCGGCGAAATTCTTTTTTCATGGAGATTCTTTTTCAACTCTTTTTCGAATGCACCAGGAGCAATTTCTCTCTGACAGCCAATACCTAACTGCAACACCTTTGGTCGATAAAAAATCGCCTTTTCTCCAAAATCGTAAATAAAAGGCGTAACTGCCAAAATCAACGAATAATCTTTTATATTAAAATCGTCAACGTTATAAAATACATCAACATAAGCAGGAATACCTGTCTCCAGAAAAGTGGTTCCTTTATCGCGAATGTCCAGTAGCAAAGCTGTTTTTTTACCATTCACAAAAGCAGCCATTAAATGTGTAAGTTTTTTTCCACACTCCATTTGCCAATTAAACTTTTGTGGCAACATATCCAAAGACCAGAGTCCGGAAGTATCGCTAACCGTGGTAATAACCGGAGTTGCCCCTAATACCCGGGCAATTTTTTCAGCCAGTTCGTTTGCTCCGCCCAAATGTCCCGAAACTACGGGTTGCACAAATTGTCCGTTGACATCGATATTAATTACAGCAGGATCTGTTTTTTTATTTTTTAGAAAAGGGGCAATTTCTCGCACACAAATTCCTAAGGCACCTATAAAAACCAAAGCTTCATGTTCGCTCCAAAGGGTTTCATAATTTTTTGGTGAACGGGCAACTTCTGCTTCAAAACCACTTTTTACAAGGGTTTGGGCAAGTGTTTCTCCTTTATCGGAATGTGTAATTATAATAGACATGAGAAATTAGTATTTTGTATTGAGATTTTTTACGGCAATCAATATTTTAATTGAATTGAATTCATCAACCGTTATTTGCGTTTTATTTTTTATTGAATAGTTATTTTTTGCGCACCAGGCAATAAAATCGTTGTGACTCTTTTCACTTACCGAATTAAATGCAATTACCCCGGCGTCAGTTAAATATAAATTTATTTCATCCAGTACCTCCGCCATTTTTCCACCGTAACCACCAACAAATACGGCATCAGGTTTTTCCAATCCTGATTTATCGGTCTGCAAAAAATCGCCAATAAAAAGCTCAATTCCGGGTACCTGAAACTTTTGCGCATTTCGCGGAATAATCCCCTCCGATTCTGATCTTATCTCAAAAGCAGACACTTTTATATGTGGATAATTCAAGCGGGTTTCGATTGAAATACTCCCGGTGCAGGCTCCCACATCCCAAAATACTTTTTTGGTATGTAGCTCCATTAAAGCCAATGTTGTTAAACGAACGGGCATTTTGGTAATCATATTCGGCCGGCCTTCCAATGGTTCAAATTCATTATCGGGAATACCTTTTCGGGGATTCTTTTCGTTCGTTTTTTCAAGGTAGAAACAATTAGGGTGTCTAAAATCCAACTCTATAGAATCTTCGAGACTTAATTCTAAAACACGTTCTTTTTCGCCTCCCAAACATTCGCCGTAATACATTTTATAGTTTGAATAGCCAAAATCGAGCATACGTTGGGCAATCGTTTGGGGAGTATTTTGTCGGTCCGTAAGGATTCCCATTTTTGCTGTGCCCTGAATCAATGCTTTGTCGAATTCATGAAAACTACGTCCGGTAAGCGAAATGGTTTGAAACTCGCCATATGCCAACTGAAAACGGTGAGCCAGCAATTGCAATGAATTAAAAGTTGGTAAGGTTATAATTTCAGCATTGGGGAATTCGCGTTTTAAAGTAATGCCAATGCCATAAAACAGCGGATCGCCCGAGGCAAATACCACCCAGTTGGAATTCACATCTTCTATTTCTTTAAATAAATTTGAAAGCGGAACTGTAATATCTATCCATTTAAAACCATGAGGAAGAAAACTTTCTACCAGTTCCCGATGTCTTTTTCCACCTGCAAAATACTTCGCCGATTGGATTATAGTGTGTTCTTTCCTTGTAAACTCGGGTATTTGGTCTGATATGCCTATTGTTGTAATCTTCATAATTAAACTTTTGCACGCTGACTACGCAGAAGAACATAAATTAAACTCCCTCGCCAGGATGCATTTCCGTTGCCTCATCCCAACTTAAAATTGCATTGATAATAGTTGCTGCCACGTTGCTGCCACCTTTTCTTCCGTTCACAAAAACAGCCGGAACATCGGGGCAACCGTATTTCAGCTGCCACTTGCTTTCTTTCACATTTACAAAACCCACGGGGGCGGCAATTACCCCTGCAGGATTTGCCTTTCCGTTTCGGATTAACTTCACCAACTCTATTAAAGCGGTTGGTGCATTACCGAAAGCAAATAAAGCATCAGGATGTTCTTCCACAGCCAATTGAATCCCTGCCTGTGTTCGTGTTATTTTTTTTCTTGCTGAAATTTCTTTTACCCGCTCATCATCAAGATAACATTTTATTTGCAACCCCAGTTTTTCTGAAATGGCGCGACGGATTCCGCGTGTCACCATCGACACATCGGTAACAATTACCGGTGGATTATCAGAATACAATCTTTCATGCAAGGTTTCAACCACATTGTTGCTCAGTTCAACCAGTTCGTTTAAACCAAAATCGGCTGTAGTATGAATGCAGTGCAACGCCACCCAGGTGTGTGCCAAACTGTTTTCTGCAGTATCAATATTTTCAAGAATGGTACGAAAACTCTCATTCATAATTTTGCGACCTAACTTATCCTCCGATTTTTCAAAAGAAGCATAATAACCACGCGGGGTAACCATTTTTCCCCGTGAAGCAAAAGTCTGCGAATTTCCGATTACAATTACTGTAAACATGTCGGCTTTTGTTACATCCAGTTCGGCAAGTGTAATTACCTCAATGGTTTCGTAGGTACGCCCTACATTTCGGGCAATGCCAATTGGGGTTTCGGGTGAACGAACTTCCAGGAACAATTCGCGCAAACGCATCAACTGCCAAAACCGACCTTTGCTGAGCGGGTTGTAAACAGCGGTTACAAAATCGGCTTCAGCGGCTGCAATAATCCGTTTTTCAATTTTTTCCCAGGGTGTTAGCAAATCCGACATCGAAATGGAACAGAAATCATGACCAAGTGGTGCACCCAATTTTGCCGCAGCTGCAAACATGGCTGAGATTCCGGGAATAACTTCAACCTCAACATCCGAATTAAGTTCAGTTTTCATTTCCCAAAGCAAAGGTGCCATTCCGTACACACCCGAATCGCCACTGCTGATTACCGCAACAGTTTTATCATTTTCGGCCAATTGAAAAGCCTTTTCGGCGCGTTCCCGCTCTTTTTTCATTCCGGTATTAACCAATTCTTTTCCGCCGGTGAATTGCTTTACATGCTCGAAATACGGCCCGTAACCAACAATTACGTCAGCCATTTCGATGGCTTTCTTTGCCTGCGGTGTCAAATATTTTTCATTTCCGGGGCCTATACCTATGCTGAATATCTTTTTAGTCATAAAATAAAATTAAAGAGAAATATGGGATTCTGCGAAACTCCAAATCCTTATAATCAGAAGTAGAAAACTGTTGCGCTGTTCCCACGCGTTCAATATAAAAAAATGGTCGATGGCACTCTTTTAAAAAGCTGTGCCAGTTATCAAGTACGCTCATTTTCATTACAACAAGCGTTGAATTATCTATTAAGGCAGCTTTAATTTCATCAAAACTTTTGGGCCGGGCAATTACTGTGAATTGCTGATTACCCTCCACAATGGCTTGTTGTCCTTCGGAACCCGCGGCAATAAATGCCGGAATTCCCGGAATTAGTTCGCATTCAATTCCTTTTTTATTGGCAATTTCTAACAAGTAACCGAAGGTGCTGTAAAAAAGTAAATCTCCCTCGGAAACCACCACCACGTTTTTTCCTGAATTATAGGCCTGTTCAATTATTTCGAAAGCTTTACTATAGTTTTGCTCGCGGTTTTTCCCCGACATAGGAATTAGCAAAGGTTCACAAGGCACATTCAAGTTCAAGTCATCTAAAATTCGAGCGGAAAAAGAAACCTGCCCACCTTCCGAAATATTGGTTGCCGGATAAAAAACCATATCTGCCGCCTGCAAAGCCTTTAAACCTTTTACGGTTATCAACTCCGGGTCGCCTGGTCCCAAACCAATACCTGTTAATTTTCCTTGTTTGCTCATAAGCCTAATTCGGTTAAAAGTTGCTGCATTTTTCCCTTTTCTCCCACATAAATATGCATGTACGATGCCCAGCAATTTTGTTTTCGGAACACCGGCATTTCAACACTTTGTCCCCGAGCGGTTTTTGCTTCAAACGCAGGGTCGGCTTTTTCTTCTCCAATCAATTCTGAATAATGAAATTCATGCCCGCGAATTATCATTTCATTTCCCATCAACTCGCGATAACCCAAATGGAGTTTCATGTTTTCAAAGGAAGTATCAAAATCAAAAATACCGGTCATTTTATATTTCGCACCACCTTTTACGATGATATTTTTCCCGAGGTACATCATACCACCACATTCGGCAATCAAAGCTTTTCCGGCATCAATATGATTTTTAATTGCCGTTTTTATAGCTGTGTTTTCTGCCAATTCTTTTGCAAATAACTCGGGATAACCTCCCGGAAGCCAGACTAAATCTGCGTTGGGAAGAGCCTCATCATTTAACGGGCTAAACTCAGTAACTTTCCCCTGTTTATTTAAAATATCGCGGTTAACCTGGTACGAAAAATTAAAGGCTTCGTCGTTTGCCAAAGCAATTCGAAAATACCTCCCGGTTTGTTCCGGTTCCGGGTAATCGAGTTTTTCTCTTTTATTTTCTGAAAGTTTTAACAGTAAATCAACATCCACATGCTTTTCAATTAACTCTGCTGCAAGCTCCACAATTTCCATATTTTTATTTTCTTCAGGAAGATGTAGTCCCAGGTGGCGCGATTCAATTGCCAGTCTGCTATCGCGCGGAACAAATCCCAAAACTTCGACACCGGCATCAATGGCTGCTTCTTTTAAAAACCGGAAATGACTTTCGCCTGCCACTTTATTAAAAATAACGCCGGCAAGTTTTATGCTTTTATCGAAGTTTTTAAAACCAAACAAAAGTGGTGCAACCGAATAAGCCACGCTTGATGCATCAACCACCAATACCACAGGCAAATCGAGCAAACGGGCAAGTGCAGCCGAACTGCCCTCGTCCTTTTTTGCCCCATCGAACAAACCCATTACACCTTCTACAATTGACACATCGGCATTGGAATACCGGCACTCGAAAACCGATTGTACATGCTCTTTCGATGCCATCCACAAATCGAGATTGTATGACGGCCGACCAGCAACTTTTGAGTGGTGCATCGGGTCGATATAATCGGGTCCACATTTAAAAGGTTGCACGTTCATACCCCGGGTTACAAATGCGTGCATCAATCCTAAAGTAATCAGCGTTTTCCCTGAATTACTTTTGGGTGCGGCTATTAAAAACGACGATGTTCGTTTTCCTGTCATTCTATTTTTCTATGTATTTAACATGCGATGTATTTTCCACCTCTGTTTCATCGAAAGAAGTCATACGGGTTAACATTTCAACACTGCCTTTAATAACCGGATAAGCCACAGCAGCACCGGTTCCTTCTCCCAAACGTAAATCCAGAGACATAATCGCTTCAGCGTTCATATGTTCCAACATCAGTTTATGCCCGTTTTCTTTTGACGAATGAGCAAACACTGCGTAATCTTTTACCTGGGGACAGATTTTATATGCTGTCAGAAAAGCCGAAGTTGTAATAAAACCATCAACGATTATTAGCATGCGCCTTGCTGCAGCTTCCAGCATTCCCCCTGCAATAGTAGCAATTTCGAATCCTCCAAAACGAGCCAGGTTTTCTTCGGGAGTTTGAGCAATCCCGTGTTTTTTAATGGCTTCTTTTAAAACCCTGGCTTTATTTGACACCCCATCGGGTGTTAATCCACAGCCTGGGCCTGTACAGTTTTCAACGGGAGTTCCGGTAAAAGCTGCCAATAATGCCGTTGCCGGACTTGTATTTCCAATTCCCATTTCACCAAAACCGACAACATTACAATCTTTTTGGGCAAATGAAGCAACAACATCTCTCCCGTTTTGTAATGCCTGATTACACTCGTCTTCGGTCATGGCATGTTCATATAAAAAATTCCGGGTTCCCTTTCGTACTTTCTTATCAATAAGCTTTTTATGCTTGCTAAAATCGTAGTTCACACCGGCATCAACCACAAATAAATCGAAACCGTAAACATTGCAGAAGAGGCCAATTCCACCGCCCCCCTCAATAAAATTTAAAACCTGCTGCCAGGTAATATCCATGGGAACCGGGCTCACTCCTTCATCGGTAATCCAATGGTCGGACGCAACAGTAAGCATTACCGGATTTTTTAATTCCGGAGTTAAAGTTTGCTGAATCAATCCAAGCTGCAAAGCAATACGTTCCATTTGTCCCAGCGATCCAACAGGTTTGGTTTTCTGATCGATTTTATATTGAAGTTTTTCCTTCAGTTCAGTATTATATGTCGGGGAAATATTCAAATTCTCAATTGCCTTCATTAACTGTAATATTCTTTAAATAATTTTTCTCTTTTATATTTATTGAACCATCCCATTTTAGATGACTTAATTCGTTCAATCTTTTCCAAATCAATATCAGCAATAATACAATCCGTTTCAGGCAAATATGTCTCCTGTAAAACATTTCCTTTCGGATCGGTAATCATACAAAATTTAGGAAAAACAGGAGTATTCTTTTTTCTCGAATTTTGATTACAAGCCATCAGAAAACAATTGTTGTCGTAGGCGCGCGCAGGTAAAAAACGTTTGAAACGCCCGAGTTTTGTTGCCGAATCTTCATTGGGAGATGCAAAAGCAACAGTTAGTAAATTTGCCCCAAGTTTTGCCTGTATAAAACTGATCTCGGGAAAATGCGACTCGTAACAAAGTTGCACTCCCATTTTAATGTTCCCTATTTCAAAAACATTTATTTGATTTCCTTCAGAATAAATATTTTTTTCAGTTGGTCCAAGGTGTGTTTTTCTATGCTTTCCGATGAGTTTTCCTTTTGAAAAAAGAAAATGTGAAATATAATATTTACCATTTTCATATTCAGGAAATCCGATAGCAAATGCAGTTTTTAGACGTTTTGACAATTTTTGCAGTTCCTGAAAAATAAAATCTTTTTGGCTTAATGCTTCTTCAATTTTTTCCGATTCTTTCGTGTAGCCGGATAAATTCAATTCAGGAAAAAGGATAAAATCAACGCCTTGTTCATTTAACCTTTCCACCCACAAAACTGTAGTTTGAAGATTATACAGAACGTTGCCGATAATGCTTTCAGAAGAAACTGCCGCAACTTTCATCGTTCAATTGAATTAAGAGTTAGCGAAACTAATTTTTCTATAGAATTTTCTTTCCCAACACACACGTTTTGTTGATATATTTTAAAGGTTGATTCACCATTTTTACACACTTCCAGCCAGGTATGATCAGTTTCGTTTTTGGGTGTAATTTTTATGCCCTTTCTGGCAAATGCCCGACGCAGCAACACATATTCGAAACCGTGTCCCTGAACCGGTAGTGAAGCTTTATAATTATATCCAACGCGGAATAAACCGGTGCGGTTATCTAATTCAACTCCACGGTGCTCAAAAATATTCTGGAATTCATTTTTTAGCAACAAATCCTCCGGGCTTCCTGCTAAAAGAGGTTTATCGGGAGCAAGCAACCAAAGTTTATCTGCCATTTGAAGTGCCAGGTCGAGGTCGTGGGTTGACATTAAAACCGATTTGCCCGAATTGCTGGCAATCTCGCGAAGTAACTGAATAACTTCCACCCGTGCGGGCAAATCAAGAAATGCTGTTGGTTCATCTAAAATAATAACCGGGGTGTTCTGGGCCAATGCTTTGGCGATGAAAGCTTTCTGTTTTTCCCCGTCACTCATGTTCGAAAGATATTCTTTCTTCTTGTGCAAAATACCACATTTATCGATGGAACTGTGAATTATTTGCTTGTCGTCGTCGTTTAAAATTCCTAATGCACCGGTGTAAGGACTTCTTCCTAAACCAACTAGTTCTTCAACAGTAGCATTGGGCACAATAACCCGATCGGTTAAAACAACGGCGGCCATTTTGGCCAGTTCCTTTTCAGGAAGTTGCAAAAGGTTCTTCCCCATCATGGATGCTTCGCCTCCCAATGCCGGCTGAAAACCACAAAGTGTACGAATCAGGGTACTTTTCCCTGTTCCGTTTTCCCCCAATAAACAAACCAATTCGCCTGCAAACATTTGGGCATTCAAAACATCGTGTACCACTTTTGCCTTTTTCCCCTTTCCGTAACCAATGGTGAGGTTGTTGATATTTAGTATTTGTTTATTCAAGCCTGTTCTCCTTTCGTCGTTTCCAAATTACCCAAATAACAACCGGAGCGCCAATAAATGCTGTTACTGAATTTATGGGTAACTCTTGTTCCATTCCAGGCATTCGGGCGATAAGATTACATAACAATGCTGTAGCTGCACCTAATAAAGCCGCATTTAAAATTAAAAAAAAGTGATTTGAGGTTTTTGATAATAATTTTGCCATATGCGGTACTGCCAGGCCAATAAAAATAATCGGTCCACAAAACGAAGTAACAATGGCAGTTAAAAAGCCGGCTATTGCAATAATAAAAAACCGGGCTCTTTTTATATTTAATCCCAGGTTAGCAGCGTATCGGTCGCCCAAAGCCAAAAGATTTAACGATTTGCTCAACAAAGTTGCCAGCAGTGAAGGAATTACAGTAATAATTACAAACATAACAGCACGCGCAGGTGCCAACCGGCTAAAACTTCCAAGGCCCCAAATCACATAATTGTGTACATCTTCTTCGGGACTGTAAAACTTTAATAAACTTACCAGAGAGGTACTTAAATAGCCAATCATCACCCCAATAATCAAAACGCTCAATGTGCCTCCAATTCTGTGAGAGACAAACAAAATTAAAGCTAATACCACGCCTGCCCCCAACAACGACGAAACGATTACTGCAAAATCGCCCCAGGCTCCCATGCTGGTAAAAGTAAAACCTAACAAATTTCCGGTAAACAACATCACAAAGGCTACGCCCAGACTTGATCCCGAAGAGATTCCTAAAACCGATGGCCCGGCCAGTGGGTTTCGGAACAAGGTTTGCATTAATAAACCTGCCACCCCAAGTGCCATTCCTGCTCCCAACGAAACCAGCGTTTGTGGCAAACGGGTTTTTAAAATAATATTTTCGAATACCCGAGTACTTCCTTCTCCCGAAAATAAAATGCTTTTTACTTCATCCAAAGGAATATGAATAGAACCCCAAATAAGATTGAGCAAGGCAAGTACAATCAGCAATAATACTGAAAGGACAATTACAAACGCTATTCTTCCAATTCGTTGAATCATTTTAATTTTTTATAAAAATAAGGTTCATAATCAATTAATAAATCCGGATGAAAATAATAGATATAATCGGCAAGGAGTACTTCGGGTTTCATGCCTGCCTGCTCGTAATATGGCTTTTCGCGAATGTTGCAAAACAATACATTTTTATTTTTGAAGGCATTAAAATCGGCATATCGCTGGTCTTGATCCAGTAAATCATTCATAGTAAAACCTGCTTTTTCAGGATGCACAATCCGCCAGTAATCACACGTGAAAGCTTTGCTGTATATGGTTTCAAAATCCACAGGATAAGCGCCCTGAACACTATCTTTAATGATGTATTCGGCACCGGCATCGCGAAAATAATGGGCATAAAAACTATCTCCGCCAGGAACATACCAGCTTCCCGAGCGCATTTTGCCTGAAAACACAGTTGGCCTTTCTTCAACTGTTGATGCTAAAGTTTTCAGGTTTTGATAACGTGTTTCAATGCCATCAAATAAAGAATCGGCTTTTTCTTCCTGCCCCACAAAAAGCGCAAGCATTTTAACCCACTCGGCACGTCCCAGCGGAGTTTCTTCGTTATATGCAGCCATTGGAACCAGCGGAATTCCCAAATTTCGTAACACATCGAAACCTCCGACTTTAAATGGCGACACGAAAATGACATCAGGGTCGAGAGCGGCCACCATTTCCAGGTTAAAATTTCCCTCTTTCCCTATCTTTTTTACTTTGCCTGCTTTAATACGTTCTTTCATTCCCTCGTGATGCAGGTAACGACTGCTGTTTATGGCCACAATATCATCGAAATCGTCGAGAGCGAAAAAATAGGTTAACTGGGTACTCGACAAACATACAATTCGTTTGCAGGGGACTTTTATGGCGTTGGGTAAACATTTAGCTTCTTCGTCGGTTTTTACCAAATTAAATGTATCAAAATCATTTTCTTCACTTTTTTTAAGGATACTGAGTTTTGTAACATCTCCGGCTTTCTCAATTTTAAAAAGTTCGGCATGAGATAAAGTTACCTCTTTACTCGTTTCTTTTAATGCATTCTTCCGCCCTGCCTTACCAGACCGATCATTGCATGAAAAAAAGAAAACGAATAAAACAATGCCAATTAGTATCGTAACCTGTTTCATTGCGCTGCTATTTTGTATTTAATTACCTAATGCTTCGTATTTCTCCTTCAGATGTTCGCCCCAAACATCTACCACTTTGTTGTATTCGGCAAGTCCTTTTAAGATTACTTCCACTTCGAACCCTTCTTTTTCTAATACCGATTTCCAACTTCCTTCTTCATCGCCGGCCATATCGTTTTGCGCATGGTCGCCAGCCACCGACATAAATGGAGTTAATACTACTTTTTTAATCCCCTCTTCTTTTAACTTTGGTATAACATTATCGAGTGACGGATAACCCTCTACTGTGGCAAGAAAATATCTTTCGGATTTCTCGTTTAAATAATACTGAAAACCCGGATAATAAATATTTGATGAGTGATGCGTACCGTGCCCCATTAAAAGCAAGGCGCTGTTTTTATCAAGTTTGTTTTTAAATTCTGTATCAATAAAATCGGCCAGTTTTTTATTATCGGCGTGAGTAAACAAAAGCGGAGTGCCAAGTTTCGCGTCCCTTATTCCTTTAGGCATTTTATAAAAAGCCTCAAGCGTTTTTTCCAGGTTTTCGTACTCTTCACCCGGAATAATATGCAGCGACTGAACAGCCACATGGGTAAAACCATCTTCGCCCATTTTTGCCAAAGCTTCGGCAGGAGAATCGATTTGTTCTCCGCGCTTTTTTAGAATCTTTCGGATTATCTTTGATGTATATGCCCAACGAACTTCAACTTCGGGAAACTCAGATTTTACCCGATTTTCGATATTATTGAAAGCAACATGCGCTTCGGGGTAGCTGGTTCCGAAAGTTACCAGTAAAATTCCCTTTTTTGTTTCAGCTTTATGGAGGGCAAAAGAACCCTGAACATTCATTGCTAAAAATGAAAAAACCAGAAACAGGATAATAACAAATCGTTTCATTTCGTTACATGTTTTTTTGTTTTACGAATCGTTCTGCGAAGCCATTTTTTGCTTAGCCAAACACCTGTAATGCTTACGGCAATGCCGCCGAGCGAAGTAATAATCAGCAACAACTTGCGAAACCACTCAGCTTCTTCTTTTAAAAACTGAAAATTAAACTTATGCAAGCCCTGGTAAAGCCAACGGCGTAAACGGGTATTTTTGGTATACCGCTTTACTTGTTCTGCGGTGGCAGGATTGATATAAATCCATGTTTGAGCCGCATCGTCAGCCACCAATTTATAAACCGGTTCGGGCCAATAATACATGGCTGATCCACTATAATAGTTATCATATTTTTCTTGCTGAATAATTGAAAAAGCAGTTTCTCCCAAATAACCTTTTGCAATTTTTTCAATCTCCGAAATTGAATAACCTGTATGTTTTTGTATTGAATCTCCTGTTAATTGATATACTACCGGAATTTGATAATTATTGTAATACACAAAATAAGAAGGAGTTCCGTGCATATTTTTCCAGCTCACTTTCCGAATGCCTTCTTTTTGTTCCAGCGCCTCATAAATTTTGTAAGGAAAAATTGCCGGATGTTTAGCTAAATCGAGCTTTTGCCCCCAATTTATTTTCTTTTCGTTTTTTGTCGGAATAAAAACCATCCAGTCGGGAACATCGATCACCGAAAACAATCCGCTCAAAATAAAAGTAAATACAAACAAGCCGAATATAAATCCGAAAATGTGATGCCATTTATAAAACAACTTTTTGTATGGCGTAATTCCTTTACCTTTTTTAAAACGTAAAAATCCGGCAATAATTCCGGTCAAACTCACCAGCACACCTATTGCTGAAAGAATAATAACCAGGTTCATCCATAAACCTTGTTTAGGCCTGATGTTTTTTAAATAAATCCAGTGCGGAATAGCACCGCAACGTGCTGCCCAACGCGATTTCCGATCGGTTTGTTGTACAATTTCGCCTGTTTTCTGCGAAATATATAATACCGTGTGTGAAGGATTATTGATGTAACATTTGTAAAAGGGTAATAGAGGTTTATAATAACTCCACGGTACCCACTGGTCGAATTCGTTTTGCAGTTCTGTTTTTTTTACCGGGCTCCCCGAGAATGAGGAGGCCAGTTTATTGGCATATTCTTCAGAAAAATTGTTATATGGCTTTAACGTTTTTGCATCGAACACCTGCTGTGCTTTTCGTCCTGTTACCAAACGGTAAACCGGTTTTCCATTGCATAATTCAAGATTAACCTGTCCCTTCCAATTTGTTTCAGGAGGAGCCAACCCGATAAAATTTGCTTCGGTAAAAGTTGAAAGATGGTTGAAACGTGCTTCGCGGCTGGCATGAGGGAACCCGTCGAAAATAAGCACAATTCCGGATAAAAACCATATTAAAAATAACAGGCTCAGCAAAGAACCTGTTATTTTATGCAATTGAATTACGATTTTTTTTAACCGTTTCATTATTTATTATTGTGCGAAATTGATTGTTAAACCAGCAAAAAATGTTCGCCCCGAATTAATGGTACCGTAGTGCGAACCATAAGGGCTATCGTCAACGTAATCGAAAATATTGTCGATTCCCAACTGAACATCAAGAATAAAAGCACCAAGGTTTGTTATACGATGGTTTGTTGTTAATTTCCAAATGTCGTAGCCTTTTGCGTCGCCATCGTCATAAAATTTATCATCCTGGAAACGTCCAATAATATTTGCGTTAAGATGGTATGTTTTCCACGAATGATCGTAGGCAAAACGAACATTGCCATAGTTTTGGGCAACACCCTCTAACCGAATATCATTGCTGACATCTTTTGCATCAACATAACTGTAACCTCCGCCAATAGTAAAACCAGCTCCCAGTTTTGCATTTACAAGAAAATCGACTCCCTGCGAGCGTGATTCATCAATATTGTAATGCTGACGGCGTTTTTTTATTCCGTTTTCCGCATCACCATCCTGCAAATCAATAGTTTGATAATCAATTAAATCGTCCACATTATTAATATAACCGGTAACACTTGCCGAAAGGAATTCGTTATTAAACTCAATTCCGGCAGAATAGAATTGCGATTTTTGAGGATCGAGATCGGTGTTACCCATATACAGGGTACCGCGTTTTTCGTAGGCGTAATATAATTCTTTCAGCGTTGGAGCCTTAAAACCATGTCCATAAGTTCCTCTGAAATTAAAATTACTCAACTTATATAACAACGAAACTTTAGGAGTGAAAGCACTACCAAATTCTTTGTGTTTTACTGCACGAACACCGGCAACAATATCCAGATTTTTCACAACCGTCAACTCATCCTGGGCATATAAAGCTACGGTATAAGCTTCGGCCTCTCCATCAGCCAGGCGGTCTTCCGATACCATTTTTTCCTGAAGATAATCGGTGCCAACCGTAAGTTTATTTTTATCAGAAAGTGCATTTACATATTTTAAGCGTATATTATTCATGCGCTGGTCGTTATTTATCGATTTATCGCCATCAACATAATCCCCCGATTCCTGATTGTATTTATAATAATAGAGGTACTTATCGTAATTGTAATCCAGCGAAATGTAGTCCGTCCGGTTAAATAAATATTTTGCACCAGCCTGGGCAGTTTTATCTTCGTAATAGTACCCGTATTTTCCTACCGATTGAGGTCTGAATACATCTTTCTGATAAACAGAATTTCCGGCATACAATTCAAGCTTATCGGTTGCTCTGAAAGTTAAAACATGATTAAATGTATGGTCTTTATATTTGTTTTGCGTCATTGCATCGGTTTCAACCAATTCATCGTCATCTTCTTCGTATGGACTATTTTGCCAGCCATCGCTGCTTTTAAGATTAAAATTACCGTTCCACGAGAATTTCCCAAGATTTACATCAATAGAATTATTTTGCTGTAAGGTGGCGTACTCGCGAATACGTGTTGTGTTAGAAACATTAATTTTTTGCTTCGATTTTTTGGTAATTATATTCACCACGCCTGCAATTGCATCCGATCCGTAAAGTAAGGAGGCAGCACCTTTAAGAACTTCAATACGTTCAATGTCGTCAGGGTTAATCCGGCTCAGATCATTTTGTCCACCAACGTCACCGTACATTCTTTTACCGTCAATTAATACCAGAATAAAATCGTTGCCCAAACCATTAATAGTCATAAACGATCCCATAGTACCCGGGGTAAAATCGAACGAAGGACTTACATTGGCCATCAGCTCGTTGAAGTCGGACGCTCCTGTATTCATTATAACTTTTTTGCTTATTAATTCGGTTGGTACAGGAGCCGTTTTCAAATGATGAGGTGTACCTGTTCCGGTTACTACAATCTCTCCCAAACTTGTATTCGATTCCTCCATTTCAAAGTTCACGATGTTTTCACCGGCTTTTAAAGTAATATTCTTCTTAACCCGTTTAAACCCTGAAAATGAAACAACCAAATCGTAGGTTCCTTCTTTCAGGCGTTTTAATTGATACTCGCCTTTGTTGTTTGTTGCAGTACCAGTGGTTGTACCAGAGAAATAAACATGAGCACCGGGCAAAGGTTGTTGATTGCTTTTTTGATTAACCACCCCTTTCAACACCGCATTTTGCGCGTTGGCAAACAGCACCGAAAACAATAGTGCTACACTTAATAAATAAATTTTCTGCATCGTAAAATTTTAATAATTAATAATTTCACTTTGCAATTCCGTAACTAAAAGGATTATGTAAGAACAATACTCAGACTGCCCAAAACACATACTTCTTTCCCGGAAGCAAAATGTTCAAATTTTTATAATGGCAGGTCTTCTGACTTATCCTGGTTTTTATGCCTTCCCATCCCGATGTACATCGGGACAGTGGCTGTAGTTTAAAAACCGTGATTCCGACAAAGCCGGAACCAGACTTACAGCAGCGGGAACTGTTGCAGATTTACACTGCATTCCCTTTTAATCAAAGTTGTATTTATGTACAACTAAAGAACCATTATGGCGGCAAAAGTAGATATTTTTTTATACGTGAATGGTGTAAATATGAATTTTTGTGCAAAATATATCCTTAAAAACTTAGTAAAACCCTACCTCAAAATAACCACATTGCCACATCCCAGTTCAAGCACGTTCTTTAATTTCTATTGTGAAGCAACTTTCCTTAAAATGAGATCAGCATCGTTTTTGCCTATTACATGGTAATTCCGTTCCTCAAAATTACCGGCAAAAGCGCGACCAGTAGTTTTCTTTTTGCTCCATAATGAATTTATTTATTGTTCATAGCAATTTTTGTCCATTCCTGGTGTTTGTTCTTTTACCTCACATTTACGGTATCCACCATAAGGAACATCATCCTTCCGGCGGATATATTGATTATTCTATATACCGCGTATGCTATGGTCAAAACAAGGATCATATATACGATTCCCAATTGCATAATTTTAAAATTATCATAAAAAACTTCCTGCCTGATATACTGCAAAAGCCACGAGCCATGCCAGACCAGTAGTATAGAGCATCGTGAATATTGCCCATCTCCAGTTCGACTCCTTTTTTATTGCTGCTATCACGGCAATACACGGGAAATAGATTAAAACAAACAACATGAAACTGAATGCCACCAAAGGAGTAAACACTTTTTTCCCTTCTAATTTCCTCGATTGATGTACCTGATTTTGCAGGTTAGAAATCAACGCCCCGGAGGTTTCGTCGGCTTCCATGCCTGCATTGTATAAAACGCCCATGGTACTAACCACTATTTCTTTGGCTGCGAGCCCTGTAAGTATGCTTACGCCCATTTTCCAGTCATAGCCAAGCGGTTCAATAACCGGTTCAATAGCATGACCAAGCCTGCCAATGTATGATTGTTCCTGCCTTTCTGATTCCTGCAATATTTCGAGTTGCTGAACCTGACCGTCCCGGGCTGTTTCATCAAGTTCCGTATTGTTGTTCAATGCAGCAATTTGGCTATCGTAATCCCGGCTGTACGAAACGTCTCGCGGGAAATACCCCAAAGCCCATATCAGTATGGAGGCAACGAGAATTACCGTACCCATTTTTTTAAGGTATTCCCGCCCTTTGTGCCACATGTGCAGGGTGGTATTTTTAAGCGTAGGGATACGGTAAGGCGGAAGCTCCATTACAAAAGGTACTTCTTTTTTTGCAAAGGCAACTTTTTTCATAACTAAGGCAACAATAATTGCCACTATTATTCCTATCAAGTAAATAGAAAACAATATCAAACCTTGCCTGGCAGGAAAAAAAGCGGAAATGAGCAGCACATACACAGGCAGGCGGGCACTGCATGACATAAACGGGGTAATAAGCATAGTAAGGAGCCTGTCGTTCCTGTTTTCCAGTGTCCGCGTTGCCATAATTGCAGGCACATTGCACCCAAAGCCCATGAGCAAAGGGATAAACGATTTCCCGTGGAGGCCTATCTTGTGCATTAATTTGTCCATGATAAACGCAGCACGAGCCATATAACCAGTATCCTCCATCAGGGAAATAAAAAAGAACAGTATCAGTATATTGGGAAGGAAAATGATAACACTCCCTACACCTCCCATAACACCATCTACCAGTAAATTCTTTAACATTCCTCCTGGCATTATGTTGCTAATCCAGACTCCTAACGAGGTAACCCCCATGTCAATCCAGTCCATAGGGTAACTGCCTATCGTAAAAGTAGCTTGAAACATCAGCCATATAAAAAACAGGAATATAGGAAAGCCTAGTATTCTATGGGTAAACAAGTCGTCTAAGTTACGCACTTTCCCGTAAAGCTGCTCTGGTTCCCTATACGTTTCCTTCAGTGCCCCGGCAATAAACCCGTATTTGGCATCGGTAATGATGGTTTCGGAGGGTTCGGCATATTCCTGTTCCAGCCTTTTCACCACCTTATTTACCGTAGCTTCTGTTTCCCTGAAATTTGGCAATTTTGAAAGCTGCCCCAAGGTGGTTTTATCTGTTTCAATAAGCTTGATAGCAAGATACCGCAGCGAATATTTATCAGTTAACCCAGGATTTTCACAAAGTTTTTCACGGATGCTTTTGACCCCGTCTTCAATCATTTCCCCGTAATTGATGTGGATATGTCTTACGTCCGGGTCGCGGTCTTCATAAACATCAATTAGTTTTTTCAATAATTTGCTAATACCTTTCCCTTTGGAAGCTACCGTAGGGATAATCGGTATTCCCATCATCCTGCCCAGAGCTTCATAATCGAAATCTACATCTTTCTTTTCCAGTTCATCGTACATATTCAGGGCTATCACCACTTTTATGTCCATGTCGATAAGTTGAGTCGTAAGATACAAGTTTCGTTCAAGGTTCGAAGCATCAATCACGTTTACCACAATGTCGGGCATTTTTTCGGTAATATGGTTGCGGACATACAGTTCCTCGGGAGAGTATTCTGTAATAGAATAAGTACCGGGCAAATCGACAATGTTAAACCGGTAGCCGTACTTTTTCATAACAGCTTCTTTTGCATCTACTGTAACGCCGCCATAGTTCCCCACCCGTTCTCTTGAACCGGAAGCATAGTTGAATAACGTTGTTTTCCCACTATTCGGGTTTCCTACTAAGGCGATATTGATAACTTTTCCCTTTTCCCGGGCTGAAGTTTTAAGCTTTTCTTCTACGGTAATACCGTTAAACCTGGTTTCTGGAATATTTTTGACATCGGATTCAGATACAACTTCCACCATACGGGCTTCGCTTCGCCTTAAAGAAAGGCTGTACCCCATTATTTCGTATTCCACGGGGTCTTTTAACGGAGCATTTTTTATTACCGTAACTTTTTTCCCTTTTATGAAACCCATTTCGGTAATACGTTTCCGGAAAGCTCCATGCCCAAGGACTTTGGTTATAATGGCAGATTCCCCTGTTTGCAAGGCGGAGAGATACTTGCCCTGTCTTTCAAAACTGCCAGCAAAATGCCGACCGCACCTTCTTCTTTGTTTCATTTTTTATGCTATTTGCTTTTGGGCTGCTGGCTATCGGCCTTAACCATTAGTTATTGGCTTTTGTATTTCCATTTTTATGATTTTGCATACCATTTTCTTTACTATCACTATTTACAGCTACCAGGTAAACCATAGGTATTGGCCCTTCTAACAGTTCTTGCCTGATAATTTTAAAGCCATTTTCTTTAACAAATTCCTGAAATGATGCAACCGACCATCGTGTCCGTGCCCTGAAACCCATGATATTCATACAACGCGAAAAAAAGTGGCTCTGCAAATTTTCGCCATGGCAGTAGGTTGGTATCATCACTATTCCTCCTGGTTTTACCACCCGTTTTATTTCCCGCATGGCTTTTTTCGGCTCGAATAGCAGGTGTAACACATTTGAAGCAATTGCGGCATCGAAAAAATTATTCGGAAAATCGAGGTTACATATATCTCCTTCTTTAAAATCGATATTTGTAACCTCTTGTTCATTTGCTTTTTCCCGTGCAATTTTTAGCATATTGGGAGATAAGTCGATGGCAGTAATTTTAGGAACAAGCCTGCTTAATTGTAAAGAAATTGAACCTGTTCCGGTAGCTGTATCTAATAAATTTATAGTTCCCAGAATGTCTTCCTTAAACATTTTAACCAAATTCTCATAGGCCTCATTTGTTCCTCGTTTTCTGCGGTTTGCATCGTATTTTTTCGCAAACGAATCCCAAAATCTTCGTTCTTTATTTATTCTGTCTTCCATTCGTTTATAATTGTTTATCTATCCGAGGTTAGGAGCCGGCATCAATCTTCTTACAATCGAAAATTTGCCGTTCCATCATTTTAGAGAAAATCCCTTTTTGAATTTTTAATTCTTCCGGCGAACCGGTTTCTGCAACCCCGCCATTGGCTAGCACCACAATTCTATCGGCATTAGCCACGGTACGCATCCGGTGAGCAATAATTAATACCGTTTTATCGCGTATTAACTCCGAAATCCCGGCCTGTATTTTGGTCTCGTTTTCCACATCAAGCGAGGCTGTGGCTTCATCAAGAAGTACTATCGGGGCATCTTTTAGTAATGCGCGGGCAATGGAAATGCGCTGACGTTCCCCCCCTGAAAGGGTTTCTCCGTTTTCTCCGATAATTGTATCATAGCCTTGGGGCATTTTGCTTATAAACTCATCGCATTGTGCCAGTTTTGCCACGCGCATTACTTCTTTATCGCTTGCATTACGTTTGCCCAACCGGATATTATCCATAATAGATGTATTAAACAAAACAACATCCTGAAATACAATTGAATAGTTTTTCAATAAGGTTTCCGGGTCTATTTTGCTGATATCGTGGTTGCCAAGCGTAATTTTTCCTTTATTGATATCCCAAAAACGTGCTGCCAGTTTTGCCGATGTACTTTTTCCTCCCCCCGACGGGCCCACCAAAGCTGTTATTTCACCTTGTTTAGCCGTAAACGATACGTTTTGCAATACCTGTTTTCCTTCTTCGTACGAAAAGTCAACATCGTGGAATTCAATATCATAATTATCAGGCTTAAACTCTGTTCTTCCCTGTTGAATGGGCATGGCCTGCATTTCGTTCATCCGGTTGATGCGCACATTGAGGTATAACAATGCTGCCAGGTTATTAAACACCTCGTTAACAGGATTGTAAATACTGGCCGATATCATTAAGAAAATGAAATACACGAACAAGCTAACACTACCGGCCGCTACCATATTTGCCCCTACAATAATTACCCCGGCCAACCCGAGTTTTAAAAAACTCTGGGCCGAGTTAACCAACATCCCCGTTAGTAATTCGCCGCGTATTAATTGTTTCTCGTATGTATCAATAGTTTTGTGCAGTTCTTCTACATAAGTATCTTCCTGGTTGTAGGATTTTATTTCCTGTATCGTATCCAAACCTTCCTGTATCTTTTCACTCACATTGCGTTTATTCTGGTAGCCAATTTTGTTCTCTTTATTAATTAGTTTTTTAGAAATAAAAAGTATTGCTGCTGCAAAAGGGATCACCCAAAATAAAGCCAGAGAAAGTTGCCAGTTGTAAAAAAACAGACCAATAGCAATTAACACGATGCTGATAACAGACGCAAACAGTTGCGGCACCGCGTGCGAAAAGGTATGTTCCAAATCGGTATTATCGTTCATTATGGTTGAAGTGAGGTCGGAAAGGTTTTTTTCGCCAAAAAATGCCAGGGGCAATTTGCGGAGTTTCTCGGCCAGCGAAATACGCCGATTAGCGCTTTCATCGTAAATAGTTGTAAATGTGCTTTTATATTGAAGCATTGCAATGAAAAACATAATCAGCATAAAACCAATACCAAGCAAAACATAATACAAAACCCCATGCGATATAGGAGAAGACGGGTTGATTCCCTTGTTCAAATATTCTTCGAGAAACAGGAAGATAAAAACTGCCGGTAGCATAAGCGCTATATCGAGCAATGTTGTAAATAAAGTCCCGTTTATAAAATCTTTTGCGCCTTTTTCCGAAAGGGCTAAATGTCTCTGAATTGTTTTAAGCATGACAAACCTCCTTTCCAATAGTCCACTGTACCGATTTTTGATATTCGTTCCACATTTTGGTGTAAATCCCTTCTTTCATTAATAATTCTTTATGGCTTCCCTGTTCGGCAATTTTTCCCTTGTTTATTACCAGAATATTGTCGGCATCCTTAATACTGGTAAGCCGGTGGGCAATCATCAGCACTGTTTTTCCTTTGGTAAGTTTCTTAAGCGCACGTTGAATAAGGTGTTCGTTTTCGGGATCGGTAAAAGCAGTTGCTTCATCCAAAACCACAATCGGGGCATTTTTCAGGATAGCCCGTGCCAAAACAATACGCTGCTGCTCGCCCCCCGACAAATAAGTCCCTTCCGTTCCTATTTTGGTATTCAAGCCACCGGGCAGGCGGTCGATTATTTCGCGGCATTGTGCCAAATCAACAGCCCGGTTTATTTCGTCAATTGTTGCCGAAGGATTTCCGTATTTAATATTTTCCAGCAGGCTGGTTTTAAATAAACGGGTATTCTGAAACACAAACGAAATGTGGTCCATCAACTCTTTTGAGGCAATATCTTTCACATTCGTTCCGCCGATTAAAACCTCACCATTGTCGGCATCCCAAAACCGGGGCACCAGGCGGGCAATAGTTGTTTTACCGCCACCGGAAGCGCCTACCAGCGCCACTGTTTTCCCCGACGATATCGAAAAACTGACATTGTCAACAGCCTTTTTGTTTGCCCCGGGATAGCTAAACGAAACATCTTTGAAACTGATATCGTGCTTATTTATTGATTTTGGTTGGGCAGGTACCGGCATTTGTTTTTCTGAAGTCAGGTTCTCCAGCCGATCGATGGCTTCTTTGGCCTGCCCGAATGCCTGGTTCATGTACATACTTTTCATAATGCTTTGCGAAAAAACCGGGGCGATAAGAATGTATAAAAACATGTTCAGGATTACGCTTGCATAATTTCCCGTATGCCCGATAAGCAAAATAGCAGCAGGAACCAGAAAAAACGATATTCCGTTAATAATTACCGTATATACCGACATTGGCACCCTCCATATTTTGGTATATTTGGTAACCATGTCTTTATATTTTACAATGCTGCTGTAGAAGTTTTTAAAGGAGAAAACAGTTTGCTGGAATACTTTAACCACAGGAATCCCACGGACATATTCAACAGCTTCGGTGTTCATTTCTTCAAGAGAATCCATGTATTTCTGCATAAAATACCGCCCTCTTTTGCCCATCATAAACCCCATTATAAACATGGATAAAATGATAGGGATAAGACATGCCAGACCAAGCCGCCAGTCGAAAACAAATACCAAAACAATAGCTGTTACCGGCATTACAACTGTTGCTGCAAGGTCGGGCATTTGGTGGGCTAAAAAACTATGTGTAATACTGGTATTGTCGTCGATGATTTTACGGATTCGCCCGCTGGTATTGTTGTCGAAAAAGCCAAGTGGCATCTTTACTATTTTTTTCATTGCATACCTTCGCATATTGCATTCAACCCTGAAAGCTGCCAGGTGGGAAACAGACAAGGCTAAAAAATAAAGCAAAATGCTAACTATCGCCAATCCGGCTGCCCACCACGCATATTTCTGAATGAGTGCAGAAGAAGTGAATCCCCCCGCGGTAATAAATTCACGGATAATAAACCACACTAAAATATAAGGTGCCATTCCTGCCAATGCACTAATAGCTGATAAGGCCAAAGAACCGGGGAGAAATGCTTTTCTGCCGGTCATATAGCTTTGTAATTTTGATAATGTATTCATATTCAAATTTTTATTTATGATTCCCCAAAAGAGAACAATGTTCATGTCTGTTCAAAAAAATCAGTTTTCTATCCGCATTACTTTTCCCCAGCCCGCAGTGCCAAATTCCATGTATTCCCTGATAAAATCCTCCAGCTCCCGGTGAGACAAATCGTGCATTACCAACTCTGAGATTATGCTTATCCACCATGAACTCATGGTATGAATGAAGAACTCTGAAATATTAGCATTGATGGTGGGATATTTTTCTTTCATCAGGGCAATGTATTCTTTCCCTATCCGGGTATGAAGTTCTGTACATTCTTCCCGGTAATTTTCGAGAGAGGAGCCGGAAGATTTAAATAACAACAGTTTAAAATCTTCTTTGTAATTGTTAATAAGCTCAACAAACAGATCAATCTGGTTCCGCATATATTCCTCCGAACGAAAAATATCGATGCTGATATATTTGGAACTGTTATGTTCTTCCATTACCCTGTCGAGGGCATTTAACAAGCCGGATAACACTTCCCTGAATATTTCATCTTTGTTCCTGAAATAGTTGTAAATATTGCTCAAACCAACACCGGCATTTTGGGCTATATTCCGCATAGAAGCACCTTTGAATCCTTTTTTTATAAACTCATCGCGTGCTACCTGCAAAATAATTCTCCTGGTATCTTCTTTTTGTATTTGCATATCCAATTTTCATACTATAAATAACATCCTGCATAAGTGGATCTTATAACTTCTGCTTAGCCGTACTCATAAAAAAAAAACGAACAGACACAAAAAGTGCCTGTCCGTTAACTCATTACCTCTCAACCGACTTAGATAATAAAACTTCTTTTTGACAAGCAACGTAAGGTTTTGGATATGGATTAACCTTATCTTTTTTGCTTAAATATCTTTTACACTGAATGTCGCTGTCATAGCCAAGCAAAATGCCAAGAATAAAATCCTGTTCAGGGGAATATTCAGAAAGGGAGATGTTTCCAAATGACTTTATAACCTCGATACAATCAGGATTGCCAAAAAAAATGTTTATTTTATTAAGGGTAACATTCTGTGTAAAAAAGCAGATGCCTCTCTTCTTTAATAATTTTTCAACCTCATCTTTTTGGCCTGCAAGCATGGTATGTAAAACCATATAACGAACCCCTTTTTTATATTCGTAAATATGATGCCTTACAACCTGAAGATTAGCAGAATTTATATCGGAACGAGATTCTCTTATCATACCACAATGCTATTCAGAAAAATCAGCTTTTATTTTTTCAACCCAGGCATCAATCCTTTCATCAGTCAAATCTCCCTGGTTATCTTCATCTAACGGAAGTCCTGCAAATTCGCCATCGACAACTGCTGTTGAAGCGTCGAATTCGTAGCTCCCGGTACTTACCTGGCCAACAATTTTACATCCTTTATCTTTTATGGTATTGTAAATTTCGCCCATACCGTCAACAAACGAATCGGGGTACATATCAGAATCACCCAAACCAAAAAGGGCAACCGTTTTTCCGGTTAAATCTGATTTTTCAAGTTCCTGGATAAACCCTGCCCAGTCGTCCTGCAAATCGCCCAACCCCATGGTTGATGTTCCGAGGATAAGGTTTTTATATCCTGCCAGTTTATCTTTTGGGTTACCGGCCACATCAAAAATATCTGCCTGTAATTTTTCTGCTATTTGTTTGGCTGCTGCTTCTGTGTTTCCTGTATCAGAGCCATAAAAAACTGCTGTGTTACTCATTGTTTTTCTATTTTAGTTACTTATTAATTGAACCATGCTTATATCCTTAGTATTTAGCGTCTAATATCGACAGCTATCCCGGCATAAAACATGGAGCCAAATACGGGGGCATACATAAAAGCGGCATCATCAAGATATTTTTCGGGCTGGATATAATTGAAAATGTTTTTTGCCCCGGCATACAACTTAAAGTTCTTAATTTTTCTCGACACTTTTGCGTTAAAGAGCATGTACGAATCTGTGTGTTTTATTTTACTCAACTCTTCCGTTTCGCTGTAATAGTCGATATACATGCTTCCCTGGTAATCCCCGTCAATTGTAAAAATCCAGTCTTTGGGGCTGTATTCCAGCTTAATATTTCCGGTAACAGAAGGGAAACGGGAGATGTATTTACTATCTCCTTCATATTCTGTCCCTTTCCAGTCATCGCGGGCATGGTCATATTCACCCTGGTTAAAAGTTAAGTCAACGCCCATCCCAAAGTCAGTGGCAACATCGGCCATTACCGATAATTCAATTCCCTGCACAAAAGCATCATCAATATTTTCCCATTGATAATCGTATCCCAATGAAGCAACATTTTCATCGGCATCGGCAAAAGCAATTTTATCTTTCAGGTCGGTCCTGAATAAATTGGCGCTAAGCCTTACTTTTTGTCCGTAATAATCAGCCGACAGGTTGTAGCTAACCGATTTTTCAGGTTCCAAGTCCGAGGATTTCCATACCCTTGGCGAACCGCTGCATAAATGTAAATCTTCGGAAAAACCGTAAGGAGCCCTAAAACCTGTACCCACATTAGCACGAAGTGTTACCCTGTGCGAAATCTCATATTTCAGGGCAAGCCTTGGGCTAAAACTGTTTTTGTCGAATTTACTTTCAGGGAAGGCGCTTGTAAATACTTCTTTATCTGCCTCATATTCTTCTTCGGAATGATGAATATCAAAACGGACACCGGGAACGGCAGTCAGTTTATCAGTTATATTCCATTCATCCTGCAAGAAAAAGCCAAACTCATGGGCCGATTTATTACCAATTGATTTATAAGAGGTTCCAAAATAATCGCTTTCGTCATCAACAATAACATACATTCCTGATTCTTCCAGCTTGTCATAAAAACCCTGCGCCCCAATTAAAAAATGGTGGCCACCCAATTGTTTTCCATAGGTCAACGTTCCGGTTAACGAATTCTCATCGGCCAGGTAAGGGCGCATATCTCTTACATCCGGGGTATTGTCGTCGTGGGTTGCCATATAGTCGCCCAGGTAAGTGTCATTGGTGGCTGTCCGGTCGTGACTGGTATAAGCCAGCGAGAAGTTTAATTCAGAAGCATCTTTAAACAGTGTTTTATATGACAATTCTGTTTCATAACGGTCGGTGGTAATGTTTTCAGTTCCATCGGTAAACGGGTTGCGGTAATAGTCGTCATCCATTATCCCACCTTCCCGTTTCTCGTAGATGTACCTTCCACGCACAATTAACTTGTCGTTTTCAGCAAACAAACCATCAATGTACAAGCCAAAACCGGCATTATTCAAATTCGAGGCAACACGGTCGGAAATACCATCTTTATGGTCCACTTCATCTTTGCTTGTCCCTTCGCCGGTTTCGTCAATGGCATCGCCGGTTAATTTTTGGGCATTAATTGTTAAACCAATATTTCCTTTTTCATTTCGTAGCGAAGAATAAACACTGTATTTATTGGTTCCATAACTTCCAAACTGAACATCGGTACTTATTTCGGGCACATAAGAAGGTTCTTTTGTTATAATGTTGATAGCACCGGCAATAGCACCGCTACCGTAAAGAGCCGAACCGGCGCCCTTGGTTATTTCCACACGGTCAACATCGTCGGTTCCCATTTGTTGCAGTCCATACACGCCGGCTAATCCCGAATATATAGGCTGCCCGTTAATCAAAACCTGTGTGTTCTCTGAACCAAGCCCCTGCATGCGGATCATCGAAAAGTTACAGTACTGGCATTGTTGTTCTACACGTATACCGGGAGTTCCTTCCAGCACCTCATACAGGTTTGAGGCATTTTTATTTTCTATCGACTTTGAGGTTATTACTTCCGTGCGGATAGGAACATCTTTCACATAGTGTTGGGTACGGGTTCCGGTAACTACTACCTGTTCCAGATTCATCACATCTTCTTCCAGTTCAAAAAACAGTTCTACGGCTTTTCCTTTTTCCATAAAAACTTCTTTTTCCTGAGATTTGTACCCAAGAAATTGGGCTACAATGGTACAGTTGCCAACCGGGAGGTTAGCCAGCTTATAATGCCCTGTTTCATCGGTTGTGGTACCAAGCCGTGTTCCTTTAACAGTAATTGTTACATACGGAATGTGTTCTTTGGTTGTAACTGATTTTACATCGCCGAAAAGCATGGCATCGGTTTTTTCCTGTGCCGGGGATTGTAGCATTAATAATAATCCAATGATTAATATAAAAGTCTTTTTCATTTTGGTTTCCTTTTTTTTGTAACTATTAAAGACACAAAAAAACAGAAAGCCCCAAAAAGGTACAATCCCCATTAAATGGGTTTTTTCAGAAAGAAAGACTCCCTTGAAGATGGGATAATAGAAAGCTTTATTCCTGGTAATTTTCTATATTGATAATATTGTTTGAAATAGCATAAATGGTAAGCCCCGACTGGCTTTTTATTCCCGTTTTCTGAACAATATTTTTACGGTGACTGACAACCGTATGGATACTGATATTTAACTGGTCGGCTATTTCTTTGTTCGACAAACCCTGTACCAGCTGTTTTAATACGTCTGTTTCCCTGGGGGTAAGCTGCTCTTTTAATGCCGATTTACATTGGCATTTTAAAGAAATCAGATTTTGGATTGTGCAAGTAACGGTTTCCGGCGAATCAGTTATTTGAACAACTGCATCAAATAAATCGATAGTTTCTCTTTCAAAAAATGAATAAACAAGAGCAACCCATGGTACCGAACAGCCTGTCTTTTTATGAAAATGAAAAGTTTTAATGCTACTTTTTACAAGATTGGGATTAGCGATTACCAAGTCGATCTTGCCCGTCGGTATTTCGCTGGATATTTCCTCGATATTGTCGAAATGATAAACATTATAATGGCGACACCCTTCCTGCAACAGGATATTTGATAACCCTTCGTATATAATTGATGAAGGTTCGACAATGGCAATATTTATCCTGCATTTATCCAACTTCCTTTTGTTTCTCAATTATTTTAATCAAAGGAATTAAAATTGATTCTTCTACCACGGAATGGATGGTTAAATCGTTTTCCAATTCGAAAAGGCTTGTTAAGAGTTTACGCCTTAACGAGCCGTCTTGTTTTAACGGAATATGTTTTAACAACAGGTTTCGTAATTCGCCCAATTTTGTTTCAATATCTGTATGATGTTCCCTGTATTCTTCTGCCGAAAATTTGGTGTCTTTTAAATCATGATTATCATGAGCCAGGGAACAGAAATAGGGAAAAGCAACCACATCCTCATAGTCGAGATGTTCTTTTACTTCCTGCGAATATTCATCAAAAAATTTACCTACAAGCTTTATCTCCGGAATATTGTTCTTCGCATATAACCCGTTGATACATTCACGAATTTCAGGAATTTTTTCGCCCAAGTAGTAACGGTGGCTGTTTTTCAGGAAAAGGATGATTGGGCCGGTATCTGGCCTGTCTATATTCTTAGTGCCGGCAATAGTAAAACCGTTATATAAATTAGCGATAGCAATAAAAACTTCCCGGTTAATCTGGTTTTCATTGCATATTTGTTCCACTGTTTTGTTCCGTACCACAATATTTATATCGAAGTGTTCCATCATTAACAGCAGTGATGGGTTCTCGAATATCAAATCCGACATTTTCATCCCGGGTTTTACATATGTCTTTTTTGTCTGGTACATGTCAGTAACGATAAAATAATTTTCAAAATTATTACTTTTATTCTTAAACTTTCAGAAGAAAAAATATTAATTTGAAAAAAATTGAGTAATCAAAGTATGTCGAAACTTACGGTAAAGAAAAGGCTAAACCCTTTGAATGTACCTATGAAGGAAAAAACAAAAATAGTTCGGCTAATTTTAAATCTTCACACTAGGGATCGGCTATGAAAGGCATTAACCCCTCCCACAAAATACTTACATTTTCGAAAAACAAGCCCTACGGATTTTCAAAAGCTTCCAGCATAAACCATTCATTCCTTTTCCCTTTGAAAGTCTTTCGGAAATGTTGCCGGGGTGCTTATGGGTTTGAAGCTGCAGTATATTGCTATATTTCTATAATAATACCTCCATTACTTCATCCACCAAAGTATTATTTAATTCTTTTAAATATGCCTGAGTAATAGCCGGATTCTGATGTCCCATTGATTCACTGATAATATCGGCAGAAATTCCTTTCTGCTTTAAGCTGTTCGCAAAGCTATACAGGACAACATAGTTTGATACATTCTTTTCAATTTCACACAGTTTCGCAATTTTTTTTTTAAAATTTCTGGTTATACCTTGTTAAGGTCTTTTTAAGTCCTGATTTCGATTTATTCCTAAAACAAAATTAATTGAATCGGATTTCTTATCTTGTTACAATCGAAACCTAACGAATAAAAAACAATTTTACAGTTGCTTCTAACTAAACTACAAACTATGAATAACAGATTATTCATTTTCACCATTCTCCTTCCGGCACTATTTGTAATCATAAGTTGCGGGAATGAAACACCCAAAACCGTTGTATCGAACGATGGCGTAACAATAGCTTTCGACAGTCAGGGAAAAGGAAAGCCGGCGATTATTTTCGTTCATGGATGGACAAATCCCCGAACGATTTGGGAAGAACAAATGAAACAGTTCTCTACCGATTATCAGGCTGTGGCACTTGATTTGGCCGGCTCAGGCGAATCGGGCAATAATCGTACAGAATGGACCATAAATGCATTTTCAAACGATGTAATTGCTGTTGTCGAGAAATTAAAACTGGATGAAGTGGTACTGGTTGGATTTTCGATGGGAGCTGCAGTGGTTATTGAAACGGCAAATCAAATTCCGGAGAAAGTAAAAGGCGTGGTAATTGTCGACAACATGCAAAATCCGGAAAGTAAATTGCCGCCACAAATGATTCCGGTGATGGACAGCATTATGATGGATCTTTTAAACAATATGAGCAACGAAAAACTGGTTGCAATGGGATTTTACAAAACAAATCAGAAAGCCAATTACAAACGCGTACTCCAACTTTATCCTGAAGATGTCTCTCAAATTGGATGGCACGAAGCACTTCTTGGGAACATTAAATGGATGAATGATAACTGTATCGAATCACTTCAGCAGCTGCAGGTTCCGCTCCATGCGATAAATTCGGATATGGAACCGACCGAAGTTGAGATTTTCAAAAAATATGTTCCAGGATTTAAAGCCAAAATCATTACAGGTGTTGGCCATCTCGTCTTTTGGGAAAAACCAACCGAATTCCAACGCTTATTGGAAGAAAGCATTCAGGAATTTATAAAGCAAGAATAACTAAAAGTAATTCGCACATTCAATTCAACCAATATTTTCAAATTTAATTACCATTTTCATGAAACAACAAAACGTTACAACAGTCGCCCTAATTATTGCTTTAGGCGGCTTCTTGTTTGGTTACGACATTGCAATGATGTCGGGAACAACTTCGCAACTCGAACAACTATTTGAACTTAATAGTTTTTGGCTGGGATTCACCGTAGCCGTTGCCATAATTGGCACCATAATCGGCACCATTATAATTGGCAAACCTGCCGAAAAATTCGGTCGTAAAAAATCGCTGCTCCTTTTGTCGGGCTTATTTGCCCTAACTACTTTGGGAGCTGCATTTGCAGCTAACTGGATGATGTTGCTTTTGTTCCGCTTTTTAACCGGAATTTTGCTGGGATGCATCTCGGTGGTTACGCCAATGTTTATCGCCGAAATTTCGCCGGCAAAAAAACGCGGTCGGCTGGTGCTGTTAAATCAGTTGTTTGTTGTTACTTCGCTGTTTCTTGCTTTTGTGGTGAATTACCTGTTGGCGAAGTCAATTGGAAACGGATCATGGCGATGGATGATCGGTGTAGAAGCCATTCCTGCCGCATCGTTTTTTCTGTTGTTAAACCTGATTCCCGAGAGTCCGCGCTGGCTGGTTAACCAAAACCGCAGCGATGAAGCGCTAACGGTATTTACACGTATCAAAGCTAATAATCCGGCAGATGAAGTTCGGATCGTTCAGGAGGCGGTAGAACAGGAAGAAAAGCTGGAACACGGAAAACTTTTTGTAAAGGAAAACCGGTTCCCGATTACCATTGCCATTTTAATGGCCGCTTTTAACCAACTGGCCGGCATAAATGCAATAATGATTTATGCGCCCCGAGTTTTCGAAATGGCAGGATTTGAAAGCAATGTTTCGCTACTGCAATCCATTTCAGTTGGCGCTACCAACCTGGTATTTACCCTTGTTGCTCTGTCTCTTATCGATAAATATGGCAGACGCTCGCTCTTAATGGCCGGTTCCGTAGGAATGGTATTCTTTCTGGGCATGCTCTCCAAATCCTTTTTTACAGAAAATTACAGCGATCTTGGTGGCTATGGTGTAATGATCTACCTGATGGGATTTATCGCCTTTTTTGCCTTTTCGCAGGGAGCTGTTTTATGGGTGGTCATTTCCGAAATCTTCCCCAACAAAGTGCGTTCGAAAGGTCAGGCATTGGGTAGTTTTACCCACTGGATTTTGGCAGCAGCTTTAATTTGGGGATTTCCGGTGGTTGCCAATATGCCCGGAATTGGAGGAGGCGTTTCTTTTGCATTCTTCGCAATTATGATGCTGATTCATTTCTTCTTTGCATGGAAAATTGTTCCCGAAACAAAAGGTAAATCGCTGGAAGAAATACAAACTGAAATGAAAAAAAGAAGTACAAAATAATACGCACAAAAATGAATATTACAAATAAAGAAATACTTTGTTTTGGAGAGGTTTTGTGGGACCGGCTTCCATCGGGTGCAAAACCGGGCGGTGCTCCAATGAATGTTGCATTGCACCTCAATGCAATCGGTCTTAATGCGGCAATTGCCAGCTCGGTTGGCAGCGACGATGCAGGGAAAGAACTCGTTGATTTTTTAGAAAATTCAGGGGTAGACACCTCATTGATTCAATCGGATGAGAAATTGCCTACCAGTGAAGTTTTGGTGCACCTCGACGAAAATAATAATGCCTCGTACGAAATTTGTGAGCCGGTAGCCTGGGATAATATTCAGCTAAGCGATGGGCTGGCTAAAAAAGCACAAAATTCGGGACTGATCATCTATGGTTCGCTGGCATCTCGAAAACAAACTACGCGTGAAACACTTTTAAAATTACTCGACAACGATGCCGTAAAATTAATTGATGTAAACCTGCGCCAACCTTACGACAAACAAGATGTGCTGAAACTCCTGCTGGCCAAATCGGACATTGTAAAACTAAATGATGACGAACTACGCGTTTTTGCCGGCTGGAACGGAATCGAGGGCAAAACTGAGGAAGAGCTGATGAAATGGTTTGTGCAGCATTACAACGTTGAAATGCTTTGTGTTACCCGCGGCGACAATGGAGCCGCAATGTTTCATGAAGACACGTTTTACGAACACCCCGGATTTAAAGTAAATGCCGTTGATACAGTTGGTGCCGGCGATGCTTTTCTGGCCGGTTTGGTAGCAGCATTTCTGCAAAAGAAATCGCCTAAAGAAGCTATTACTTTTGCCTGTGCTACAGGAGCTTTTGTGGCATCGAAAGCAGGTGCAACGCCGGAATACAACATGAATGAAATTCAGGCAATAATGAACCAGTGAAAATAGAATTGTCTTCCCCGATATATAGAAAAACAAAAAGGAGGTTGAAATCAACCTCCTTTTTTTAGGTTCTTCCTGCCTGCTAAAACAAATCAGAACCTTTACTAACTAACTATCAATTAACTTAAAACTAAAAATCATTATGATTTTATCTTTGAACATCAAATTTGTAAATACAAACTGAATAGTATTCATCACCCGGATTAACAATAACACTTGGGAATTCAGGTTTATTAGGACTATCAGGGAAGTGCTGAGTTTCTAGACAGAATGCACTTCTGTAACCATATTTAATGTCGTTTTTACCGGCAACTTTTCCATCGATAAAATTACCACCGTAAAATTGAATCCCCGGTTCGTTGGTGTACACCTCCAACACTCTTCCTGTCACCGGATCAACAACTTTAGCTGCTAAAGTAGCTACGTTATTCTCGGTATTTAATACCCAGTTGTGATCGTAACCGCCACCAACTTTTAACTGCTCATCATCGGCTTCCACGCGGGCACCAATTGCTGTTGAAGTTGTAAAATCGAATGGAGTTCCTGCAACTGCCGCTAACTCTCCTGTTGGGATCAAACCACCGTCAACCGGAGTGTAATAGTCTGCGTTCAGATACATCAAATGATCGTTGATCGAAGTTTTACCACCATCTCTCAAATTGAAATACGAGTGGTTGGTCAAATTCAATACTGTTTTCTTATCGGTAGTAGCAAAATATTCAATCTTCAGCTCGTTTGCAGCTGTTAACTGATATTTCACGGTTACTTTTACCGTTCCCGGGTAACCGGTTTCCATATCAGGAGAAACCAGACTAAAATCAACTTCCGAGTCACTTACCTGTTCTGCATCCCAAACCTGGCGGTGAAAACCATTGGTTCCACCATGCAGATGATTCTCGCCGTCGTTTTTCTCCAGCGGATATTCAACACCGTCGATCGAGAATTTCGCATCGCCAATACGGTTGCCGTAACGACCGATCACTGCTCCGTAAAAATTCTCTTTCTTTTCAACATAGTCTTTACCCGAACCATAACCAACAATTACGTCTGCCAACTCGCCATTTTTATCGGGAGCATACAAACTCACTACTCTCGCGCCAAAATTGGTTAACTGACAAACAATACCGTTATCGTTTTTTAATGTATAAAGCTCTATCTTTTTTCCGTTGTAGTCATACGAAAATGCTTCGTTTGAAATTCCAACAGGAGCTTCTTCTTGTGTACAACTAAATACCATAAATAGTAAAGCTATTAATCCTAAATATTTCATTGGTTTATTTTTTTTAGGTTATTTATTCAAATCGAACTCAATAAACTTACCCAGTCTATTGTATTTCTCGTACAGGTCTTTGTATTTCTCTACATTTTCAGGAATTGGATGATATTCCATTTCGAAACCGCCACCCATTTTTGCCTGAGCTTCGCCAAGGTTTTCGTAAACACCGGCTGCAACTGCTGCAGCCATTGCTGTACCTAATGCACAAGCCTGCTCCGAGCGAGCCACTTTAATCGGCATATCCAGTACGTCGGCAACAATTTGCATTACCAGTTTCGATTTTTTAGCCACACCACCCAGTGCAATTACACCGTCGATGCGGATTCCTTCATAAATAAAGCGGTCGTTAATGGCTTTTGAACCAAAAGCAGTTGCTTCAACCAATGCACGGAAAATACGTGGTGCATCCGATCCCAGGTTCAAACCAATTATCGCTCCTTTTAATGCCTGGTTAGCATCCGGAGTACGACGACCGTTCATCCAGTCGAGTGCAACGATTCCACTTTCGGCGATAGGAATTTTTTCTGCTTCCTGGCTTAATTTCGCTATGATCTTTCCTGAAGTTTCATCGATCAGTTTTTTCTTGGTCGCCTCGTCGATCAAATCAGAATCAGCCAAGATATTTTGCATTGGCCATTCCAGTAGACGACGGAACCAGGCGTAAATATCGCCAAATGCCGACTGACCGGCTTCAAGACCTAACATTCCCGGAACGATCGATCCGTCAACCTGACCACAAATACCACCAACCAGTTTATCGCCCACTTCTTCAAGCGGCGCAATCAACATATCGCAGGTTGATGTACCCATAACTTTCGACAAGTGATAAGGCTCGATTTGCGCACCAACGGCACCAAGGTGAGCATCAAAAGCTCCTACCCCAATTACCACATTTGTTGATAAGCCCAGTCTCTTCGCCCATTCTTCGCTCAATGTTCCTGCCGATACATCGCAGGTATATGTTTCTTTAAACAAACGGTCTTTCAATCCACTCAACATCGGGTCAAGCTCTGTAAGGAATTCTTCTGATGGCAAACCACCAAAAGCTTCGTGCCACATGGCTTTATGACCCGCTGCACAACGGCTTCTTTTTAATGTTTTTGGATTTGTATTTCCGGTAAGAACTGCCGGAATCCAGTCGCAGTGCTCTACCCACGAATAAGCTGCACGGTAAACACCTGCATCTTCGCGCGTTACATGCAATAACTTGGCCCAAAACCACTCTGATGAATAAATTCCACCTTCGTATTTCGTGAAATCGATATCCGATTTTTTAGCCAATTCGTTAATTTCTGCAGCTTCTTTTACCGCAGTATGGTCTTTCCAAAGTACGAACATCGCATTTGGATTTTCTTCAAAACCGGGAGTTAATGCCAGTGGTGTACCTTTTTCGTCAACCGCTACCGGAGTCGATCCGGTGGTATCAACAGAAATACCCACAACATTTTCGGCCACACCTTCAGGAGCTTGTTTCAGCGCCTCAACAATGGTGTATTCCAAACCTTCTAAATAATCTTTCGGATGCTGACGAAACTGGTTGTTTGGCGCATCGCAATATTCTCCTTTTTTCCAACGAGGGTATTCAAACACTACGCTTGCTACCTCTTCGCCGGTCTCTACGTTTACGATTAATGAACGAACCGAATCAGAACCATAATCCAGTCCAATTGTATATTTTGCCATTTTATTTGATTTAATGAGGAGCGAAAGCCGGTGGAAAATTTACTTCTCCACCAACTTTTCGTCCTTGATTTTTTTGTAACTGTTGGACAATTACTGTCCGTAGTATGCATTTTTACCGTGCTTGCGCAGGTAATGCTTATCTAATAAGAATTGATCGATCTCAGCTCCCGGAGTTAACTGCAATGCAGTGTGTGCCATTTTTGCCACTTCTTCCATAACTTTTGCATTATGAACGGCATTGTGTGCACTTGTTCCCCATGAAAACGGACCGTGATTATTTACCAGAACTCCCGGAATTGCAACCGGATCAAGTCCCTCGAAAGTTTCCACAATTACGTTTCCGGTTTCCACTTCGTATGCAGTAGTTACCTCCTCCTCTGTTAATTTACGAGTACAAGGAATTGCACCGTAAAAATAATCGGCATGTGTTGTTCCCAAAGCAGGAATGCTTCGTCCGGCCTGCGCCCAGCTTGTTGCCCAAGCCGAGTGCGTATGCACAACTCCCGATATTCCTTCAAAAGCTTTGTAAAGCACCAGGTGAGTTGCGGTGTCGCTCGATGGTTTCAGGTTTCCTTCAACCACGTTTCCTTCCAAGTCAACTACTACCATATCGCTGGCTTTCATATCTTCGTACGAAACACCGCTTGGCTTAATTACCACCAAACCTTTTTCGCGATCGATAGCACTCACATTTCCCCAGGTAAAAATTACCAGGTCGAGTTCAACCAGTTCCAGGTTCGCTTTAAAAACTTCTTCTTTTAATTGTTCAAGCATAATTTATTCTGTTTTTATTCTACCAGAAGTAGATGTAAAATGCTACTGTTAATCCAAGGATTACAGCAGTATGGAATACATCCCAGCCATTCCAGCTGGCACGGGTAGCAGCTTTTTGTTCTGGTGTATTAGTTCCGAACACCAAGCCTTGAATTTTCTTTTCATCAGGTGCTTCGGTAACCAAACTCACAATAATAACCACTACCAAACATACAAGTAACATCCATCCGCAGAAGAACAACCAGTTCATATCGAAAAATACGCTTTTGAACAAGCTGTCGGATGCACCCTGAACGTTCTCGTAATATACTTTTGATCCCAGACGAGTAATACCAATAATAAATCCTGACATCAGTCCCCAGAATCCACCTTTGGCAGAAGCACGTTTCCATGTAATACCCAGCAAGAATGCTGCAGCGATACCAGGAGCCAGAACGGATTGTACATCTTGTAAATATTCGTAAAGTACATCGCCAATACTTCTCATAATCGGAATCCAAAGAATACCCAAAATCACGATTACAACAGTTGCAACCTGACCGATTTTTACGAGTTTTTTCTCCGGAGTTTCCGGTTTGAATCGTTTGTAGAAGTCGATGGTAAATAACATTGCTGAAGAGTTAAACAGCGAAGCCAGCGAACTCATCAAAGCAGCCAAAATACCACAAACCACCAAACCTTTAATACCGGCAGGAAGTAACTGGGCTACCAGCGATGGGAAAGCAGCATCGGCACTTGGCAACACATACTCTTGTCCGTTTAAGATAATTCCACCTTTGGCACTCATTGCATAAGCAATCATACCAGGAATAAGGAAAAGAAATACCGGCAACAATTTCAGGTAAGCGCCAAAAATTGTACCTCTACGGGCATGTGTTTCGTTTTTACCCGACAGCACCCTCTGTACAATAAACTGGTCGGTACACCAATACCAGAAACCAATGATACTGGAGCCGATTAAAGCACCCAGCCATGGGAAATCGGCATCGCGGTTGTCCCTGATCAGGTTGATCATACTGTCGCCATATTCGTTAACCTGGGTAGCACCTGCAATTTCCAATACCTGGTCCCAGCCACCAACAGCTTTTAAACCAAGCACCACAATTACCAGCGATCCACCAAGCAGAATCGGCGTTTGAAGTACCGAAGTGTATAACACCGATTTCATTCCTCCGAAAATGGTATAAACTGCAGTTAACAGCACCAGACCAATGGCCGAGATCCAGAAGAAATCGATTCCCCACATGGTTTCGATACCGAAAACCTGTTGAAATACCAAACCACCGGCATAAACGGTTACAGCAACCTTTGTTAATACATAACTTACTAAAGAAATAAGTGATAGTACTGTTCTGGATTCTGGGTTATATCGGCGTTCCAAAAACTCGGGCATGGTAAGTACCATACTTCGTGAGTAAAACGGCACAAACACCCAACCAAGAATCAGGATCATCCATCCCTGAATTTCCCAGTGTGCCATTGCCATACCACTTGAGGCACCGGCACCGGCCAATCCAATAAGGTGTTCTGATCCAATATTCGAAGCAAAAATTGAAGCTCCAATTGCAATCCATGAAGCATCACGTCCTGCCAGGAAATAGTCGCCTGAAGTTTCTTCTTTCTGACTTAAAACCCAAACGATTACTCCGATAAGAGCAACACCAAAAAGGCCAATTACAATCCAATCTAGTAATTCCATAAAAGTTGATTTATTTTTTTGATTTAGTTTCTATTATAATCCTTTGGCCAAATGATAGTAAAGATCATTCCAGCGCAGTTCTTTTTTGAACGTAGGAATAGTAGTGTCGTTGTCGATTACTACAGCTTCGATACCTGCAATTTCAGCAAAGTCTAATAAGTCTTCAACAGAAAGGTCATAAGAGAAGCTGGTGTGGTGTGTACCACCTGCCAAAATCCATGCTGCAGCACCTACTTCGAAGTTAGGTTGAGGAATCCAAAGCGCACTTGCTACCGGTAATTTTGGAAGATCTTTTGATTCGATACAATCAACTGCGTTAATGATCATACGGAAACGGCTTCCCATATCTACTACTGTAGCAGCAACACCAGGTCCGGTTTTACTTTTGAAGATAACACGAGCAGGATCGTTTTTACCACCAATTCCCAAAGGAAGTACATCAAGTGTTGGTTTGCCATCAGCAATCAACGGACAAACTTCCAACATGTGCGCCTGAAGAATTGCACTGTTTTCGCCGTCGAAGTTTAAGGTATAATCTTCAAGGAAAGAGCATCCTTTGTAGTTTGGCATTTCCTGGCTCATAAACCACATCGTACGGCATAAAGCTGCAGTTTTCCAGTCACCTTCAGCACCAAAACCATATCCGTCGGCCATTAAACGCTGCGAAGCCAAACCTGGCAACTGATCGATACCTTCCAGGTCGTCGAAATTGGTAGTGAAAGCTTTTGCACCTTTTGCTTCCAACAGGCGACGTAGAGCAATTTCAATTTTAGCTGCGTGAGCTACCTGCGCGCGATCTTTTCCACCTTCTTTACAGCTATCCGCAAAATTGTATTCTGCTTCGTAAACTTTTACCAACTCAGCAACTTCTTCGTCGGTTACTTTATTTTGTACTGCAACAAGCTCTGCAATAGGACAATAATCTACGTGATATCCGAAAACTCTTTCAGCATCTACTTTATCACCATCGGTAACTGCAACGTTGTTCATTTGATCTCCGAAACGAACAATTAACATATCTTGCGAATCAGCCCATGCAGCAGCTACACGTGCCCATGAAGAAACCTGTGAAACGGTTTTCGGATCCTGCCAGTGACCTACAACCATTTTCAGGTTGTAACGCATACGTGCGGTAATGTGACCGAATTCTCTGTCGCCGTGTGCACTCTGGTTCAGGTTCATGAAATCCATATCGATTTCGTTCCATGGAATTTCTTTGTTGTACTGAGTATGCAGGTGCAACAATGGTTTGTTTAATTCTTTCAATCCGTGAATCCACATTTTGGCAGGAGAGAAAGTGTGCATCCAGGTAATAACACCAATACAGTTATCATCGCTGTTTGCGTCTTTACAAATGCGGTGTATTTCTTTCGATCCTGTTCCTGTAGGTTTAACTACAACTTTTACAGGAATTTCGGTAGATGCATCAAAAGCAGCAGCAATTTCTTTTGAATGCTCTGCAACTTGCTCCAATGTTTTAGGTCCGTAAAGATGTTGACTACCTGTTACAAACCAAACTTCCATTTCTTTTAATGTACTGCTCATATTATTAGATTTTATTTTAAATGTATATATTACTCTTATCAGCTTTTAGACTTTTACAATACGGTCGAGCCCACGTTCTGTAAATTCGCTTTTGCAGGTGTAATAAAAAGCCCCTTTTTTCGATTCTGATAAATCTTTTTCATTCAGGCGCTCCAACACATTAAGCGATAATATTTTTTTTCTGAAGTTTCCGGGATCGAATTCACGCTGAAATATAGCTTCGTATAATTTGCGTAATTGTAGTAAGGTAAATTTATCGGCCAACAGTTCTTTACCGATCAAACGATAGCCGGCTTCCTGTTGCAGTTTTACCAGTGCCTGTTCTAGCATTTCGCCATGATCGAAGATCATTTCCGGCAGTTCTGAAATGGGCCACCAATGTGCGCCATTCTCTCTAACACAGGCTTTATCGTGTTCATCCATACGCACCAAAGCATAATAAGCAAGACTAATTACCCTTGCTTCCGGATCACGGCCGGGATTGGAAAACGCAGCCACCTGCTGCATAAAAATATCCTCAAGACCTATGGTTTGTTTTAATACGCGTTTGGCGGCATCATCCGACGATTCTCCATCCTGAACAAATCCTCCCATAAGCGACCACGCTCCTTTTGAGGGCTCAAAACCCCGCGGATAGAGCAACAAACAAAGTTCCCCTTCGTCGTACCCCAGTATCACGCAGTCAACTGATACAAAATGCTTCGGATGTTTAGTATAGTGTTTCATAGTAATATTGATGGAACAAAACTATAAAAGTATTTTTAACCTTTATTATTCACCATCCTTAAAAATGAATATTTATGCTGCAAAACATATAATAGTTCAGCTATTACACATAAGAACATTTTCTAATCAACAGTTTTATTTTCTGCCACTTATGATCAACATAGAATTTTACAGCCTGCCCAAGAAACCATGAATCAACATTTTTCCAACAATCCTGTATTTATATTCATTCTAATAAAAAAAGGAGCCGAGCAGCTCCTTTTTTACGAGTACGATATACTATTAACCTGAGTTCGACTTTAAAATATTATCACAGAAAGTCATAATTGCATCAGATTTGCATTTATAATTCTGTAGGAATAACGGGTTATTTCAAGGAATTCTAAATGTAAAGATGGTGTGAGAAAGACTTTCCTATTGGTCTTTGCTCTTTTTGCCATAAACTTCCCCCAATTTTCTCGAATTATCCCGATAGTACTTCGAAAATCGGTGAAAGTTTCTGACTAAAAATAGCTAAAGCTGTGAGCCATTTTAAAGTCGAACTCAGGTTATAATTCTATACTTTGTTAATTGAGCCCCTTGTGTCAATTAATGATTTTCTATTTCAAATCCGATTCGCTGTACGCCTTCTCAATCACCGATTGTGGCAAAGCATAATCATACATTTCAAAAGCAGCCATCAAACCGGTGTAGTATTCACCGGCATCTGAAGCGCCAATTCTAATTTTTGCATTATCAACTGCCGACGACAGCAACATATTTTGTGCAGTGTCCAACACACCGTCAACATAAACTTTTTCCACTACTCCATCGAATGTTACTACAATATGGTGCCATTTATTGGCTTCGGGGACTTTGTTGTAAGGCAAATCAAAATGACCATCGAGGTGAGCAACCGCCCCGTAATTGCTTTTATTGTAATGAACGGCGTTGTACGAATTGGCCAGATAATGTGCACTTCTATCGCACCACGAAGCCAGACACTCGTCTCTATCGCTTACTTCCGGGTTTTTCACCCAGGCAGAAACTGTAAATGCACCGTTCCACTCTAAACTTCGTGGTACTGCAATTCCATCAAGCTCCAAAGCTCCTTTTGAGAACTCAATTGCTTTTGTTCCGCTTTCTTTGTCGATAACGATCTTTACATCTCCTTTTCGTACTAAATCGCCACCCAACGAACCGGCATTTGCCAGTTTATCAAACGATTTACCGGAAAGTGAATTTGCATTAAAGCCAACAATCATGCTCTGTGAGCTTGCTGCACCCGGTTCATTTTCCGATGGTTTATTTATCAAGTTCAATGGAATGTCAAATGTTTCTTCGTAAACTTTCATGTTCCAAACGGCGGCAAAAGTTCCTGTTTGCTCTGTTCCCAGAATGGTAAGTTTCAGGTAACGCGCGCTCACGGTATTATCATCAATCATCGGGCTTCCCGGGATTCGGTTTCCCGAGCGATCGGCATAAACTTCCCAGTTCGTATTATCGGTGGAATATTCAATTTTGTATTGATAATAGTAGGGAGAGAACTCAAATTGAGTAGTAATTCGTTTAATGTTCTTTTCTGCTCCCAAATCAACCGACAGGCTTTGTGGAAAAGTGTTATCTGCTGCTTTCCACATGGTGGCGTTATCGTTATCAAAAGCAAAGTCAGGATTATATCTGTAATCGTAGTCGGGCGATTGCAGATGATAAAACGAAGAAGCCGACGCTGGAGCTTTGTAAGCAATATCTTCAGGCACTTCCGACGGAATAAAAGCCTTGATACCTTTTTGCGTTGGAACTACCGCTTTTATTGTTGAGTCGTTTTCAAAGATCATACTGTCGATACACACCTGACGCGCCATTCCTCCGGCAGTAAACGGAACATCGTGTTTGTGGTAAACGATGTAATAATCGTCGCCATTTTCCAGCACCGAGTGGTGTCCCGGTCCGTGAGTGGTTCCGTCTTCGTTGGTTTGCAAAATCGGGTTATTTTCTCCCGGAGTAAATGGTCCATACGGATCGTTGGCGTATGAATACAATACCTTGTACGTTTCGTTGTGGCACGATTCGGCTGAATACATCAGAATGTATTTATCGCCTTTTTTCATCATATAAGCCGCCTCAAAAGGATTTGGTGTTTGTGCCAACGGAATATTGGTGGAGTTGAACATTTCCTCCATTGTTTCGGCGTTTAGCTCGCCAACCGCATACCCACTGTTGTAATGTACCCAGGTTCCCCAATAGCCATAAATACGGCCATCATCGTCCTGAAAAAACTGAGCATCCAACGAAGGAAATCCGTCAATCGGATAATTCTGAGCAATTACCGGCGTGTCATCGTCGTGTAATTTCTCCCAAGGTCCAACCGGTGTATCCGAAACATAGCCGTAAATGTTACATCCGGCCTGGCAGTTTCCAAAATAAAGGTAATAACGACCATCTTCGCCCTGCATAATATCGGGTGCCCAGAAATTGCGCAGCGCAACCGAATTCAACGTTGGCACTTCCATAATGTAATTGTACCAGTTTTGCAGGTCGCGACTGTACCAAACAGTTGGCGCTCCCGACGCCAGCATTTCATTGTCGGTAGTGGAGTAGATATAATAAATATCGCCAAATTTTTTAATTGTAGGATCGGCAAACCAACCGGGCAAAACCGGGTTAGAAATGTGTGTTGATTTTTGTTCTGTTGTTTTATTTCCGCACGACGACAGGATAAAAACTCCCGCAATCATGCTCAATAGTAATTTCCTCATTTTCTTGTCTATTTTTCGAGAATCCAGCTCTCCAATAAATGTTTTTGTTTATCGTTTAAATCAGTTTTTACCTGCATTTTATAATCGCACCATTCCTGATCAAAAATGGGAATAATAAATTCTCTTTCGCCGCTTCTGTATTTTACTTTCAGTACTATTTCACCTTGCATTTCAGGATGTGTTAAAGAACCAATCAGCGCATCATTTGCAGCTTTTCCGTTAATGGCAACAATACTATTTCCCAAAAATTCATTTTAAGACTATTCATAAGCGAGTTTTACAAAAACGGCTTTCAAATTTAAGAAAAAGCCAGCCCTGCATTACGCAATGGTAACCACAGGCACTGACTATCCCACTTAAACTTTGTTCTATGAAAAACAGGAAGTTATTTAATCTACTTGTATATAAAATCAGATATTTGCAATTGCCTGTAATCTCTTCGTATCGAGAAATACAATTTTTCGTCCGGTAAGATCCAACAGATTTTCATTTCTGAATTCCGACATTACCCGAATGAGCGATTCGGTAACAGTACCGGCCATATTTGCTAAATCTTCGCGGGTTACCGCTATCTGAAGTGCGTTGTAATTATCGAGCCCAAATTCATCTTTTAAAAGCAGCAACATTTCGGCAGTACGTTCGCGTACTGTTTTCTGTGCAATATCGGTAATAAAGGTGTTCGACTCGCCCAGTTCTTTACACATAAACTTCATCATTCCGTGGGTGAAGTCCCAGTTTTGCTGAAATAAATTCAACATGGTATTGTATGGCACGTGGCACACAAGTGTGTCGTTGTAGGCTTTTGCCGAAGTACAGGCTAATTCATTAGTAAGTAACGAGCGGTACCCAATAAGATCGCCTTGTTGCGCAAATTTCAGAATCTGCTGCTTTCCGTTTCCACCGATCTTATAGATTTTTACGATGCCTTTCAGCACGATGTACAAACCTGCGTGCCTGCAACCTTCGCGGTAGATTACAGTTCGCTTTTTATACGTTTTATACATTGAATTAAACTCAAGGTCGAGCAATTCTGCTTCTGACAGTTTTCGGAACATGTGAATATCGCGCAAGCGCGAATCATCTTTGATAACTGATGCGCCCCTTCTTCTAGGTTGAACGATTGTTTCCATATTAGTTACGTTTACGGATGACTACTGCACATATAAATTTACAGCGGCATGACACGATGGGCTAACCTCGAATTCCGGGAAATACCGGCTTACAATTTCGTACAAATCAGGATCGTACATTTTCATATCCGAGCGGGTATTCACCCAATTGTGCTTGCCGTCGGGTGTTTCAACTTCAGCATTTACATTAAACCAGTTTTGTACACCTTCGGCCCAATATTCCCAGATATTGGTTGCGGCGTATGTGTTTTCGTATTTTCCGGCTGCCATTGCGGCATCGAGCTTCTCCTGAAGTAAATCGTTAAATTTATCATCAAGCGGCATAATTCCCACACCGTGAATGGTGTGTGCAAATTCGTGAATCAGAATATCTTCAGCATGATACTTGTCAATCTGGTAACCCAGCAGGTTTTCTTCGGCACAAGTTGTCAGCGGATCTTCCATCGATCCTCCCAGTCCACGTGCACGTACATCCCAGTTTAGCGTAGTGTCGTTGGCTAAATAGGCGTGTTCAGGAATATCGGTTGTTCCTTCGTAACGCGCCATAATTCCAACGCGGGTGTTCAGTTTTACCATTTGATTGAGGACATCTTCCGGTAGGCCGCCGGTCATAAAATCAATGATCTCGCAGGCCTTAACAAAAGCAGAATCGGGCACCCGGTGAGAACTCATAATATGAATGCCGTTTACATTGACATACTTTTTATAAAACGGATCGAGTTTCAGTTCCTTGGGCGGTTTTACAATTTTGTACTCCTTTGCCGGCACCTTGGCCGCCAGACAGGAGAACGACAAGATTCCGGCAAGTAGCACCACCAGAATCTTAGCATTTTTATGAGCGAAAAAGTTAGTCATTACACAGCGATTTTATATTTAGCTAATTTGATGTTTCAGCGTTCCAGTCCGGCGTCTCCTGCTTTAGAAAATTATGCACAAAGAAATCGCGACGTTTTTGCTCGCCGTAAGTTCCTCCAAGCGTATGATTTGTTCCGGGCAGCACGACCAGTTCAAAATCTTTTTTAGCTTTTATCAGTGCATCGGCAACCTGCATTGTTGATGCCGGATCAACATTATCGTCCATTTCGCCAACAATCAGCATCAGTTTTCCCTGCAGTTTATCGGCGTTCTCAACGTTCGAACATTCGGCATATTCAGGCCCAATCGGGTACCCCATCCACTGCTCGTTCCACCAAATTTTGTCCATTCGGTTATCGTGGCATCCGCACGAAGAAACGCCGGCTTTATAAAACTCAGGATGAAATAAAAGACCGGCCAAAGTACTTTGTCCACCAGCCGATCCTCCAAATAAACCAACACGTGTGGTGTCCATGTAACTGTATTCTTCGGCAGCAGCTTTTATCCACAAAATACGATCGGGGAAACCGGCATCTTTCAGGTTTTTCCAACACACATCGTGGAAAGCTTTCGAACGGTTTGAGGTTCCCATTCCGTCCATTTGCACAATGATAAATCCCAACTCTGCAAGGCTTGAAAAAGCATAACTAACAGGACTAAAACTTTTTTGAACAAATGAACTGTGCGGGCCTGCATAAATGTATTCGATTATCGGGTATGTTTTGTTTTCATCGAAATTGGTAGGGCGATAAATATTTCCCCAAATATCGGTTTTACCGTCGCGGGCTTTAGCCACAAACGGCTCGGGTGCAATCCATCCTTTTTCCAACAGCGATGAAATATCTGTTTTTTCCAATTCCACCACTACTTTTCCGTCTTCGGCACTACGAACCACTGTAAAAGGGGGCATTTCAACCGTTGAATAAGTGTCGGTAAAATAGTTTAAATCTTTTGAGAACGATACATCGTGGTTCATTTTCTCCGGCGTCAGATCAATTAATCCGCTGCCATCAAAATTCACCTTGAAGCAATGCAAGTAATACGGATCTTCATCAGCGTTCTTGCCTGATCCGTAAAAGAATATAGTACGATCTTCGTCATCAACTTTGATAACATTTCGAACCACCCACTCTCCTTTTGTAATCTGATTTTTCACCTTGCCGGTTTTTGAATCAATCAGGTACAGATGATTCCAGCCATCACGTTCTGATGCCCAAAGGATTTCGTTGCTTTCCTCCAGATCGTAACGATAACGTTTTCCGCTGTAATCAATAAAAGTCTTGCTCTGTTCATCAATCAGCACTTTAACATCGCCGCTTTCGCCATCCACTTCAACGACTTTGTAGGCCTGGTGACCGCGCTGATTAAACTCGAAAGTAAAAGCAGAAGCGTCTTCTTTCCATTGCGGGTTGGTGAGGCTAAACTGGTGTTCAAAAGCATCGGTATTTACCGGAATCTGCTTTTTACTTTCCACATCGAACAATGCTGGATGTTTTATTGGCATGGCGTCGCCCGGTTTGCGATAATCACGTTTATGTAAAATAGGTTGCAACTGGTCTTTTGGCGACGATTCAACAAAAAATATTTCGCGTTTTTCAGCATCGCGAATTTTGTTTACGGCCAATTTTTTTGAATCGGGCGACCACGAAAAATACGACGAATAATAATCGCCAGGAGCTCCGTCAAAACTCAACTGAAACTCTTTGTTTGTTTCGTTGTTTTTTATGTAAACATTATTTTCCCGGATGAAAGCCGTCCACTCCTTATTTGGTGAAGGCACCGGATCTTTACCCTTTTCATCGAAAAATCCTCCCCAGTAACCATTTCCGTTGCTATCCTTTTCAACCGAGTCTTTCTGTAACTCATATTTTTTCAGCTCACATGTCCAGTAAGCTTTTTTGAAATTAAAATGAATCGTTTTTTTATCTTCATCAAATTTCAGATCGCGTAAAACCAGGTCTTTTGCCGAAATATTTTTCTCCAACTGCTGATTCAATGCGTTAACCAGTTTGTCAGTATCAAAAGCAACTTTTTTCGATCCTATTTGCGCATCAACCAACTGATACTTCATTCCATCGCGTGTTTTTATTCGGTACCAGAATACCGACGATGAATCAATCCATGTTACTTGTGTTACCTGGTTATACACCAGACTATTCAGTTGCATTACTGAATCAGCTTTTGCATAATCTTCTTTTGTGATTTGCGCTGAAGTTTTATTGCCCCAAAGTACGAGCAGCAAGACTAAGTTTATGAAAAGAAATTGCGTTGCTTTAACCATAACTTTTTATTTAAATATAAAACCCGACCTATGTTATTAATTAATATTTCTACAAAAAAACGCACAAAGTTTAATATTCAAACAAACTGATTGCATTTTAGCCTATAATTTAAACTTTTACTGTCATTCAGTTTAATTCAGCTCCAGTTTTACCACTTCGTTTGTAAGTGGAATAACATATTGTCCGCGCTCATTTTTTTCTATTCCGACTACACGGCTTATTGCTGCATCCTCATCAAAAGATTTTATTCGCAGATAAGCGTTTGGAGTATATGCATTGGCTTCTTCAAATTCAACCACAACTTTTCCGGTTGACTGATTGTAAGAAACAGCTTTAAATTTACCGGCATCTAAGGTTAACCACATTTTTAATGGTGCCACATAAATACGCGATTTAGCTGCTGTTGTTAATTCAACTTTTACAACATCGCCATCTTCAGTAACATTACCACCAAAAGCCAACCAGCCAAACTCATCGTTATGCATTAAATATGTTGATGTGTTTACTGCATAACCATAGTATCCACTTCCGTAGTCGCCCGAAATACCGTCGTTTTTCAATGTCGACGGGAACGAGTGAAATGCTGCAGGAGCAAAACCATCTTCAGTAATATTTGATATCGATCCCATTAAACCTCCATAACCAACACGTAGCAGGTATAGGTCTTCAGGATGTTCTTTGTATTCATATAGAACAGGAATGGCATTTAGTGCCGAACCGTAGTGGTGAATCTGACGTTCAACACGCGAAAGTTTACCTCCGTATAGGAAATCCCAGTAACGACGTGCATTACCGTTGTATGCCCAGTGAGGAATAGTTGGCATGTAAGCCAAAATTGCTTTTAAGGTTGTTTCTGCTTTTTCGCCATAACCAAAATAGCGAGACCACATATAAACTTCTTCCTGACCTGTTGAATCCCAAGGCATTTCGCTACCAAACGGATAATTTAACGACGCCCAATGATCAGCACGACGCTTCATCATCCCTTCCATTTTACGGGCATATTCCCACAGTCCTTCCGCTTTTAAATCATCAAGAATATGAACAAATACACTACCTTCCATTTGGCCAAACTGCGCATAATACGGAGCTAACTCCATCATTGCCATTGAAGTTTGGTAGGCACTCATCAAGTACCAATCCCAAGTTTGCTGCTTTACCAAGCCTTCGTAGTTTCGGGCCAAACGATACATAACCCAGTGTGCTGCTGCAACGTGCGGATAATTGTATGAACGTTCAACGGTTTGCGCATGTTTTTTATCCCAGGCCGCCCAGGTATTGTAATTTACATCTTTGCTGTAAGTTCCGGCCGGCATTGAATCCGGCTCGTAGTAGAACATACTTTTCCGAACACCATATTTTTCATGTCCTTCGTTGTATTGAATTCCGCCCCAGATTGTTTTCTGAACAAAGTCTTCCAACATGGCCACCTGCTTTTTATCGGGTTGAATCAACTGTTTCATAATGGCATTTAACCAGGCTCCGGCGCCACCTTCGTCGCTCAATCCGCAAATCCAGGCACGACTATCTTCAGTAACCTGTTTCTGTTCTTCGTAATCGTAAGTAATCACCGATGGACTGCGATCAAAAGGATCGTTTTCGTCGTCGAACCATTGTTTGGTCATTAGAAAGTTTCCGTTGTCGGCAACTACCTGCTCTTCAGTTTTAATAACTTTATAGTTAATGGTTTGTGTTAAACCATCTTTGTAAGTAATAGTTAAACGCGCTCTGCCCCACTTTTTGCCAGCAACAGCATATTTTACCCAACCATTTTCGGTAGTCTCCAGTTTTTTCAGTTCCAGCGCACCTTCAGGTTCAACACTAGTATTTTTTACTTTTTGGCTATACTTCAAAAATAAACCGGCATTTACATCTTCCGGTACCACATATCCTGGTACACCAAATGCAACCGGACGATCGTTTTCGATCAAAGCCGGTTCAATATTTTTAATCGCATCGGTAAGTACAAATTCTACCCCATAACTTACCGATTTTCCTGGCTTTAATATTTTCGATGATGGTGTGTTCCAAGGAGCAGCCTCTTTCCACTCGTTTTCGGCATAAGCCTTTGTTAACGGCATCCACTCATGAAAACCTTCAAAAGTAATTCCTCTTCGGGTTGGATCGTCGAGCAGTGGATTCCATGCTTCGAAAGGTGTTTCGCCATAGGGAAGCACCAATAAAACAGGTCCGCTTCCTTTTAAACGAATTACCTGCAAGTAACCGGCATCCATACCAATGTACGGATCGTAGAAAACATTCTCAGTGTGTGCTTCATCCAGTGTTTTTCGGTCGTGATCGTTATTGAAAATCAGCGGAATTCCAAGTGCACCAATTTCTACAGCCTGTTTTGATGTATTTCTAATTTCAAAACGCAGGGCCAAATGACCATCTGCTTTTTCCCAAAACCGATGTACTTGCACCGGACTGTTTTCTAAAATTCCGCTTAAATCGGAAACAGCTAATTGACTATCGTTTTCAGGCTCTAAAGTGGTTACACTTTTTCGTGAGGCAGCAGACGAAAAAGAAGTCCATTCTTTATCGCCAGCGGTTTTAACACGGAAATTAATGTCGCCAAGATGATAAAATCCGGCTTTATTTCGTTTAGCCAGCAATTCGCCGGGTGTAAAATCAAATTCAGGCTCCGAAACCGGATGTAAACCGGCAACCGTATGCGATGATTTTAATATTTCGATATTGAAATCGGGTGTAGAAAATTCGAACGCCCCCTTGTTAATGTCTATCGAATCAGGAGAAGCAACTAACGATGATGCAAATGCTTCAGCATTCATTATAAGGCTCCAACACAACAGAAAGAAAAGAATATTCTTTGGTTTCATTTAATGTCTATTTAATTATTTATTACTCAACTACTAAAAGTTATATGTTTAAAATTAATTGATTATTTTACTAATTATAAGCCAGTTGTATTTTACATATACAAATTTACGATTTCCACATTTTAATTTCGCACGAACAATCGGTATAAATTTCTTTTGCATCAAGTTCTGCATTATTGGCAATTGTAATAGCCCTCTGGTTACCTCTCATACTTGTTTCGTTGTTGTTGTTTCATCATCAGCAGCATCCAGCTTAACTTCCGAACATTGTGAGTAAAACGAGCTGGCAAACACAATTAGCTCCCGTAAAAAAAGAGGTTTATACTTCGGATTAGTATGTAAATATCTGCACAACAATTTTCTAATTTATCGTAATATTAAAAACAAATGTTACCTGGTATTGTGTCCCACCTTTTTGGTAAACCAAGGCCTCTTTTATGGTATAATTATCGCCGGCAACTGATTTTCCGGGAAACTGACCAATGTTGAACTCGAAGTTACCCGCAGAAAACTCTGCAAATACCTTACTATCGTTCTCATTGCCCCAGTCAATTACATCGCCATTGCTATCAAACCAGAATCCGTAACCGGTTGCATTGGCATTATAATTTAACGATCCGTCTGAATCAACAGCTGCAAAAGCAATTTTACCTTCCTGTGGGGTTTGTGTAGCTGCAAGTAAAGCACCCGAAATTTCTGTTGGTTGCAGTTTCAAAGCCTGACCAACCTTGCTTATATCTCCATTGCTGTTCAGATTTAGCGCCACACCTGAATAATTTTTAGCATCTGCGGCAAACGAAAGATCATAAGTTAATGTCAGGTCTTCCGGATCTTCATTCGGATCAATAACGATATTTCCCAACAAGTCGGTATTTGTAAAACTAACCGAGTATGGCCACTGATCATCGTTACTTTCCAATTCGTCCCAGGCATGCGATTCATAAGTTGACGGTGCTCCAAGAACAATAAACCACAAACGTTCGCAACCTTCAGGAACTGCAAATTCAACATCTGCTGAAGCTTCACTATTCATCTCTCCGTAAACACGTTCTCCCGACTCCAGCAATGCAACATAACCATAACGCCAGCCAGCCCTGGTAATGCTGCCGGGATTGTAGTTTTTTGTAGTCATTGATGTACCATCATCGTTGTATGTTCCGGGATCGGTTGCAGCAAGAGAAGCCCCCGGAGCTAAAGCAGTAAATTTTATGGTTACAACTGTACCGGCTTCCGGCACATTTAACGGAATAACATTGTACCCTGTTGTTCCGGGGCATTTGCTGTATGCTACCTGGTAGCTTTCGTCTGTTGCTTTGTAAAATTTATATTCAAACTGTCCGATGTAGTCACTTCCAATTTCGCGGATAGCATCTATATCCCAGGTTACTAAATGAGCAGCAGCATCATAAAGTTCGTTATTCATTTCAACTACCGACAAACCGTTTATGCGCATGTAAGCTTCAAGCGGGTCTTCCGGTCCAACGGCTTCTCGCCACAATTTGCCAATAAAATCAATGCCGTACTTATCGGTCCAGTAATATTGCAACCAATAACTAGCATACCGTTGCCACTCATGTCCGAAATGCCGATGATAATTTGCCATATAAACACCAAAGTTATACGACTGAAAGGCTTCAAGCGGATAAGACTGAAATGACTGCCACTGGGCACATTGCTCCCAAAACCCGTTTCCGCCATTTCCTCCAAAACCATATCGGAAACCACGTTTAAAATCATTTGGAATTCCACTGTAGGCCAATAAGTCGGCATACACCTGATACTGGAAGCTATGTCCAATTTCGTGTGCAATTGTAGAACCTACGGGCTTACAGGTACTTGGATTAACCCAAAGTGCACCAATCATATCATCATATCCACTTCCTGTTGCCAACCATTCGGTTTGATACAACAAGTAAATTTCCATTTTATAATTATCAAGGTTTGTTTTTCCACCCCCCAGTTCAGCAAAACCTAATGTATTCACATTCACATTGAAGAACGACTCTGCCTTTTCCAACAAGTCATCAACATCAACCCGCATTGCTTCAGGTACAGATGTTGCATTAGGATTTAACCCAAATTGAGGTTCCCAGAACACAATAAAATGCTCTGATTGTTTACTGCGCACAAACGACCATTTGCTATCGCCACGCAAAAAATCCATATTGACAAACTCTCCGGGTTTATAAAATTTGTCATAATCCGTAACGTCTGATTCGCTTAATACGACAACAGTATCTGCCGAAGGTGTTGTTGTAGTTGTATCAACCGGATCGGGATCTGGGACAGGATCGCCCCCTGAAGTTACACTATCGTTTCCACAAGCTGCAAAAGTGAATAAAAAAATAAACAGGAAAGTAAAGGAGCATAAGCCGGATTTCTCCGACTTATGCTCTATCTTTTTTGATTTAAAAATCATTGTAATTACCAATCTATTCAACAGCCATTGCATTTACTGTAATTACAACAGCAACGCGAATCTCGTTATATTTCAATGCCTCAACAAACCGAACCTCCTGTCCATCAACCAATTGACCAGGATACTGACCAACCGATAAATATCCATTTTCCGGATAGAATTCAGCAAAAACCACCGCATTACCAGAATCATATTCAACGACATCACCATCTGCATCCCACCAGTGCCCCCAAGGAGCTTGCGTGTTTGCGGCACTTGAAACGTCATTATGGGTAGAGCCATCAATAGCAAAACCTTTTATTTCTGGAGCTCCACTTTCTCCGCCAATACCGGCAAGTAACTCTTCTTCAGTAATACCAAATGCTTCAGCAATTTTATCCAGTTCTATTTGCAAATTACCACCATCATACGAACTCTCACTTATGGTTATATCCATTGAATATTCAAGAATTAAATCAGCATTGATTCTATTTCTCTGTGCTTCTGCAATTGAGTCCTGACGGTCTATTTCTGCTATCTCCTCATCAGTAAGGTTATGCACATTGCTAAAATCTTCGTTGTCTCCGCAACTAAATAATCCGGCAGTACCAATCAAAGCCAGAATTAATAATATATGTATCTTTTTCATTTGTTTAAATTTTTAATTTTCAGTAGTGTATTACCACAATTAATTTGCTCCACCCTGATAACCTTCGTTTTGAACAAGTGAAATGTTAGCATCTAAAGCTGATTTCGGAATTGGGAAATAATCCCAATAGGAATCAGTTGTGGCATCTTTACAGAACCATGATTTTCCGTTAAATACATTTCTTCCATCGCCCATTTTAAAACGAATAAGATCTTGACGACGATGATGCTCTCCTGCAAATTCCCAAGCCAAATCATCAAGCAAACCACCAAATTCAATATCGTCGCCACCTTCGTTGGTTACATTATATGACGCTGGATCATAATTGGCATATCCTTCGCTGGTATATTCACGATGTCCGTAATCATATACACTTCCACCTTTCAAATCAGCAACAGAACGAACTGCACCCTGTGCAGTTTCGAACGAACGACTGCGAACTTCTGTAATAAGGTCGGCAGCAGTTTGCTCATCTTGTCCCAATCGAAGTAAGCATTCAGCTTTAATAAACATTGCATCTGCCAAACGGAAAAAAGCTATATCATTTCCATATGTACCATAGTCACCTGGTTCAATTTCACTTTTCACAAAGCGGTAACCTTCTTGCTGGTATGCACCAGGATTATCGATTGAGTGAACGTTCTTTGAATAGTTCAATACGCCTTCGCCAGCCCAATCGTCGTCAGCAAAAGGAATAGGGTCGCCAGATTGAGGAATTACATTTCCTTCGTCGTCTTTAGTTGCAAAACGTTGCACACCACCAGTCCAGGTATACCCCAAACGAAGGTCACCTTCTTCATAGCTATCGATAAACTGAGGTACAGCACAGCTACCATTCCATGGAGAATTGTTATAACCATAAGCAGCTGCTCCGGCACCCACCAAACACTTATTTATTAAGTAATTGTGCGATGCATGTGTATGATCGAGTGGAATTCCAAAAATTACTTCCGGTGATCCGTCTATATCAACTTTAAAATTATCAAGATAATTTGGAGCCAGAGAATAACCACCATTATCAAAAATGTCCTTAACCTCAGCTAAAGCCAATGTATAATACGAATCATCATTAGTACCAAAATAGGCATTATAGTTCAGGTACAATTTTGCTAATACCATATCGGCAGCAAAACGATTAGGGTAACCAAAATCTTTTTCTGCACCCAGCTCTTCTTTAATGGCATTAAGTTCTGTTACACAGAAATCAAAAATCTCCTGTGCCGATGCTTGTTGTGGAAGATAACCAGGTTCTGTATCCTGAGTTGTTTCCAGCGGAACGTTGCGGAACGCATCAAGCAAAATATAATAGTTTAATGCACGCATAAAACGCATTTGCGCTTGCTCAGAACCTGTTTCAGGCAATACATCAAGCGTTTTATTGGCATAACCAATTCCTACATAAGCTGTTTTCCATAATCCATCTATATGCCCTTGTGTAGAGTTCCAGCTGTGTTTGTGCATTGGAATATAAAGGTCTCCCCAACCAATTCCAATTCTTTTTGGGGTCATATAAATATCGCTACATTCTTCCATTACATCAAAGTAGCCGTTCCATCCCCAATAAAGGTAACGGAACTGAGAGTAAACCTTACCCATCATATAACCAATTACTTCCGGGTCGTTTACATCAATGGTTTCGTCGGTCAACCCGGAGTACACTGTTTCATCCAGGTCGGTACAAGCTCCCATTAACAATAAAATTGCTAAAGAAAAACTAAGTATAGAGTTTTTTATGAATTTCATATGATTAGTATTTTTATTTTTAAATGTATCATATGTAACTCGCTTTTTATTTGATACATCTCTTGTTTCTTCCAAATATGCTCGTTTCATAATTCTCAATTTTTAAAAATTAACAGAAAGTCCAAAAGTGTACGAACGAACAGTTGGGTACTTATCACGGTCGTCGATACCAGGTGCACGGAAATCATGGTTGCCGGCATCATCAACTACATAATTAGACACTTCTGGATCCAAACCAGAATATCCGGTAATACAGAAAAGATTCTGCCCGCTAACATATACACGCAGGCTTTTGATATATTTTTCAAAATTACCTGTTATTGGCAGGGTATAGCCAAGAGTTACGTTGCTCAGTTTAATAAAGTCGCCATCTTCAATATGGTCGCTCCAAACTCCCTGAGGCATTGATCCTGAAAGTTTCACCATCAGTTGTTTTCCTGTTGCTTCATCAATTACGGGTGTTCCATCAGGGTTAATAGCAGGATGCAGATCGGCAGCACTTTTTAAACGGTTGTATGCAATTGAATTGTTTTCATAGAAACTACGCTGAGTATTTAATATCTGGTATCCAAACTGGCCAGTAAACATCATACTCAAATCAAAGTTCTTATAACGGAAAGTGTTGTTCCAGCCAGCATACACACTTGGTAACCCATTTCCTAAACGCTGACGATTTGATTCTAAGTTGTAACTGGTATCAAATTCTTTAACAGACCATTCTTCTGTGTCTTCATCGTAAACTTCAACCAAAACAAAACCATCTTTGCTAACGCCTACAGAACGTAATCCCCAGAAATCGCCTAAGGGTTTACCAATTTCCATGGCGTGAGTGGCTACCGAAATAGGATCACTTACTCCACCAACTTCCTGAAAGTTATCGGTTTCGTATAAATCGTTCGATAAACTCAACAGTTTGTTGGCATTATGAGACAAAGTAAGTGTTGAATTCCATTCAAAATCACCTTTTTTAACCAACAATCCTGAAACCATAAGCTCAATACCTTTATTTACCATTTCACCAACGTTAGCGGTTGTACTTTCGTACATATTTGGCGGAACCGGCACTGCATAGTCGAACAAAAGATCTTTCGTCTTTTTGGAATAAACATCAACAGAACCTGATAATCTTGAATTGAACATAGTCCAGTCAACTCCAATATTTACCTCACGGGTAGTTTCCCATTTCAAATCAGGATTTGGGTTTTGATCAACCATTAAGGAAGGAGTCCATACACCATCGCGGCTCAAGTGATCACCATAAGGATCGAAATTGTATTTAATTAACGACATGTAATTGTTATTTGGAATAACACCTGTTACACCATAACCTCCACGTAGTTTTAGGTTGTCAAGCCAGGTTGCTGTCTGCATAAACGATTCGTTGCTAATGGTCCACCCAATCGACGCTGAGGGGAAAGTACCCCATTTGTGGTTGTCTCCAAATTTCGATGAACCTTCGCGACGAACACTTACAATTGCATTGAAACGGTTGTCGTAGCTATAACTTGCCCGACCAAAAAAACCAATTAATCTATTGTCGTCCTTATACGATCCCATACTTGCAACATGGTCTTCGTCAGTTAAATATAAACCTTGGTCCAAATTGTTATACAGATACGATTCTGAAGGAAACTCTGAGTTTCCAGCACTGTACTCATCATACACATTGTATAGGTAACTATACCCCAACAAGGCTGTTACACGGCTTTTGTCAATAGTAAAATTATATTTCGAGGTTAATTCTAAGTTATCGCTTTTTGTATTGTTCGACCATTTTGAGGCACTACCTCTTACGCGCGCTATTGTTCTGTATTGATCCTCCGGATCAACTGTACTTTGCGAATAAAATTTGCTGGTATAATAATCTTGCGAAGTAACACTTGTCTCGGCACGCGATAGCATCAAATTGGTTTGCCAGTTTTTAATAGGCTCAACGGTAATGTTTCCAACCACGCGTGCATATTTACGGCGATAATCACCAATACGCTCATTTTGTATTTCAACAGGGTTGTAATACTGAAAACGGTTAAACTCTTCATAATAATCACCATCTTCATGATAAACTGGCGACGACGGATTATGAATTAATGCCTGACGATAAGCATAATCATTGTTATTGTTCGTATTCTCATGGGTAGAATACAATACGTTTAAATTTAACTTTACAATATCGTTTAACGCATACTGGCTAAAATCCAGTTGTGCTTTCACATCTTCGCTGTCACTCTTGCGCATTATACCTTCTTCATCAGAATAGGTAACGTTTGCCGAGTATGACGACTGGTCTGATCCTCCGTCAAAACTCAATGAGTGGTTTTGTGTGTAACCTCCTTTACGGCTTATTGCTTCTAACCAATCGGTATCGTAACCATCATATTTAAAATTAGTTAAGCCATAAATCACATCGTGGGTGTCCATAAAATCGGCAGTTTTGTACCACTCCGAAACTGATACATAACTTGAGTATGTTGCATTTGAATATGATCCCCGTTTTCCCGATTTAGTAGAAATAAGGATTACACCATTGGCTCCCCGGGTACCGTAAATTGCAGCTGCCGAAGCGTCTTTCAATACATCAATCGACTCAATATTTTCTGGAGCTACAGTGGTTAATGACCCCTCGATACCGTCAACCAGCACGAGTGGTTCAACTCTACCATTAATAGAAGTAATTCCGCGCAACATTATACCAGAAGTGGCATTCGGGTCACCCGATGATTTAGTAATACTTAAACCAGCGATTTTACCCTTCACCAGTTCGGCAGCATCACTAATCTTACCGATTGTAAAATCTTCCGATTTTACACTTGCAATAGCACTGGTTACTTCGCCTTTTCGCTGGGTACCATAACCAATGGCAACAACTTCATCAATACCAATGGTTTCAACTTCCATGGTAACGCTAACAGTTGCTTTTCCCTCTAACCGGACTTCCTGTGTTTTAAATCCAATGTACGAGAATTGTAATACGTCTTCAGCATTTGCATCAATGGAGTATTCCCCATCAAGGTTGGTAGTGGTACCATTTGTTGTACCAACAACCATTACTGTTACACCAGGTAAAGTTATCCCGTCTGCATCATAAACAGTTCCGGTAATCGTTTGGGATTGACCGAATACTGTGAATGGAAAGATCAGGAGAAACATGACATAGCAGAACATTCGTGTTTTTCTTGATTGAATAGATTTCATTTCACATCGTTTTTAATTTAATAATTACTGTTATCGGTTCAGGTTCGGAAAAGCAACCGATAACTTTCTTTTTGAATTTGTTGTTTTTCTATTTCGAGTTTTTTGTTTAATAGTTCAATAATGCTGATTGTTGTTTTGGATTTCAACTGATCAGCAAAAAAATAATAAGAGTTGATTAATAATCTCTCATACGCAAGAATTTTGGTTTGATTTTACTCGTTATTAGTTATTGAAAATTAGTTCCCCCCTTTGTTTAATTCAGCCATCCGCAAGTAATTATTTAACCCTAAAAACAGAAATAACAGATGTCCAAAAAACTATAACAAATGTCAACCACCCCAATAACACTCTAAAATACGGCACATTACCGATACTCAGAATTAAAATTTAGAACCGATAATATACGATTAACAATAAGTAGCCGAAGCATTACAGAACAATTATGCTGGCTAAAAGACAGGGGTGAAAACTCAAAAAAACTATAATGATTTTGTAATGGATGCAAATTGTCAATTTGCCATACCAATATTGGCTGTTAACCCTATTTATCGAAATAAGATTTTGGTGTTACGCCAAAATATTCTTTAAATCGCCGGCTGAAATATGCCGGACTCGAGAAGCCGGTTCGATAAGCAGCCTCTGAAATATTACACGTTCCATCGGCAATTAATTTTACAGCCTCGCGTAAACGAATTGAACGGATATATTCGGTGGCCGAACAATCAGTTAATTTTTTAAGCTTAACATGTAAAAGCGACCGGCTAATCCCCATTTCATTAACCAGGAACGAAACATCCAGATTTGATTGATCAATGTTCTCCTTTATCAGCGTAGTAATTTTTTCAATAAAACTTCTATCTGACTCTGAACATGCAACTTCTGTTGGCAACATTTGTGCATCCGATTTAAATCGCTCAATCAAGCTTTTTCGCGTGCTAAGTACGTTACTTATTAACGTAACAAGTATGTGTGGCAAAAATGGTTTCTCAATAAAATAATCTGCACCGGTTTGTAGTCCCTCGTACTCATTTTCCACACCACTTTTTGCTGTTAGCAAAATTACGGGGATATGCGAAGTACGAATGTCTGATTTCAATTTTCGGGTAAGTTCAAAACCATCAATTCCGGGCATCATTACATCGCTAATAATTAAATCGGGAAGTGCTTCTTCAACTTTCTGCATTCCCTGAGCACTGTCAATAGCTGTTACAACTTTATAGTCGTCAACCAATGTTTCTGAAATAAACTCAAGCAATTCACGATTATCATCAATAACCAAAACGGTTGGTTGTGTACTTAATCGTTCCACTTCATCGCGAAGTATTGGTACCTGTTTTAAATCATCGGCCATTGTTATATTGGTAATGTACTGATCGGCACCAAGCAAAACTTCATTATCCCGATAGGCTTTTCGCGAAACAGGTAGTTCAACAGTAAATACTGCGCCTTCGCCAACTGAACTATTTACCTTAATGCTTCCTTTATGCAGTTTTACCAGACTATTTACCAGGGCTAAACCAATTCCCGATCCTACCATTTCTGATTCAACTCCACCATCTGTATGATAAAATCGGTCAAAAATTCGTTTTAGTTTTGACGAATCAATTCCAATTCCATTATCGGCAACAATTATTTTTAATGTTCTGTCGTTTAATTCGTCGCCATACAATTGTACTTTAACTAATACTTCTCCTCCTTGCCCGGTAAACTTCATCGCATTAGAAATCAGGTTGATAAGTATATTCTCCAGTTTCTGAAAATCAACCCAAATATTGGTATTCAGATCAATAATCTCCACTTTAAAATCGATTGATTTCGATTCTGCCATCTCCACAAAAGCTTCTTCAGCATCTTTTAATAAAGTAGTTATATTTTGGTGGCTCACACGAAGTCCTTCTTTGCCATTTTCAATCTTCCGAAATTCAAGAAGCTGATTAACCAGGGTTAACAAACGATGTGCATTATTTTTAATCCCCTTCATCTTTTTATTTAGCGCCGGCGTAAGTCTTTCTTCTTCCAATATACGAGTAAGCGGCCCTACAATAAGTGTTAATGGAGTACGAAGTTCGTGTGAAACATTGGTAAAAAACTCGAGCTTAAAGTTATTAAGTTCGGTTACGTACTCTTTTTCCCGGCGTTCCATTTTTGCTAATGCTTTCGATTTTTGAATACGGGTGGCAACTACATAAAATCCGAGTAATAAAATAACAACAAAAACAAAATACATAAAAAACCCCCACTTTGACAACCAGAATGGTGGTTCGATAATAATTTTTAATGTATTTACATTATCTCCCCATGCCGTATTATCAGTAGAAGCTTTTACATGAAAAACATACTCTCCGGGGCCAAGGTTAGTATAAGTAGCAAAATCGCGATTACCTACAAAGTTCCATGCTGTTTCAAAATTTTCGAGATAATAAGCATACTGACAATTGCCTCTATTCCGGAAATGCAACCCCGTATATTCGATCGTAAAAACATTTTGTTTATACTTTAAATGAATCTCAGGATGCATATTAAGCGATTGTTTAATTGCCTGCTTTTCTCCGGGAACAACAGGTTGGTTAAACAATTGAAATCCGCGAAACACAACATTTAATTCCTTCTGACTCCTTTCTCTGGCCCTATCGTTAAAGGAGATCATTCCCTGGTTGGCACCAAAATAAATCACCCCTTTGCGGCTAATATATGAAGCTCGGAAATTAAATTGTTCAAATGGTAATCCCGAGTCGCGATTATACCAAACCATCTCCCCCGTTTCTGGCTTTAGTTTCACCAGGCCTTTATCGCCGCTAACCCACAAATAGCCATCACTACTCTCTTCCAAACTAAAAATCCATGAGAAAGGAAAACCTGTTGATTCATTGTAGATATAAACCGAATCATTCGTTTCGTCGTATCCATATAATCCCTGTCGGCAATCACCAACCCACAAACGTCCCTGTGAATCCATTTTTGAAAAGTTCTTATTTTTTAGGGAATCGAACTTTTTAAACTGACCAAACGAATCTGACTTTTTATCATAATAATAAATTTTTACATATGACGAAAACCAAATGCGATCTTTGTTTTCAAACATATACTCAATGGGCAGTTCATTTAATATTTCGGGGTGATACGGCGTTATTTTTTGCGTTTTTGTATTATACACTGCAACCCCCGGAGATGTAGAAATAAAAATACTATCGCCAACATGCAGTAGTTTATAAATTATATTCGACTGCAATTCAGGATAAGTTGTAGTATTTATATATTCAAATTTATTCGTTTTCAGGTTTAAAATGTTTACTCCACCGGTATATGTGGCAATCCATAAACGACTTGGCGTTTCAAATAACAAATCGTGAACATTATTAAACGACAATCCATTTTTTTCATTCACTACACGAACAACCTCATCACTCTCAGCATCAATTTTGTTAACACCCATATCCTCCGTTCCTACCCAAATATTTCCATTCTCATCTTCGGTAATACAACTTACAGCGCTACCCGATAAATCCTGTATACGAGTACCTGCTTGCCAAACATGAAAAAACTCGGGTGTATTTTTCCAAAAGTTAATTCCCCCAAAATAAGTTCCCAACCACATATTACCGTCTCTATCGCAAAAAACACTATAAATAGGATTTGTATTTAATCCTTTTGGGTTGTGTATATCGTGCTGATAATATTCAAATGTTTCAGAATAAGGCGACCAAACACATAAACCATCCTCCGAACCAATCCATACTCTTCCCTGCTGATCTTCGCAAATAGAATGTACCATATTATGCAGTAAATGGCGGCTACCTTTTTCTTCGACAGAGAATCGTCGCGCCTGCCCATAGGTAAGATTAACCCGGGTTAAGCCTACAGTATTATTACCAATCCATAAGAAATTATTGTTATCGAGATAAAAATTAGAGATGTCTGTAACATCAACATCTTTTGGCAAAGCGAAAAAGCGATGCTGTTTTCGTTCCATATCAAAAATAAGCAGTTGCTTTTTATCTGTAATGGCAACCAACCGCCCATCTTTTTCTCTCAGGTTTACTATTCTTGTTTCTTTTGCGATTTGGGCATAACTAACATAATCTCTAAAACTTATTAGTTTGTTTGACTTTGTATTGAGTAGAAAAATTGTGTCTTGTTTTAAAATCCAGTAACCATTTTCCGACTCTCGAACTTCGATAACATCGCCCAAATTATTAATTGCCTCATAAGGTTCAAAAATTTCTTTTTTGAAATTAAAGGAGTAGAATACATTATCGGTACTTTGAACAAGTAATGTTGAATCAACTTTATGAAAATGATTCCACATACTCCAAATATCAAAGGATTCTCCGTTTTTATTTACCGCCTGAAATGTTTTAAAGTTTTTCCCATCAAAGCGACAAACCGAACTTCGGGTTGCTACCCAAATAAAACCAAACTGATCCTGACAAATACTTTTGATATAAGAAGAAGGTAAACCATCTTCGTTTGTATAATGTATAAAACTGAGCTTTCCGTCATTTGCTCGAACAGAAAACGTAACAATCAGCAATATTAAAATCAAAAATATCTTCGGCTGTTTAATCATTTGCTTATAACTGCTCATTCTTTTTTAGTAACAAATGGAATTCATACATTAAATACACTTATGCATGAACAACTCTCCTTATCATCTTTTTACAATTCACCCCATTTTGTAATTTACAAAAATAATGGTAAGGCTTATCTTTACTATAATAAATGTCTCAAAAAGTTATAAAAAAGAAAAGCCGACACAAAAGGCCGGCTTTTTTTAAATTCCATCTATTAGACCAGAAAAACACCTTCATTGGAAGGTATATTTCAATTATCGTTTTTCAATAATCTTAATTATAACCTGGGTTCTGTTGAAGATTAGAGTTCGAATTCAAGGCGCTCAAAGGAATTGGGAAAAGTTGAGTATGTTCATCGCCAATTGCCTCGTGGTTAAACCAGCTTTTAGTTGAATATGTTCCAAAACGAATCATTTGCATACGTCTTTGGGCTTCACATGCAAACTCCCATCCCCACTCATCGTAAAGACCTCCAAATTCAACAGGAGTAGCATCATCTCCACTTTGTGTTACTTCCTGCGAACCTTCTACACCTATTTCATCCCAGGTAGCTTCTCCGTTATTTACTTTAGCATATTGTTCATAGGTAAGCGACCCCCAACTAACAAGTCCGTATTTAATTTGTGTATCGCCTTTCAAATCATCAAGTGTAACAGTTGGTGCCGGAGCACGCATACGAATTTCATTAACCAACTGAACCGCATTATCTTCATCTCGGCCAAGGCGCAACAAACACTCTGCTTTGGTAAGTAAAACTTCTGCATAACGATAATAAGGAAAGTCGTTACTCCATGTCCATGATGTTTCGGTATCTTGTTCATATTTATTAACACGACATCCAAAATCGATACTTGTCATCGACTGATTTTCACCATTTTTACATGACAGAGATGGCAGGTAATTAAGACAAGTCCATACTACACTCTGCTCATCATCATGCGCATACATTGGTCCTCTCAACCATGTTTTCTCTAAACGTGCATCTTCTGGATCATAGCTGTCAATAAATTGAGGATTAGCACAACTGCCTCCCCAACATTGGTAACTCCAACCAAAATGTGCTTTTGAAATAGGCGGATACCATTTAGCATGCTGACTAAAAGTATACGAAGAATTATAAATATCATCGTAAGGTACAGCGAAAATTACCTCTTTATTAGAAGGTCCTAATTCCACAGTAAAATTATCTGAATATTCAGGAGTGAGCTCGTAAAGACCTGATTCGATAATAGCATTGGCACATCCCAGCGCTTTTTCCCACTGTGGTGTTCCGGTATAAACTTCTGCATTTAAATATACACGCATCAGTGTTGCATAAGCAGTCCATTGGTTTACCCGTCCGTATGTTTCAGCATCGGCACTTTTATTCAAAAGATCCGACTCAATAACTTCTGTCAGCTCGTTAACAACAAAATTATACACCTCTTGACGACTAGACTGAGTAGGAATTTCGTCAGTAAATGCAGTTACAATTGGTACATTTCCGTGCGTATCCAATAAAATTGCATACCATATGGCACGAATGCCACGAAGCTCAGCAACTGTTGCTGCTTTGCTTGCTTCATCCATTGGTAATTCGCCGGCTTCAATCTGGTCTTTTACCCTATTGGCATTGTTAATTCCTGAATAACAATTAGAATACACATTCTCTGGTTGTCCCTGCTCTGAAGTCCAGGTATGTTTGTGCATACGTTTGTATGTACCACCATCATCCCATCCGTTCGGACGAGTAGGCGTAATCATTACATCTGCCGGTTCTTCCTGGTTATCAAAATAACCATACCAGTCCATTGCAAAACCAAAAGGGAAATAAGCACTGGCTAGCAATGCAACAACATCTTGTTCTGTTGGTGAAAAAATCTCTTCGTTTACTTCGGAGTAAACCTCTTCATCCAAATTAAAGCAACCACTTAGCCCTACAGTCAGAGCTATTAGTATTATAAATATTATTTTATATGTCTTCATATCGTATTTCTTCTTTTAATGTTTTAAAAAGTAACATTTACCCCAAATGTATACGAACGAGTTGTGGGATATTTATCACGATGGTCAGTTCCCGGGTCATAATTAATTGCATTGTCAATTACACTATAGGTGTTTCTTACTTCCGGATCTAATCCAGAATAACCGGTAATTGTAGCTAAATTATTTACCGATGCATATACACGAAGTCTATTCAACCATTCTACACTCTTTACATCAAAATTGTAGCCCAAAGTGAGGTTACTAATTTTCCAGTAATCACCATCTTCAATATAATGACTTACATAACGTTGAGAGTCTCCATTAGTAGTTTGTTCTCCGGTTTTCTGACCTGTTGCCACATCAACAACATCAATTTTATCAAAAGCACTATTTAAAACATTATACTGAACATCTGAAGTAACAGCATAATACATTTTTTGGAAATTCAGAATTTGGAAATCGAATGCTCCACGCATTGCAATTGATAAATCGAAATTTTTATATGAGAATTGGTTATTCCAACTCATATTTACGCTTGGAACACCATTACCCAATACTTGCCAATCTTCGGGTCCGGCATTTCCGGCAAGATCATAATATTTATCAGTAACATTTCCTTCTGCATCGCGGTTTAAACGTTCAACCACCCACAATCCGGCCGAATTTACACCAACCGACCTCAAACCAAAGAAGTTACCAATTGCGGCACCTTCCTGAACACGGTGAGTTGTTGTTTGAATAGGTTCTCCTGTATGACCGGTATCGAAATAATTCTGACCCATTGAAAACTGATCATTTTGCAATGAAATCAATTTATTAGAGTTTTTAGAATAAGTTATATTCGTATTCCATTGAAAATTTTGTGTTTTAACTGGAACCGCGTTAACTAATAATTCTAAACCTTTATTTCTAATGTGACAAACGTTTGCCATAATAGTTCCGTACTGATATGGAGGAACAGGAACAGAATAGTAGTATAAACCATCTTTAGTATCGCGCTGATACATATCGATAGAACCTCCGATGCGACCTTTCAACACAGAAAAATCGATCCCGAAGTTATACTCGTATTTTTTCTCCCAACGCAAATCAGGGTTACTATTTCTTACTGGAGCAAGTGTTTGTGTCCATTCTCCGTTGTACAAGAAATACCCACTATAGTCATATGACATTAAAGACTCGTAAGGGTTAGAAACATCAGTTCCGGTAATACCAAAACCGGCTCTTACTTTCAAGTTATCAAGCCAGGTTACTGGTTTCATAAATTCTTCGTTGCTCATTCTCCAACCGGCAGACACCCCTGGGAAATTACCCCATTTATTATCAGCTCCAAATTTAGATGATCCTTCGTGACGAAGAGAAACCATAAACAAATAACGATCATCATAATTATATGTAGCACGGGCAAACAAGCCAATCAATTTTGTGTTGTATTTGTATGAGCTAACACCACCTAATCCGTCTGAGATTCCTAATCCCATTTCCAATTTATTGTACGAATAGTTATCTGTTGGAAAATCCCTGTTATTCGCACCAAAATTTTCGGAAGTATAATCCTCATAGTTGTAACCCACGATAGCAGAAATACGATGATCACCAAAACTTTTTTTCCAGTCAGCAGTCAACTCAACTAAATCGGTTATATTATCCGAAGTATAACGCGATGCATATCCATTGTAACCCGACTCTGTTGTGGTAACATCATTTTTAGTATAATAATACCCCGACAAATAGCTATTACCTTTTCTGGTAAACATTCCTTTTAACACAACACTTTCTACCGGATGAAACTCTAAACTACCGGTAAAGCGAAGATTACGTGATCTTGACATTCCAATTCGCTCATTTAGGTATGAAACCGGGTTGTCGTAATTGTAAATACTACGTTCTACATAATCGCCATTTTCATCATATACTGCCTGAGTAGGATTTTGTACACTCGCCAAACGATAAATATAGTTCCAATTGTTCGGCATATCAGTATTTCGTTCGCTTGCAATAATACTTACATTACTAATCAGCTTATCATCAAACATAGCGTGTTTTACCTGAATATGAGCACGCATATTATCAGCTCCCGACTTTTTAATAGTACCTTCTTTAGAATCGTAAGTTAAATTAGCAATCAAGCTTGTAGCCTCCGAGCCTCCTTTCAAACTAACATTATGCACGTGAGTAACACCTGTTTGACTAATTTCATCGAGCCAATCTGTTTCTGATCCATAATCTTTATCATTTGCACCAATAAAGGTCCATCCTTCAGCCAGGCGTTGCTTCAGGTCGGAAGCATCCATAAAATCTGGTTTATCCAACCAATTTGATATAGATACATATCCTGAATACTCAATTGTTGTTGGCATATCGCGCTGAGCAGCTTTGGTCGTAATAATAATAACGCCATTTGTACCACGTGTACCATAAATTGCTGTTGCAGAACCGTCTTTCAATACATCAATCGATTCAATATCTTCGGGAGCTACAGTACTAAACGAACCTGGCACACCGTCAACAAGAACTAATGGATCGGTAGTTCCCAGTAGGGTAGAATAACCACGTAGCATAACAGAAGTTGTACTTGTTGGGTCACCACTCGCTTGAGTAATTTGCAAACCTGCAACTTTTCCTTGCACGAGTTGTCCTGCATCGCCCATTGCACCTTTGTTAAAATCATCTGATTTTACACTTGCTAACGAACTTGTTACATCTGCTTTCTTCTGAGTTCCGTAACCAATTGCAACTACTTCGTCAATACCAATTGTCTCAACCAGCAATGTTACATCAATTTTCGACTTCTCGCTAACTTGTACTTCCTGAGCTTTAAAACCAATGTACGAAAATTTTAAAAGATCGCCTGATTTTGCATTGATAGTATACTTACCATCCATGTCTGTTATTGTACCATTAGTTGTTCCTACAACCATAACCGTAACTCCGGGTAATGTTACTCCTGTTTCGTCATATACTGTTCCGGTAATTTTTTTATCTTGACCGAAAACAGTAAAAGGAACGATTAAGAGAAACAAAACAAAATAGAACATGCGTGTTTTTTCTAATTGAATAAATTTCATTTCACTTCGTTTTTAATTTGATTACTATTGGCAATTCTTGTTCAGAGAAGCAGCCAATAACTATTATTTATCTGTTTTTTCCTGAGTTTTTTGTTTTTAATTATTGAGTGTGATTCACAGATTTTAGACACTCAACTTTTGTTTAAATTGATTGATTAAGTTTTTCTCATTGGCAGAATTTTAGATTTAAATTAATTTTTATTGACATTCTTGTTAATATTTTTTGGGTAGGTTGATTCGGGTAGCAAATAATCCGAAAAGACACAAAGCAACGAGTAACAAATGTTCACAAGTCTATAACATATGTTAACCCCTGAGCAATATCATTATTTTTGGCGCAGACACACCTCTCATAACAAGCTATATTCCAATAAGATAAAACACGGCCCGTATTAATAAGACAAGAAAGAAGTGAATAATTCTATTTCTGAAAGTATGCTTTTGGAGTAACGCCAAAATATTCTTTAAACCTTCGGCTAAAATAGGCAGGACTGGAAAAACCGGTTCTGTAAGCAACCTCTGAAATATTACATTTACCTTCGGCGATTAATTTTACGGCCTCACGTAAACGTATTGATCGGATAAATTCAGTAGCCGAACAACCTGTTATCTTTTTCAACTTTAAATGCAGTAACGTCCTGCTAATACCAATCTCATTTACAATAAACGAAACATCCAAATCCGGACGATCAATATACGTTCTAATCAGGTTACTTATTTTTTCTATTAATTCTTTATCTGATTGAGAAGTTGCAACCTCTGAAGGCAACATTCTTGCATCTGATTTAAATCGTTCAATCAAACTTTTATGAGTATTTAGTACATTTTCAATTAATTGAACAAGAATATGAGGTAAAAAAGGTTTTTGAATATAGTAATCAGCCCCGCTTTTTAGTCCTTCGTATTCATTTTCCTCTCCACCTTTTGCTGTTAGTAATACGATGGGAATATGCGAAGTACGCAAATCAGATTTCAATTTACGCGACAATTCAAAGCCATCAATTCCAGGCATCATCACATCACTTATTATCAAATCCGGATTGTCTTCTTCTACCTTTTCTAGTCCTTTTGTACCATCAATAGCAGTAATTACTTTGTAGTTATCGGCCAATGTTTCGGAAATAAATTCGAGCAGTTCGCGATTATCGTCAATTACTAAAATTGTCGACTGAGAACCACTCCATTCTACTTCGTCGCGTAACACCGGTGTTTGTTTTAACTCATCCGGCAGTAACACATCAGAAGAATATTGTTCTGTACCTATCAAAACTTCAGAATCCTTATAAGCTCTGCGCGAAACCGGAAACTTAACAGTAAAGACAGTGCCTTTTCCCTTGGTACTTTCAACTTTTATGGTGCCTTTATGTACAGTTACTAAACCATTTACCAACGCTAATCCAATTCCGGAGCCTACCATTTCACCTCCATCTTCTACATAATAAAAACGATCAAAAATCTTGTTCAGTTTAGATGCTTCAATTCCTATTCCATTATCAGCTACTGTAATTTTAAGGTTTTTAAAAAACTTTTCGTCCCCAACTAACTCCACACTGAGTTTTACTTCTCCACCTTCTCTGGTAAACTTTAAAGCGTTGGCAATTAAATTTATAAGGATATTTTCCAGTTTCTGGTAATCGACCCAAATAGCCGAATTTAAATTCATAATTTCAATACTAAAATTAATTGATTTTGCTTCGGCCGATTCTACAAAAGCTTCCTCAACTCCCTTTAACAAGTTCGTAATATCCTGACGGCTTACTCGCAGTATTTCTTTACCATTTTCAATTTTTCGAAACTCAAGCAATTGATTTATTAAAGTTAACAGGCGACTGGCATTGTTTTTTATTCCCTTCATTTTTTTATTCAATGCAGGAGAAAGTTTTTCATCTTCTAATATGCGGGTTAATGGTCCCAGTATTAAGGTTAGCGGAGTACGAAGTTCATGCGAGACGTTTGTAAAAAACTCTAATTTAAAGTTATTTATCTCATTCTGATACTCTTTTTCTCTCCGCTCCATATTAGCAACTGCTTTCGATTGCTGAATACGTGTTGTTACAATGTAAAAACCAATAAAAATTAGAATTATAAGTATAAAATAGACCAGATAACCCCATTTAGATAACCAAAAAGGAGGTTCTATAATAATTTTCAGTGTATTTACGTTATTACCCCATTCAGTATTATCTGTAGATGCTTTTACATGAAAAAAATATTCGCCGGGACCAAGGCTTGTATACGTAGCAAAATCACGATTTCCCACAAAGTTCCACGCATCTTCAAAATTTTCGAGGTAATACGCGTATTGACAGTTGCCTCTATTCTGAAAATTGAGACCGGCATACTCAATGGTAAATACATTTTGCTTGTACTTTAAATGAATTTCAGGGTGCAAATTCAACGATTGCTCCAAGGGCTGGCCATCTCCGGGAAGCACTGGCTGATTAAATAACTGCATCCCCCGAAAAACGACGTTCAGCTCCTTTTTCACTCCCAATTTGCTTTTATCGTTAAAAGAGATCATTCCGCGGTTAGCTCCAAAATAAATCTCTCCGTTGTGGCTTTTATGTGATGCCCGGTAATTAAACTGTTCAAATGGCAAGCCCGATTCACGGTCATACCCGACTATCTCTCCGGTTTCGGGCTTAAACTTAACCAAACCTTTATCGCCACTAGCCCATAGATAGCCGTTATTACCCTCCTCCATGCTAAAAATCCAGGTAAATGGAAAACCCGTTGATTCATTATATATGTATACTGAATCGGTTTTAAAATCGTAGCCATACAAACCACGAAAGCAATCTCCAATCCATACACGTTTTTTTGTATCGGTTTTAACAAAGAATATATTCTGAAGAAATGGAAATTTTTCAAATGAATGAAAAGAGCGAGTTTGTTTATCAAAATAATAAACTCCAGTATACGATGAAAACCATACCCGATCTTCACTTTCATACATGTATTCCACCTGCACATCTCCTATAATATCAGGTTGAAAGCGTGAAAGTTCTTCAGTACTCGTATTCCAAATCGCCACCCCCAAAGATGTTGAGATAAAAATAGTATCGCCAACATGCAACAAATGATATATATTATCAGAGGCTAATTCGGGATAATCTGAGGTATTTATATATTCAAACTTATTACTTTTGAGATTCAGAATATTGATACCTCCGGTGTAAGTTGCAATCCATAAACGATCGGGATTTTCAAACAACAAATCGTGCACATTATTAAAAGATAAGCCATTACTTTCATTAATTGCTCTTACAACCTTGTCTTCTTCCAGGTTAATCTGGTTTATTCCCATATCTTCCATCCCAATCCATATACTCCCTCTTTCATCTTCGGTAATACAACTAACGGTACTGCCCGATAAATGCTGCAATCCGGTACCGGCCTGCCAAACACTGAAAAAATCAGGCGTATTATTCCAGAAGTTTATACCTCCAAAATAGGTTCCCAACCACATATTGCCGTCTCTGTCGCAAAAGAGACTATATATCGGATTGGTATTAATTCCCTTTGGGTCGCGAATATCGTACTGATAATAATCAAATGATTCAGTATAGGGCGACCAAACACATAAACCATTTTCGGTGCCAATCCATACTCGCCCTTGTTGGTCCTCTTCTATCGAATGAACCAGATTATGCAACAATCTTCTGTTTCCTGATTTCCGGGAAGTGAATCGATACGCTTGTCCGTTGGCAAGATTGATTTGATGTAAACCATCTCCTTCATTCCCAATCCATACAAAATTGTTTTTATCAATATAAAAGTGCGATTGCTCCAATTCGCTAATTCCTTTTGGCAACTCAAAATGCCTTTGCTGCTTGCGCTCCAGATCGAAAATAAGCAATTGATTATTACTGGTAATAGCCACTAGGCGATCATTCTTTTCCCGTACGTTAATTATTTTAACGTTTTCAGGAAAAGAAGCATAACTTATTTTTTCTTTAAAACTTTTGAGCTGATTTGTATGGGTATCAAGGAAACAAATTGAATCTTGCATAAATACCCAGTAACCTTCTTTTGATTCGCGCAAATCGGTTACCCCGCCCAATTTATTTATTGGCAGATAAGGCTCAAATATCTCTTTTTCAAAATTGAATAAATAAAATACATTGCTGGTACTTTGCGTCAACAACATTGAATCCTGGCTGTGAAAATAATTCCTCATACTCCATATATCTGAGCTACTTCCATCCTCATTAACAGCCTGAAATGTTTTAAAATACTTCCCATCGAAGCGACAAATAGAACTTCTGGTAGCTGCCCAAATAAAACCGTACTGATCCTGACAAATACTTCTTATGTATGAAGAGGGTAAACCGTCTTCGTTTGTATAATGTGTAAATGATAAACGATCATTGTTTGAATACACATTCAACGAGTGGAAAATAAAAACAACAATCCACAATACTTTAACAACTTTAAAGCCCATCTACTTCATCATTATTAACCGCAAGATAACGGATGTTAATTTTAAAAGATTGAAGAATAAAATTCTGTACTAAGTCAGCCTCCAAAGGTAAAAGAGTTAATAAAAAAAGAAAAGCCACTACAGCAAAATTGCAATGGCTTTTCTGAGATACTATTTCTCAAACAATATTAATGACACAATTATTTTATAAACGAGCTATCTATTGTTGTTCCTTTTAACTTTATACGATACGGCCATTGCTCTTCTTTCGGATCGTCGTCTTTTGGAGGTCCCCAGCGCATAATAATTGGCCAGTGTTCTGTTGGCGCTCCACTTACTACCAACCATAAATATTCTGTATTTTCAGGAACAACAAAATTTACTTTTCCTTTCGCACTCCGGTTTATGTCACCATAAACCCGGCTTCCGTCTTTCAATGATGCAACAAAACCATATCGCCAACCGGCTTTATCTAATTTTACTGCCGCATATCCATCAGCTCCGGCAATACCTTCAAACTCCAAATGAACTTTCGTTCCTGAAGCCGGGACATTTAACTTAATCCCGTTATATCCGTAGTTTTGAGGACACTTTGTTGAATCGATACGGTACCATCCTTTACCTGCATCGTTAAGAATAGTATAATGTTGATTGGCATACTGATGAGCCACTTCTTCTACCCGTTTCAGATCCCAGGTAATGAAGTGCCTTGATGCATCAAACATCTCATCATTAAACTGTCCCTGACTTAAATCATTCATTCGTTTGTATGTTGTTACCACGTCTTCGCCTTTTTGGGTTGAACGAGACAATTTTCCGAAAAAGTCCTTACCTCGCTTTTCTGACCAATATTCAAGGACATAGGGTGAATGATACATATTTGCCGAATGCAAGAAAGCATAATGAGTCTGTTTCATAAAATCAACCAAGTGGTAATTTTCGAAGGTCATCCATTCGGGGTAAACCTGCCACAGCATGTATTGTGCCGACATTTCCATTATTCCTCCCATGGGGCCGGTTCCGGCATCAATACTCGACATGTATTGAAACGAATGCCCGAGTTCGTGGGCCAATGTTCCGAATGGCATTTTATTTATCCGCTGGCACGGAGTCCAGAGCGCTCCTATTTTATCTTCAAGACCACCACCATATGCAGTACGGTCCTTTTCATCATAAAAAATAATCACAATCATTTTATACTTATCTGTGAGAGAATTACCTTTTTCAACCATTTTTAAAGTATCTCGATAATAGGTATAAAAACGTTCAACTTCATTCGAAAGCTGTTTTACATCAAAACGTTTTTCGGCATCGGGATTTTTCATTGGGTCGTCGCCGTAAATCTTATCCCAAAAAATAGCCACGTTTTCTGATTCCATCATGTGCTTATAGCTAAACTGGCTTTCTGGATCATTAAAATCATTTCCTTTCGGAACACGGTCGATTTCCTTAGGAAGGTATAACTCTTTTTTACTACCGAAAGTTGAAATGTCATGCAATTGTATAGGCGGTACTGCATCAGCCAGATAAAAAGACAGTAATAAAAATACTGATGCATAAATCCGAAAAATTGAGGAAGGTTTCATTTGTTTAAATTATTTGTTTATATATGTAAATTATGTAACTCGTTCTGAATATTGTATTTTTCAATTACAACTGTACCTGCAAGCAATACATTTTTGCACAAATGTAAGAATAAAGAAAGTATATCCCCCTGCTTTTCAAAGGGGGATATAACTACTTCTATTCAAAAAAAAACACCTTATATAAACACAACTACTGTGTTTTCTAATAAAGTTCTGTATTACTTAATTTTATTTCATAAGGCCATTGTTCATCATTATCTGCATTATTATCGCAAATATGTTCCCAATGCTCTATTGGCGCTCCGGTAACCACCAGCCACAAATAGATTGTATTATCAGGAACCGAAAATGCAACCTCTCCTGTTGCATCAGAATAAATATCTCCGTACACTTTTTCTCCGTTTGATTTTTCGGCTAAAAAGGCGTATCTCCATCCAGCTTTGTCAATATTAACAGCATGATATCCTTCCGCTCCGGCTAAACCACGAAAGTTAAGCCCAACTTCTTTTCCTGTGGCAGGCACCTTAAGTCGAATAGCATTGTAACCATAATTTTGTGGGCAATTATTCTGGGCAATTCTATACCATCCGTTCCCTATAAGATCTAAGTTACTAGTGTGTTTATTCGCAAAACTTTTGGCATGTTCACGAATACGATCCATATCCCAGGTAATAAATTTCATTGCTGCATCAGCCATTTCATCGTTAAATGTGGCTTGATCAATGCCTGTAATTCTTTTATAGGTCATTACCGGATCCTCTCCCTTTATTGCTTCATTCCACAATTTTCCCACAAAATCTCTCCCATGTTTATCCGACCAATATTCTAAAACAAAGGGATTATCATACATAATATCTTCGTGAAGAAAAGTTTTATACGTATTCAGCAAATAATTATCAACGTGATACGATTCAAAATCCATCCAGTCGGGATAATACTGAAATAGCATATATTGAGAAGTCATTTCAAAAATCGATTGGATATTACTTCCAGTAGGAGCAGAACTGTATCCCCAATGTCCATCGCAGGCTACCATATATTGAAAGGCATGCCCCATTTCGTGCGCCATTGCCCCATAGGGTTTGGTTTGTATTCTTCCCGGGGTAAGCCACATAGCACCAATTTTATCATCGGCACCTCCTCCATAAACAGTTCCCTCATCGCTGTAATAAATATAGAAATTCATCCGGTACTTATCGGTTAACGAGCTACCTTCCACTACAAATTTCAGCGTATCGCGGTAAAATTTATACATTTTCTCACTTTCTTCCATCAGGTCATCCAATTGAAAGCGATATTTAGAATCTGTAGTTGTTGAAGGATCGTCACCAAAATCAGCTTCCCAGAATGCAACCAGGTTAGGAGTTTCTTTCATCCGGTAAACACTAAATTGACTTGCACTGTTCTGATAGTCGTTTCCCTGCTGAACATTCCATAAACTTTCAGGATAATAGGTGTCTTTGGGATTCTCCTCCGAAGTCTCCGGCACCTCTGGTTCAACAGGATTTACCGGATCAACTGGAGAATCTCCTGAATCGCTACAACCATTCAGAAACAAAAACGACATGAAGACTAAAAAAGAGAGCAATATATTACGTTTTATCATTATTAAATTATATTGTTTTGGTTTAAAGAATTTGGAAAAGACATAACTGTCTTCTCCAAATTCCTACTCAAAATTATTCATAAGGAACAGCATCCAGATTTGGTGCTTTTCTTAGTTCACTTCGGGGAACAGGCATCCAATAATTTTTGGGAGCATTAAAACTCCGGGTTTCGATAGGTTCCGATTTTACGGTATATGTTTTGCTTCCGTCACTGAACTTCTTAATATCTATACCCAAGAGTGGTTCTTTATAAATATCTTCAGCTTGTTTCCACCTGCGAATATCAAACCACCTTTGGCCTTCAAATAAAAGCTCAATCTGCCGTTCATATTCGTATTCAGCACGAATATCATTACCGGTTGCCGGTGGCATTAATGCACGCTCGCGAACAAGGTTGATATAAGTTAGTGCTTCGGTATTTTCCCCCAACTCTATTAAACATTCAGCATAGTTTAAATATACTTCAGAAAGTCGCATATAAATCCAGGGAGTGGTATTCGCATCAGTCCCGTAATTATCAAAATCAGGATCGAGGAATTTTTTAAACCCATAACCGGTTTGGGTAGCATTCCACCACGACGGACCTTCCCGGCTATCTTTTCCCTGCTCAACACCAGATTCTCCGGCAACAAAAAACTCAATTTCGCGGTTACTATCGCCATACCCCCAGGTATCACCATCAAGAAAAATATCAGCATACAGGCGTAAGTCGCGATTAGCCCACGGATATTCATTCTCTGCACCCTGAATATATTCAGTTCCATCATTCCTTTGAAATTTGGAAACGAGGTTGTGAGTTGGTTGCAAAGTTCCCCATCCTTCAAAACCATTACCTGTACCACACGGAGCCTGATGTAGAAAAACATTGTTACTACCCACTACCCGCTTGGAATCATACAGCTTTTCAAAAATAATTTCAGGATTGTCTGACTTTAAAAATAGCGCAGCATATTCATCAGGGTTAGAAATAGCCTGAAGGGAATACACTCCCAAATCGATTACGGCTTTATTGGCCTCGGCGGCCTTTTGCCATTTTGCCTGATCGGGGTAATTTTCGTCGTACAAGGGACTGGCTGCAAACAGCAAAGTTCGTCCTTTTAAAGTAAGAGCAGCACCTTTAGTTGCTCTTCCAAAATTATCTGCACTCTCATACGCTACAGGTAACAGTGCAGCCGCCGAATCACAATCGGCTACAATAAAACCGGCTACTTTCTCCAACGATGCCCGCTCCTCTGTAAACTCCTCTGTTTCCAACGGATAAACTTTACTTACAAGCGGAACTCTTCCGTAAAGGCTGTACAATTGAAAATAGAAATAGGCACGTAAAAAGTGTCCCTGCCCAATCAACTGGTTTTTCCATTCTTCGTCACCAGAATTTGGCATTGGAACAGCATCTATTTCTTCCAGAAAAAGATTAACATCTTTAATACAACCATAGAAATAATTCCAAGGGTTCCACATGTCATCTTCCCATCCAAAACTGGAATTATCGGGAGAAAGATATCCCTGTCGGACATTCTCGGTACCGTAAGTATGCATTTGATATAATTCGTCGGTAAGGCTTGCAAACCTTGAACCTTTTTCAGTTTCTGCCTTAATCTGGCTGTATGATGTGTTCAGATAGGCTTCTGCCAACGACAGATCGCCCCATACCGCAGCATCGGTAAAGGAATCCACCGGATCGACATCTAAAATCTCGTCGCTACAAGAAATTATATTAAGAGATACGAGCAACACAAGTCCGTATATGATATATTTTTTCATTTTCTTATTATTTGTTTTTATCATCTGAATGAATTTTTTATTCTTCCCGTGTTAAAAAGAAAGGTTTATCCCTGTTGTAATCATTCGTTGTATAGGATATGAGGTAATACCGTTCGTTAACTCCGGATCAAAGATGTCGATCTTATCAACTGTAAAAAGGTTATTCCCGTTTACATAAATCCTCAACCTTTCAATTCCGGCTTTTGCTAATAACGATTTTGGAAGCGTATAACCCAACTCAACAGATTTTAAGCGAAGGAAACCTGCATCGCGCATCCACCATGTAGAAGAGCGTCCGTTGAAATCGTCGCCATATGTTTGTTTAATAAATGCCCTTGGCCAGCTGGCACTTGCATTTTCTTCTGCAGAGTTAGTATCTATCCATCGTCCTTCATAAAAATCGGTCATCATATTCATGGTTGGCTGAACCAGTATTTTGGCTTTTGCCTGCCCCTGGAAAAAGACGTTTAAGTCAAGCCCTTTCCAACTACCGTTTAAAGTAAGCCCATACATAATTTTAGGAGTAGCTGATTGGTTTACCCTAATAGCATCATCATAGGTTATTTCACCGTCGTCGTTTGTATCCCTGTAAATCAAGTCTCCGGGTTTAGCTCCATCAATATGTACCGAATTATCAACTTCTTCCTGTGTTTGGTAAATTCCTAAGGCATCGTACAAAACAAGAGCGTCAATTGGGTGGCCGGTAGCACGTTGCCATGCCGGAGTAGATTCGGCTTCATCTATATATACCATTTCATTTTCGGCATAAGAAAAGTTACCGGTAACGTTCCATTTGAAATCATTGTAACTCCCCTGGTAGCCGGCAACCAACTCAATACCATTATTTTTTACTTTTCCTATATTTTCGGCAGGTAAAACCAGGCCGGCATAATCAGGAATAGAAGCATTTCGCGTGCGCAGGATATCGCTTCGTTTTGAAGAAAAGTAATCAACGTCAAGGCTAAACTTACCATCAAGAAACTGGGCAGCAAATCCAATATTTGATGTTTTTGCTGTTTCCCAGGTAATATCGGGGTTCGCAGTTACTTTCTGGAAAAGCCCTTTCTGAACACCTTCGCCAAACAACACCCCGCTTGCTGCATGATATCCACCTCCTTCATCGGTAGAAATAAATCCAAAATTTGATAAAAACTGAAAAGCTGCAACGTTATCATTCCCCATCATTCCCCATGAACCTTTCAACTTTAAAAAGTTCACAACCGGTTTTAGAGAACTAAAAAACGATTCTTCCGACATTACCCATCCTGCAGAAAAAGCAGGGAAAAATCCCCAGCGTTTGTTCGGAGGGAAATTCATTGAACCATCGTAACGCATAGTTACTTCAGCCAGGTACTTATCGTCGTAACTGTAATTTACACGCCCAAAATAATTCTGACGGGCACTAACACCTGCATAGCCTCCTGTTCCCCAATCTTCAGGATCGTCGCTACCTGCAAATATTTGCATAATAGCTGTTGAAAGATAATTGGTGCGATACGCAGAAACATTGTTATAGTTGTATTTAAACTGTTCGTAAGCAGCAAAAGCATCTACCTTGTGTTTGCCAAACGAGTTAGTATATCCTAAGCGCGCGTTCAACGTTTTACGGTCAGAATTATCAGACCAGGAGTTTAGTGAAATAGCCCCGGTTGCCGAACGTTGACTAACATATTCATCTGTTGCAGCATCATATTGATATAAATCGTATGGATGATTAATATCTTTTCCGTTATTAAACGAATAATCAAGTGCTGCATATCCTTCGGCATACAAGCCTTTTGTAATAATATCAAGATCAATATGCAAAAACGGCTTCAGGTTTATGATATTATATTTTTTCTGACTAGTTCCCGGGAGATCAGTAACCATAACAGCAGCATTATTGGTCACTCCGTCGTAGCCTACACGCGGCAAACCGTTTTCGTAATAAGGTGCTGACATAGGATTGGTAGACAGAAAAAATCCAAAAAGATAGTCGGTTGCATAAACTCCTCGTTTCCGGTATTCCTGGCGACCAAGAACATCCATACTAAACCTAATCTTTTCAGAAAGTTTAGCGTCAATGTTAGTAGTAAACTGGTACTGACTATAATCTTGTGCACTATTCTCATAAATCACATCTTGCCACATATACTGTGCTGAAGAATAAAACTGCACTTTCTCTGTTCCTCCGCTTATTGATACACTATGCTGGGTTTTTCCTGCCCAGTCTTTTGCAACCGACGACCACCAGTCGGTATTGGCATAATTTATCGGATCGGAACCATCCTGAAGTTTTTGCAATGCATCTTCGGAATAAGTTTCTGAAAGCCCGTGTCCGCGGTCGTATTCATTTACATAAGTTGCATACTGGAAGGAATTAAGCATCTCCGGAATTCTTGTTGGTTGAGACATGGAGTAGTTTCCTGTATAATTAACAGTAATATCACCTTTTTTACCACGTTTGGTGGTAACCAGGATAACTCCGTTAGCAGCACGCGCTCCGTAAATTGCAGCAGATGCATCTTTTAATACTGAAATTGATTCAACATCTTCAGGATTTAAACGCGAAAAACCACGGTCGGCAATACCGTCAACTATAATCAGCGGATCATTATTCCCGGTAGTACCTTTCCCGCGAATGAAAATTGTTGCATTATCTTCGCCAGGTTCTCCCGAGCGAACATTGGCAATAACACCTGCCGTTTTACCAGCCAGCGTATTCGTAAGGTTAGCCGCCGAAACTTTTTTAATTTCATCTCCGCTAACCTGCGAAACAGAACCGGTAATTGTTGCTTTCTTTTGTTGACCATAACCAACAACCACTACTTCGTCAAGCCCGGTAATATTTTCAGAAAGTACAATACTAAATTCCCGTTTATTGTCCACTTCCACTTCCTGCGTTTCGTAACCTATAAAACGAAATACAAGTACAGCATCGGCTGAAGAAACATTTAATGAAAATTTTCCATCAATATCGGTTACTACTCCGTTGGTTGTTCCCTTTTCAACAATATTAGCACCAATCAATGCTAAACCTGCTTCATCAGTAACCGTACCTTTCACCTGCACATCATTTTGTATAGCATCATTTACAGGTCCCTTTCCAAATGCATTGGCAGGGAAGAAAGAAAATTGCACCAAACACAACATAAAAACTACATAGCAAGCCTTATGCAATACCGTACGCCTTAGTTTATATATATTAATCATTTTTTCTTTTTTAAAATTATTCTTGTTATATCTCATTACATTTGATGTTATTGCAGAGTAAAAGAATACGTTTCTTTATAGCTTGTTTCAAACCAGCTTTCGTAAACAAAACAGTCGATATAAACTTCCCCTGTTGCCGTATTGAAATATGACTGGTTCTGTGTTACATTATTCGTCCCCCCTGTACTTTCTATTAATTCCAGGAAAGAGTACATTTCAATTTTCTTACAGTTTTCTTTTCCCGGCATATCCTCGTCGGTAACAGAGAACAACACTGCATACCAGTCTCCATCACCACCAAAACCATATTGTGCCTGTGCAATTGCGGCATCCCAGTTTTCATCCCCGGCTCTTTGGCATTCCGAAGCTAACCATATAGTATTCCCAATATTGCGAGTACGCTCGTTTTTAATGATATTGAGATCATAAGTTCCTACCAACGATTTAGTTACATCAAGATAAATTACAGAAGAACCATCAAGCGAGCCTATTTCAAAATCTTCAGGCGCAATAACTAAAGGTACCAGATAATGATCTGTAGTGCTAAGCGCCAAGTCAGAAAGGTCAATACTATACTGGATATCTACCGATTTTGTGTTTTTATCGATTTTACCGTTGGTAATACTAACAACACCTTCAGGCAATGTCTGATAGTTTTCTCCATTTAAAGTATTAAATGCTGTAATTAATGAAGGATCGTAATTAAAATTGATAGAAAGATCTGTAGATGCCAATGTATTAGCCGCTACATTTATTGCTCCGCTTAATGTAGAAATACTTGATGAAACCGGCACCGGAGCTGTTTCACTGCCATTTGTGATTGATATTTTAAGATCAGAAATATTCACCACATAATACACTGGCTGGTCTTGCTCAATTACATAATCGGGGTTAGTAGAATTAAGCAGACAAGGCAATAAATATGTAAGCGTATCAGAAAGTCCTAATGCATTAATCTCGCCAGGAATCACAACAAAGCCATAGTCATTTACCATTCCGGCAGAGAATGAATAGTTGGCTTCTGGCAACAGAGTGTAATCTCCAGAATTTAGTAACACTGCCTGATCGTCAACAACGACAGAAACAGCAACTTCGTTTGCACTTTCGAAGTTTAGCGTTCCTTCAATACTGAACGACTCCTTAATCTCGCTTCCCTTCGCAAAATAAAGGTTTATTGGATCTTGGGGCTCAACAGTAATTGTAGAAGCCAGCATATTTACATGAAGCAGCAAAATGTTTTCGCTTTCAACATAATCAACCCCCTCTTTTTCAGGAGTACTTGCTTTTATCGGAATTACATACGTTGAAGCTTCTTCAACCGAACCTGCTTTTTCGTAAATCTTTTTCGGGAATAGCGTAATGCTAAAAGTTGTAGTTTTTTCCTTTTCACCAAACGAGATACTGGTTGGAATAGTATAAAACTCCTCGGATAAAAGTTTTAAGTTCGTACCATTTTCCTGATTATAAACATCAAGCACGCCTACATCTACTGTTAAATCCATAGTAAGCTCTCGTGATATTCCATAAACACGTTTGTAAACAACATCATACGATTTGGATTCATTTAATGAAACCAGACTGACATCATTAAATCCAGGACTAGAGAAACCCGGATTAATCTCAACTAATGGAATTGAATTCATTAGCTCTTCGTTGCAGGCTCCAAACACGAAAACCATAAGCAACAAATAATAAATTTTCTTAATTTTCATAAAATAAATAGATTGATAGATTTAATAAATTTGAGACTCTAATTCTCTCAACATATGTGTGTGCACCACATGTTAACAAAGTAGCCGAATTCGCTTCAACACGACCGTAAACCATGTTTAAAAAACTCAAACAAATGTCTAAATGCCACAAAACGCACACACGTAAAAACCTTTTGTACAGATAATTAAATAAAAACAATAGGGATTCTAGTGATTTATATGCTTAACACCGGGCAGCATTGGTTTTTGAATTGAATTAAGCTTAAAAAGGAAGGTGAAAGAAGGAGGATTGTTGGGCTACATTCCGAAGTATTCGCGAGGAGACTTTCCATAAACCTCCCTGAATCGTCGGGTAAAATAGGTAGGGCTAGAAAAACCTGTTTGATAAGCTGCTTCTGAAATATTACATTTCCCTTCAGCAATTAACATAGCAGCCTGGCGTAAACGAACGTTGCGAATAAATTCAGTAGCAGAGCACCCCGTCAGGTTTTTTAATTTTAAATGCAACAATGACCTGCTAACTCGCAATTCTTTAACAATAAAAGCAACATCAAGTTCCGTATTATCAATATTTTTTTGTACCAATTCTGCAATGTCGTTTATAAATTCCCGATCAAGATCAGAACTCCCGACTTCTTCCGGAATCAGATTTAAATCAGATTTAAAACGTTTAACAAGATTTCTGCGCGTTGATAAAATATTGTCGATAAGTTTTGTTAGTATATGAGGGAAAAATGGTTTTTGTATATAATAGTCGGCACCGGTATTCAAACCTTCATATTCGCTTTCTTCTCCACATTTAGCAGTTAAAAGCACAACCGGAATATGCGAAGTACGCAAATCTGCTTTAAGTGTCCGACACAATTCAAAACCATCAATTCCGGGCATCATCACATCGCTAATAATCAAATCGGGTATTAGCTCATCAAGCTTTTTTAATCCCTCTTCACCACTATTAGCCCGGCATACCGAATAATCAGCCGATAAGGTTTCTGAAATAAAATCAAGTAAATCTTCATTATCGTCAACCACCAATACCAATGGTTTCCCATCGGGCAGAAGAAAGTTATTCTCCTGGAGAGAATCATCTAAATTGTAATCCAACAAACTAGCATTTCGAATAAACTGTGTTTGTTCCATTACAATTTCCTGATCCTTATAAAACCTTCTCGAAACAGGTAATTGCACAATAAAAGTACTTCCTTCGCCAACATTACTTTCAACCTCTATTTTTCCTCGATGTAATTCGACCAAACTTTGAACAAAAGCCAAACCGATTCCAGAACCTACAGAATTCCCAATATTTTTTTCGTCTTTATAAAAACGGTCAAATATTTTTAGTTTCTTATCTGGAGCAATACCTACTCCTGTATCATGTACCTTTATATTAAGGTACTGATCTTCTGTATTTTTTTCGTTAACCAGTTTTAAGCTAATATGTATAGTCCCGCCTTTATTCGTAAACTTTAATGCATTTGATATAAGGTTAATAAGAATGGTTTCCAGTTTTAACTGGTCAACCCATATCTCCTGATCTAGATCAAATAAGTCACACTCAAGTTTAACTCCTTTGTTTTTAGCTGATGCCGAAAAAGACTCCTTAATATCGTTTATTAACGGAGTAATATTTTGGCTACATACATTTAAAGTTTCTTTTCCACTATCAATCTTTCTGAACTCAAGTAACTGGTTTATTAATGTCAGTAATCTGTGTGCATTATGTTTGATTCCCTTCATTTTCCGAATTGCTCCGGGCGTTAGTCTTTCTTCCTCCAAAATTCGGCTCAATGGCCCAATTATTAGCGTTAAAGGAGTTCGCAGTTCGTGAGACACATTGGTAAAAAAGTCTAATTTGAAATTATTCAACTCTTTTATAGAATCTTTTTCATGGCGTTCCATTTCCGCCAATGCTTTGGTTTTTTGTATTTTGGTAATGGTCAAATAAAAAATAAGCATTGCTAAAAGAGCTAACAAGAAATAGATAAAAAACCCCCAACCAGAAAGCCAAAATGGAGGTTCTATTATAATTGACAAAGTATTTTCGTGTCCAAGCCACTCATTTTTGTCGGTTGTTGCTTTTACATGAAACCGGTATGTTCCCGGACTTAGGTTGGTATAAGTTGCAAAATCTCTGTTTCCAACATAATTCCAGTCTTTATCAAAGTTCTCAAGGTAGTAGGCATACTCACATTTTCCTTTGTTTTGAAAATTAAGCCCTGTATATTCTATTGTAAAAACATTCTGTTTATGTTTTAATCTTATTTCAGGATGAAAATTCAGAGATTTTTTCAAAGCTCCTTTTGGGTTGGGCAAAAGAGGTTGATTAAATAGCTGCATTCCCCGGAAAACAATATTCAGTACCTTTCGTTTTGCAAACTTTTCTTTCTCATTAAAAGATATCATTCCATTGTTTCCTCCAAAATAAATGTTCCCTTTCGAGTCTTTATAAGATGCTCTGAAATTAAACTGCTCAAAGGGAAGGTCAGAGTCTCTGTCGAAATAATAATATTCTTCGGTATCCGGATTCAATTTAACCAAACCTTTATCTCCACTAACCCAAAGTGTTCCGTCAGCACTTTCTTCCAGGCTAAAAATCCAGGAAAAAGGAAATCCTGTGCTCTCATTATATTGTTTCACAGTTTCATCCAAAAAATTATAACACCATAGCCCTTCCAGGCAGTCACCCACCCACAAGCAGCCTTTCGAATCTTTTTTTACAAAGTTTATATGTTTTAAATTTTTAAGTTTATCAAATGCAGTGAGTTTGTGTTCTTGCCGATCAAAATAATATATGCTGGTTAGGCTCGAAAACCATATCCGATTGCCATCAGCAAAACAAGATTCAAACTGAGTGCCCAATAAAGTTTCCGGGAAAAACGGATGTATCTTTTGCGTTTTGGTATTATATACAGCAATTCCGGCAGATGTAGTTATGTAAATACTGTCTCCCAAATTCAATAATGAGTAAATATTATCTGCCGGCAAATCCGGCTCACTATTTTTATTAATATAGCCAAAACTACCTTTTCTAAGATCCAGAATATTGATACCTCCGGTATAAGTTCCAATCCAGAGTTTATAGCGTGTTTCGAACATCAAACAGTGTACATTATTAAATGACAACCCATTGCCTGCACTCAATAGTTTAGTTACTTTTCCTGTTTCTCTGTCAATTCGGTTTACTCCCATGTCTTCTGTAGCAATCCAAATATTGTTTCCATCATCTTCAACGATGCTACTTACAACATTTCCGCCAATGTTATATTCACCCTGTCCTGCATGCCAAAACTTAAAGAAATCGGTATCATTGCTCCAAAGATTAATGCCTCCAAAATAAGTTCCCAACCACATATTGCCGTCTTTGTCACAAAAAATATCATAAATTGGATTTGTATTTAATCCATCGGCATCATTAAAATTGTATTGATAATTACTAAATTCCTCGGTATATGGCGACCAGATAGTTAACCCATTTTCAGTACCAATCCAGATATTCCCCTGGCGGTCTTCTTTCATTGTATGAATCAGGTTATGCAAAAGATGGCTGTCTCCTGGCTGATCTTCAGAAAAATACTGTGTTCTGCCATTTGTTAAATTTATTCTGTAAACACCGTTATCTGCTTGTCCAAGCCATACAGAATTATTCTGATCCAGATAAAAAACGGGAATATCATTCCAATTAAAATTTTCAGGCAAGTTAAACACCCGCCGATCAGAATTCTGGCAATCAACAACATATAACTTATCATCATTGCCAACACCTACTACATTATGATTTCGTTCTTTTACGCGAACAATTTTAGCATCACCTTCGGGCATTGTAAAACCCAAAACATCTGTTATCCGCTGAAATTCAGTTCCGCCATACGACAAAAAAAACAATCCATCATTTCCAACAGCCCACATTCCCTCTTTTGATGGCTGAATTTCAAGAATTCCATTAAGGGAATTAAGTACAGGATGTTTTTCAAATTTTTCATTTTTGAAATCAAAACAATAAAACTTATTTTCAATTGTTTGAGCAATCAATCCAGAATCGGCAACTGTATAAAATCTTTTACACCATAAATCAAAACTACTACCTGTTTCGTCAACGGCTTTAAAAGTTTTAAAATACTTTCCATCAAAACGACATACAGAACTTCTTGTAGCTGCCCAAATATATCCAAACTGATCCTGACATATACTTTTTATGTAGGAGGAAGGCAAACCGTCTTCAGAAGTGTAATGAATAAAACTTAACTTCCCTCCATTTGCTGAAACAAAAGTAGAAAGGAATAGTAGGGTTTGTGTTAGAAATATTCTAAAACGACAGTTCATTTAAATACTGCATTACTTTCTGTACAACACAAAAATAACAGGAGTAAGCACTCTTTCTAACACAAATGTCTAAAAAACTAAAAAAAGATAAATAATTCGGTTTGTAATTTATTTAATAGGCACAATACCTTCCAGGGTAGGTTTCACCTCAATAATATTTCCATCGGCATCAAACTCCAGTTTATCGATACAAACCTCGCGGTTAAAACCGGCACGGTAGCCCATATTTTTTCCTTTTGGGTAGGTAAAACGGTGATACACCAAATACCACTCATCTTTTCCCGGAATCTGGATGGCCGAGTTATGTCCCGTCGCCATTATTCCCTGCTCCGAATCACGCTGAATTACAATATTATTTTCAGGAATGGTCAATTCTCCCAAAGGCGATTTACTGGTTGCGTAACGCACTTTGTAATTCGGACTGCGGGTATCGTCCTCCGACCACATAAAATAGTAGGTATCGTTACGGAATATTACATACACGCCTTCGCGAAATGTATTATCCGGTGTCATTACATTTAGCGTTTCCTTTTTTAGCGAAACCATATCGTCGTTCAGCTCGGCACCCGCCATGTAACCGTTTCCCCAATACAGGTAGCTTTTACCCGTTTTCGGATCGGTAAACACATCAGGATCGATTTCCTGACCTCTGTTAATCCCCTCAGGTTTCCAGTTAATCAATGGTTTGCCACTGTCAACAAACGGGCCTTCGGGGTTATCAGCAACAGCAACACCAATTTTCTGTCTTCCACAGAAATAGAAAAAGTATTTGTACTTGCCATTAATTTTCTTCTCGATAATACAGGGCGCCCAGGCGTTATGTTCGGCCCAGCTTACATCGCCACGCAGGTTCAGAATTATTCCTTCATCTTTCCAGTCAACCAAGTTTTCAGAAGAGAAAGTTTTGAAATAATAACCTCCCCAATTATGAAATCCGTCGCTGGTTGGATAGATGTAATACTTGCCAGTTTTTTCGGAATACAACACATCGGGATCAGCATATAAACCATCCAACACCGGGTTATGATCTTCCGAAACAATGGCACTGTAAGCCTGTTTGCCAACACCCTCCATTTCGATGGTATATTGAACCGGGCCATCAGAAAAATCCTGCGGTCCGACTGGTGTTACGCTTACTCCCGAGAATGTATTAAACTGTGGGTCGAAGGCAGTAATATCAACACCTTTTTTTACCGGAAAGCGAATCGTTCTTTTCTCGCTGTCGATATTTACATTTTGCTTTTTTAATCCGTCGGCAGTGGCTTCTACCAGCGGATCATCCATTTTTCCCCATTTCGCGATCAAGCGTTTTAACTCTGCTTTTGTAATCGGCAACACAGTTCCATGGCGTGGATGGAAATTCATTGAAATAGCTTCGTCAATCACTTCAAAGTGCTGCAAGTCGGCACTTTTTGTAAACTGGTACCTGCCCAATCCATACACATCGTACATCAAAATCCATTCGTTCGAATTGTTCAGTTTAAAAACACCTGAACCTTCCACATTCTCCGTTTCCTTATCCACTCGCTCCAAACTCGGATATTCATATCCTTCTGTCAACTTATCGGAAATGGCTAGTTTAATTCCCGGCTCACCACTTTCAGATTTATGGAACATGTAGAATTTCCCGTCCTTTTTAATGATATCAGCATCAATGCAGGCGTTATTAGTCGGACTGAATAATAGTTGTTTCGGAGCAGCTTCCAAAGCGCTAAAATCCTCCTTTGCGTATGCATAATAAATAATGTCAGGATCATCGCCTTGTTTCATCGAGAAATAAACCATGTATTTTCCGGCTTCCTCATCGTAAATGGTTTGCGGTGCCCAAACACGCCAAACATCGCCAAACTCATCAGGGAAAGCTTCAGGAATATTAACCACCGACGATTGCCAGTTGATCAGATCCTCCGATTTCAGCAACACCATCGCATAGTTTTTCCAACCCATATCGGTTACATACAAATCGGTAACCACCATATAAAAGTTGCCATCTTCGCCGCGCAGAATATGCGGATCGCGCACACCTCCGGTTGAGCAAATATCGTCGTTATCCAGAACTGGTTGATTATTATTTAAGGCACGGTAATTATAACCGTCCTCACTTACGGCAAAACGAATCGACTCTTCGCCCGGTCCGTTGCCGGTAAAGTAGGTAAACAAATAAGCTTCGTAATTTTCAGCTGTGTTACAAGCTGAAAAGAATATCAAAAAGAATAATGTTGATAACAGCAGATTTTTATTGCGTTTCATTAGAATATATTTTATCATCATTTAAATTACCCCCTGTCGCTTCCTCGGCGCTCCTGTCCCTCAAAAGGGGACAATCGGAACGAAGTAACGATAGAGGTGAAAATTATTACACTGAACTTCTAATTCAATTTCTATTCATCAATTTTTACACGGCATACATAAAATGCATTTCCCAGTACTTTTAGTTTAAATCCGCTTTCATCAGCCCAAACCGATGAATGAGTCGGAACCAAAGTATTCGGCGCTTTTCGTGTATTTATTGCTTCGGGTTGGTTACTGTGTAAACAGGTAATTTTCACTTCAGCTTTTTCAATTGATTTTTTCAATCCTTTCAAACTGATATTAATATCCTGAACTTCATCGGAAGCATTTACCACTTTTACAATCACTTCCGAAGTAATCTCATCGATTACGGCACTGGCGTAAAGACTATCCTGCCCCGTAATATTCTCACCATCAGCCGTTATCGCAAGTACGTTTGTTCCTGTATTGTCCGCATACATTTGCTGCACATAGTAATTAGGTGTGCGCACCACCTGCAGGTTATCAAACCAAATCATATCGGGTTTCCACTGCCAGGCATCGTAATGCGCAAAAAGCGGTGCATAAGTTGCCAGATGAACGATATCGGCGTTGCGTTCCAAACCTGTCATAAAAGCAGCTTCAGAAATTGCAGCGCGCAGGTTGTTATCGCGTGTTTCGTGGTGCGAAGCAAATTCGCCGGCAAATACTTTTGGGCCATTACGGTCATAGCTGTCGTAGCGCTTGGCGTTTGCCAAAAACCACTCCGGACTGCGGTAATAATGTTCGTCAACCAAATCAACTTTCAGTTCTGTCATTTTTGGCCACAGGTAATCGAAATTCTCTCCGTCAGGTGTTGGGCCGGCTGTTCCAATGATCTTTATCTCCGGGTGTTTTTCACGAAGCACTTCCATAAAAGGAATCAATCGCTCCACATAACCTTCGCCCCATTGTTCGTTTCCAATGGCCAGGTATTTCAGGTTAAAAGGCTCAGGATGCCCCATTTCTGCACGTACTTTTCCCCATTCCGAGTCAACCGGTCCGTTGGCAAACTCAATCAGGTCAACCGCATCTTCAATGTATGGTTCCAAATCCCCAACAGGCACACATTCTTCACTTTCATACTGACAAGCCAAACCACAGCTAATAACCGGCAGCGGCTCTGCTCCCAAGTCTTCACTTAACAAAAAGTATTCGTAAAAACCCATTCCATAAGTTTGATAATAATCAGGAAAAAAGCGGTGTTTAAACGTATAGTTCCATCGGTTCTCATTCAATGGGCGGTTTTCAACCGGCCCAACACTGTTTTTCCACTGGTAGCGGGTTTCCAGCGTATTTCCTTCGATGATACATCCACCGGGAAAACGAAAAACTCCGGGATTTAATTCATAAAGTGCTTCTGCTAAATCTTTGCGCAAACCATTCTCTCGATTTTTCCAGGTTTCGGTTGGGAACATAGAAATATGATCCAGATCAACCTCTCCGGCCGATCTTAAAACCACGCGAACTTTACCTTTTGCATCGGTTGCATTCGATTTTATAATACACTGATATTTTTCCCAGTTTTTGCCCGAAACAAACAACTCTCCTCTTCCGATAACTTCTTCTCCGGCACTTACCAACTCAATTCCAAATTTCTTTTCGCCACCATCAATAGAGCGAGCAAAAAACGAAAAACGATAGGTATCGTTCTTTTTGAAGCCAATTCCTCTGAAACCATTATTTTCAAGGCCGGTGCCACGTCGTAAACCGGTTTCGTTTAAACGAACATAGTTTGGATTTCGGTCGAAACAAGGCGCTTCACTTTTTACATCCACATTACCGAAAGGCAACCACCCCACAAATGGTTGATCGAACTCGAACGAACGGTTTTTAATTAATTCGGCATAAAGGCCACCATCGGCACCAAAATTTATGTCTTCGAAAAATACACCGTACATATCGGGCTGAACGGTCGCACCGGGCTTATTTACTTCAACTTCAAAATTCTTTTGGGCAAATAAACTCTGGCTCCAAATGGCCATCAGAAAAATAATCGTTCTTAACTTCATTTATTATTGGTTTTAGTAATTATTACTATTATAATGACGCAAAACGGCTGTAAACGGACTACGAAAAACTGTATAAATTTTAAGGTCGCAACGAAATTACAAATATTCGATAGTTGGAGCTGATAGTTTTTCAGCAAAAAGGATCACAAATTCAACTGAAACCATTTTTTGTATGATAAAAGCGAGTAATAATTTAAAGGATCGAAATCTGTAATCGCTAAAAATCGCCATACGTAAACTTTCCCAATCCGTCGGTAAAATCACCCCGTTCTTCTATTTTATTCTTTTAAGCAATTCATCTCCAGTAGCTTTATTCCCGGAAATTATAATGAAAAGCTATGAATAGAATAAAAACAATCTTCTTCGTAATTGCAGCAAGTCTTCCGACTTTATTGTTTGCACAAAACGATACAGCAAATAAGACCTGGAGCCTTAACGATTGTATCGATTACGCATTAACGCAAAACGTTTCGGTGCGCCAGAGCATTTTGGCCAATGCGTCGAACGAACTCAACAAAAATCAAGCAGAAAACAACAAACTTCCATCGTTAAGTGCTTCTGCTCGCCAGAATTTTAGCTGGTCGAAATCGGAAGATCTGCTTACCGGCGATTCTGATTTTTCAGGCAACAACAACACCAGTTACGGTTTAAATTCAAGCATTACCATTTACAATGCAAAACGTTTGAATAACCTGATTAAACAGGCCGAGCTGGATATGCAAAGTGGACTTTACGATTCGGAAACCATTAAAGAATCTATTACACTAAGCATTTTAAATGCCTTTTTGCAGGTTGTATTTTTAGAAGAGAATGTAAAAAATGCACAAAACCAGTTGGATGCCACTACCGAGCAACTCAACTTATCAGAAGCTCGGTTACAGTCCGGCATTATTTCGCGTTCCGATTATCTGCAGGTAAAATCGCAACTGGCAAACGAAAAACTGAGTTTAGCCAATGCACAGAGCAATTTTGCCATCTCAAAAGTTAGCCTGATGCAATTAATGGAATTACCTGTTGACGAAAACTTTGAAGTGCTTCGTCCTAACCTGAAGGAGCTGGCAAATGAAAATCTTACTCCGGTTGCCTCAGAAGTTTATGCTACAGCACTGGCCATTAAACCACAAATTAAAAGTGCCGAGTACCAAAAAGAAAGTGCCGCACTGAATGAAAAAATCGCTGCTGCCGGTTTTTACCCAACCATCAGTGCCGATGCAGGTTTGTCAACCGGATATTCGAGCTATAATACATCGAATTATTTCGGACAATTGGGAGATCAGTTTACACCATCTGTTGGTGTTTCGGTATCGATTCCGATTTTTCAGAAGAAGCAGATTAAAACAAGTGTAGCACAAGCAAAAATTGGTTACAGCAATGCAGAATTGCAGGAAATTGATACCAAAAACCAATTACGTAAAGAGGTTGAACAAGCTTGTGTAGATGTTCTGTCGGCACAAATCGAATTTGAAGCCAATCAGGAAAGCTATTCTTCTTTCGAGGAATCGTACCAACTGGCGCAGGAAAAATTCAATAACGGACTGATCAATTCGGTTGATTTCCTTTTCGAGCGAAACAACCTGATCACCGCAGAAAGTCAGCTGTTGCAATCAAAATTCAACCTGATATTCAGCTATAAGATACTTGATTTCTATCAGGGCAACCCAATCACTTTATAAACTAAAACAATTAAAACGAAATATCATGAAGAAAAAAACAATTATCATTATCGCATTACTGCTTGTCGTTCTGGTATCGGCAGCATTAATTTTAAAGCCTAGCAAAGTTGACGTTAGTCAGATCGATATTCAAACAGCAAAAGCAGGAAAAGGAAACATCAGTACTATTGTGGAATCAACCGGGACTTTAGAGGCAATCACCACCGTTGAAGTGGGTACTCAGGTTTCGGGAATTGTTGAGGAACTTTTTGTTGACTACAATTCATATGTAAAAAAAGGCCAGTTGTTGGCAAAAATCGACACTACAAACCTGGCTGCTCAATTGGAGCAAAGTCAGGCAACGTTAGACAACGCTAAAGCGGAACTCGATTACCAGCAGGCTACCTACAACCGTATGGCGCCGTTGAACGATAAACAATTGATCTCGCAAACTGATTTCGACCAGTTGGTTTACAATTTAAACAAAGCAAAAGCCAGTTACAACAACGCCATGGCGCAACACAAACGCAACCAGATTAACCTGGATTATGCCTTGATCTACTCACCTATCGATGGAGTTGTTTTGAATAAAGAAGTGGAGGAAGGACAGACGGTTGCAGCCAGTTTTAACACGCCTACCCTTTTCACCATTGCCAACGACCTCACCCAAATGCAGGTTGAAGCCGACATCGACGAAGCCGATATAGGTCATATAAAAGAAGGACAACGGGTTGAATTTACGGTTGACGCTTATCCCGAAACCGTATTTGAAGGGAAGGTTACTCAATTGCGCTGGGAGCCAACAGTTACCAACAATGTGGTAACCTACACCATTATTGTAGATGCACCAAACCCGGATTACAAACTGATGCCGGGAATGACAGCAACTATCCAGGTTTACGTGTTGGAGAAAAACGACATCCTGGTGGTACCGAGCAAAGCACTTCGTTTTAATCCCGACCAAAAATTACTGATGAGCGACATAAGTCAGCAATCCAAACCGGAAATGCCGAAAGGACAAACTCCTCCTGAAATGGGAAGTATGCCTGAACAAGCACCAAACGATGCAACTGTGGTTTGGGTAAAAGAAGGAACTAATATTCATCCTGTTCCGGTTAAAATAGGGATGAACGACGACATTAACGCAGAAATTCTCTCGGGAATAAAAAGCGGACAAGAAGTTCTGTTAAGCATGGAGCAAAAAGGAGCAAACGAATCGGCAGCCAGAGCAGGTGGAAATCCATTTATGCCAGGCCCTCCGGGAAGAAGATAGTATTCCAGGGAAAAAGGCAAAAGTTTAAAGGTAAAAGTTACTGTCATCTCGACGAGGAGCACGAATCGAGCATCCAGTATCAAGAATCCAGAATACAGTATCTAAAAAAAGAAAAAATGAGTAAAGCAATTATAAAAGTATCAGAACTGCGAAAAGACTATCATGTAGGTGAAATGACCGTACATGCGCTTCGCGGGGTTGATATGGAAATTTACGAAGGAGACTTTGCCGCAATTATGGGAACCAGCGGATCGGGAAAATCCACCATGCTGAATATCCTTGGCTGTCTCGATAAACCAACTCAAGGCGAATACCAGTTAGATGGTGTGAACATGGGAACCATGAATAAGAACCAGTTGGCAGGACTGCGAAACAACAAACTGGGATTTATTTTCCAATCGTACAACCTGCTGCCCCGCACAACAGCGTTGGAAAATGTGGAATTGCCACTTTTTTATAATTCAAAAGTAAAAACAAAAGAAAGAAAAGAACGTGCTATGCACGCGTTGGAACAGGTAGGTTTGGCCGACCGGATAGATCACATGCCCAACCAGTTATCAGGCGGACAACAGCAACGTGTGGCCATTGCCCGCTCGCTGGTGAACGATCCCGTGGTTATCCTTGCCGACGAGGCAACCGGAAACCTCGACACCCGCACTTCTTACGAAATTATGGAACTCTTCCAGCGCCTGAACGACAACGGGAAAACCATTGTATTTGTAACGCACGAACCGGACATTGCCCGTTTTATGAAACGCAACATCGTTTTCCGCGACGGCAGGATACAAAAAGAATCGGCAGTGACCGATCGTTTTAATGCGACAAAGTTGATTGAAGCACTTCCGGTAGATGAAGATTATGAATCTTAAAAGCAGCGAAAAATGAACTATGCAAATCTCACAAAAATAGCAACCACTGCCCTGAAACGGAACAAGTTCAGAGCAATACTTACAATGCTTGGTATTATTATCGGTGTTGGTTCTGTTATCGCGATGCTTTCTATCGGCGAATCATCGAAGCAGAGTATCCGCGAAGAAATGTCGGACATGGGAACCAATATGATTTTTGTAATGCCCGGCCAGCAACGTCGTGGTGGAGTTATGATGGGTAACTCAAATACCAAAACGCTGACATTAAAAGATATTGAAGCACTACGAAAAGAAGCAAAAAATATTACAGAAGTATCGCCACAAGTGAGCACCAGCGGACAGGCGGTTAACGGCAATAACAACTGGCCAACAACAATTTACGGAGTTGACGTTTCGTACCTCGACATCCGAAAATATGAACTGGAAGACGGACGGGTTTTTACCGACAAGGAAATAAAGTCGCTGGCAAAAGTCTGTATTGTCGGACAAACGGTTGTGGAGAATGTTTTTAACGACAATGTTGATCCGATCGGGCAAACCATTCGTTTTGGAGGCATTCCGCTAAAAGTAATTGGTGTGCTGAAAGAGAAAGGCGAAAACGGCATGGGAATGGACCAGGATGATATGATCCTTGCACCGTACACATCCGTTCAGCGACGCATGTTGGCAATTACACACATTCAATCGATTTATGCATCGGCGGTGAGCGAAGAACAGTCGGATGCAGCCATCGCAGAAATTGAAACGATTTTACGCCGGCAGCACAAATTAAAAGACGGCGACGACGATGATTTCCAAGTGCGTTCGCAAGCCGAGATGGTAGAAATGGTTTCATCGGTTACAGACATGCTAACCTTGCTTTTAGGAGCTGTTGCAGGAATTTCTCTATTGGTTGGCGGTATCGGAATTATGAATATCATGTTTGTTTCGGTAACTGAGCGGACCAAAGAAATAGGGCTGCGCATGTCGGTTGGCGGACGAGGATTTGATATTATGATGCAATTCCTGATTGAAGCTGTAATGCTAAGTATTTTGGGTGGAATTATTGGAATAATTTTCGGAACGGGACTGTCGTACCTGGCATCCTTTGCATTAGACATGCCTTTTGTTGTAGATACCCAGGCAGTAGGATTATCCTTCCTTGTATGTAGTGTTATCGGCATATTTTTCGGCTGGTACCCTGCCCGAAAAGCAGCCAATCTCGATCCAATTGATGCAGTACGACACGAATAAACATAAAACCAAAATTCACAAACTATTAGTGAATTTTGGTTTTTAATTTTAATACCGATGAAACAACAAAATGTCGCAAAATTTCACTTCGTTCCTTTACCCCTTTGTTGTAATATCGGCATTAATCATTGTAAATATAAAATTTGCTTTTGCGGCATTTTATATAACAAATGATTTAACTTTGTTAAAAACCACTAAGAATGAACAAACTTCGGGCAAAACGACACAGACTCCCAATATTAATGCACCTGTTGGTATGGCTGGTCTTAATCATTTTACCACAAATTATAATTAGCCGTTACTCAGGAAATAACAATTTTATTGCCTGGGGTTTTTATGTGAATGCCTTTATAATTGGCGTTATTTTTTACATCAATTACTTCTGGCTGGTTCCAAAGTTCTATTTGAACAATAAAAAAGCATTGTTCTTTCTTTTGGCTGCCTTAGTAGTTATCTGTTTCTATTTTGTTCTTGATTACTCTAACCAGATTTTCCATAGTCCGGAACGCGGAAGAAGAGTTGCAGAAGAAATCGAGCAAGAAACACGCGAACCACGATTTCGGCGTCCTCCTTTTAAACTGATGCAAATTTATGGTTACACTTTGCTTTCCATCGTAATTATCGGTTTTTCAATTGGCTTGAGGGCCATTGAACAATACACAGCCAGCGAAAAACGCCAGAAAGAACTGGAAAAGGAAAAGCTGAACTCGGAACTTGCTTTTCTGAAAAACCAGGTGAGCCCACATTTCTTTTTTAATACGCTGAACAATATTTATTCGATGGTAGCCATTAATACCGACGATGCACAGGGCGCCATACTGAAGCTATCGAAATTAATGCGCTACCTTTTGTATGAATCGGAACATGGTGAAACCAGCCTGTCGGACGAAATTGAATTTATGCGCAACTACATTGATTTAATGCAACTGCGCGTTTCGCAAAAAGTAGATATTCAAATCAATCTGCCTAAACTCATCAACGACATAAAAATTCCACCGCTGTTGTTTATTCCTTTTATTGAAAATGCGTTTAAACACGGCATTAGCTACCGCGATAAATCGTTTATAAAAGTTGATATGACAGCCGCCGAAAACAAGGTTTATTTCACCTGCGAAAACAGTGTGGCAAAAGAAAAAGCCGAAAAGCGGGATGAAAATCATTCAGGAATCGGGCTGGAAAATGTGAAAAAAAGACTCAACTTGTTGTTTGCAGGAAGATACGATTTAAACATCGATTCTTCAGCAGATGTGTTTAGTGTAAAACTTGAAATTGATACAACTAAATGATCCGAACCATTGCCATCGACGACGAACCTCTTGCACTTCAGCTGGTAACTTCTTATGTGGAAAAAACACCAATACTGGAATTAAAAGGTGCTTTTGACAATCCGATCGATGCCATGGAATTTCTGGACCAGAATGAGGTAGATCTTATTTTTCTGGATATTGAAATGCCCGACTTAAACGGGCTGGAATTTACCCGCATTCTGACTAACAAACCCAAGATTATTTTTACAACAGCCTACGAAAAATATGCCTTGCAGGGCTTTAAACTCGATGCAATAGATTACCTGTTAAAACCATTCAGCTACGAAGAGTTTTACAAAGCGGCCGAAAAAGCAAAAAAACAAATCGGTTACGAACGCGCCGATAAAAAAGGAGATGAAGTTGATTCGAATAACGAGTTTCTATTCCTGAAATCGGAATATAAAATCCGCCGTATCAACTTTAACGACATTATTTATATTGAAGGATTAAAAGATTACGTGAAAGTTTTTCTGAAAGACGAACCGAAACCGATAATGTCGTTAAGTTCGTTGAAAGCATTGGAAGCCAAACTTCCCGAGGCGAAATTTATGCGTGTTCATCGTTCATTTATTGTAAACCTCGAAAAAATTGATACCATTGAACGCAGCCGGATTGTTTTTGGTAAGGTTTATATTCCGGTAAGCGAGCAGTATAAAGAAGCTTTTAACAATTTTGTAAAAAATAACTTTTTGTAACAGGGACAGGTGGTTTTTAACCGCCTGTTTTTCCTGCGGTTAATCCGCATTACTCATCACAAATAGCAAAATAGTTTAATGCGACGAAGTTTCGTACCCATTTTTGACACTCAAAAATGGACTCAACTAAGTCGGGATTAACCCGGAGAAACATGACTATTGCTAAAATCAAATGAATTATCCGGGTTAAAAACCGCAGGTCCCGAGCTTTATTCAGGAATATAAATAATTTCGCCGTTTTCCAACTGGTAAGCCACACCTACTCTTTTCCCTTTATTGCCTTCGCTTTGCGTTTCGTCTGAAGCCTTATAAGTTTCTATTTTTTCACCTTTTTTAGTGATGATTTCCATTTGCTCCGATCCCGGATTTTTTACCATCGTAAAATCTTCTTTCGAAAACATTTCGGTCATTTTATAGCGGGCAACCAAAGCTACCATTAATGCCAGTGCAAAAACCATAGCTACATCAAACAGGTTCGCAACTGTTGCCATCGGATCAATATCCTCGTCGTGTAAAAACCGTCTGCCCCTTTTCATTCCTGGTTCTGTTTTAATAACTCAATTACAAACTCAAGGTTATTCAAATCGGTGGCATACCAACGTCTTTTTATTTGTAGAATAATAAAACCAACGGCGCCAATTAATAAGCCAATTACCGTGGTTGCAAAAGCCACCTGCATGTTGCTGGCCATGGAGGCAATATCGCCCGATGCCAGCCCTACCAAAGCCGGTCCCATTGGAATTAATGTTCCCATTAATCCAAGAATAGGCCCGAGCTTTGCCAGTGTCTGACTTCCTGCCAGATCTTTCTGACAAACAATCTCAAAATCGTTTAAAAGCTTATCGTAATGAGTTGCTGTTGGCGCAACTTCTATGGCCTTTTTCAAATAAACGGACATCAATAATTTTGCTGATAAAGAAATGTTTACGAGCTCTTCTTTTACATTCGTGCTATCCATTTTATCAAACCTTGGGATCAACAATCTATTGAATTTCAATTTATTAATATAAGTTCCATAAAAAGTACCGATTAATAGTAAAGCACGAACAAACAGGATTAGCAGCAACACGATTACCGGCACCAATAACCCGGTTGAAATCCAATACAGTATTTTTGTAATCTCTTCCATTATTTTAATATTCTCATTTTTAACGTCATCTTAATCTGATGATAAACAACTCCTCCGCCAATTATAAGCAATGCAATTACCCCCATTATCGTCAACTCTTTTATGTGAAGTGCATAATCGTATCCGGCAGTATTTACAGGTAATTTCAGGTATTGAACAGAAAGAACTATTCCGCCAAGCAGTTGAAAAATATGAAGTGCAAATTTTACTTCTGCGCGGATATCAAATTCAGGGATCAGCCATTTAAAAAACAAATACATTCCGAACAGAGTCAAGGGGAAAAGAATAGCCAGAATTACCGCCATCAACTGAAAATCAACCCCGGTAAAATTAAAATAGGCAAAACTGCTAAGGAAAAACAAGGCCGGGAACACCAAAATTCCAGGCAGGTAAATGATAAAACTGAAAAACCTTTTAACCGGCTCGCCAAAATGTTTTCGTATCATAAAAATAGCCAGAAGCAAACCTGCCAGGGCTTCAATAACCTGTACCACTACCAGGTCGGTCATTAAAGCGTTATTGGCAAGTTGCTGCGAAAATTTTCCATAACTCTGCTCAATGGCCCGGCTATGCGAAAAATAAATGAACACAGCCACTACCAAAAGCCACAACGCCCGACTCCATCGTTTTTCCATAAAACCCAACTGAACGGGAAACGACAAAACAGCCAAAATAATCAGGATAAGGATCAAAGTCTCCATTTATTTTCTTCTTTTCCGAATAAACACAGCCAGAAATACCAGTAATACCAGCCCGGCACCAATCAGAGCCTTTTTATTGGCACTTAAACTTATGGACGATTCTGCTTTAGGCTGTACTTTTTCACTTTCTTTTTTCAGCACAACATTCTCTTTGGCAGCGTCTTTTGGTGTTTCCAATACTTTTGACAACTCCTGTTCGTATTGCCCTTTTAGTTCCTGAGATAGATTTTCGTTGATAAATGCGCGAAGTTTGGCATTGTCGCACACAAATCCGCTACATCCTGCTTCGTAGCCGCTCACCAGTTCTGCATGCAGTTTACTCATGGCCTGCACTTGCTCAGGTGTTGCTTCCCACATCCCTTTCCGAACGGTTTCGAGCATAATCGCGGTCATTTCCTGCAAAGCGTACGGATTTTCTGTTTCAAAAAAATCGTGCACATTCAAATCCAGTTTATCTTCCACATAAACATCGTATAAATCGTCCCACAAACGATCGTCGACGACCGAAGGTTTCATCACATTCCAGCCAAAAGTATTTCTAAAAGTTTCGGCAAACTGTTCGGCAGAAGAAGCACTTCCCTGCATCATTTCAGTTATAAAACGCGGGTTAAGCAATGTAGTCCGGCTTTCAACACCAATGGCTTCTTTCAAACTTTGCACTTTGGGTTTTGAGGAGTTTCTGAAATCGTTAAAATACGATTCAGCATCATTGCCGGTAACTTCTTTAATGGCCAGGTTCAGTCCACCCATAAATTCGTAAACATGGTCGAGGCTCAACGCTCCCCAGGTGTTGCTCTGACGGGGTTGTACCACCGCCTCGGTGTTAAGCAGGGCGGCCTCGAAAATACCGGCACTAAAATCGCCCCAGTTTTCCTCGTTGCCATAAACAGCACCCATGTTGTTAATGTAGGTTTGGGCAACCGTTTTTGTACTGTCCCAGCTATCGCTTTTTTCAACCATTCCCATAATGGCCGCTCCATAATTACCATTCACCCCGCCAAATACCCGATGCCCCGCCATTTCGCGCGCCTCTTTAGGCGAAAACCCTTTTTCAATCAGGAATTTTTCAGCATCCAGTCTTCCGGTAGCCACCTGGTTGTTTGCCTCACCGGCATTGGCAGCCATTTCTATGGCGCGGTTAATTACAAACAAACGCGAGGCTGCCAAATCGCGCAACTGACCTGATGTTTGCACTACCACATCAATTCGCGGACGCCCCAATTCTTCTTCAGTCATCAGGCGAACATCGTTCATTTTTCCGCGTGGTGTCCAAATGGGTTCAACTCCCAACATGTAAAGTATTTGTGCTATTGTTGTTCCTTCCGATTCGATAAAACTACCCGACCAAAGTGTAAAACTGATCTTTTTCGGATAAGCACCATCGTGCTTGTTTTTGTAATCGTCCAACAAATCTTCGGTAAGCCTTTTGGCAACTTTCCAGGCTTCTTTTGTTGGTGTTTGTTCTGCATTTATCGACACCAGGTTTCTTCCGGTGGGCACGCTTTCGGGATTCGCAACCGGATCGCCTCCAGGGCCGGGTTCGGTATATCCTCCATTCAGTGCATTTAAAACGGCCAGCATTTCCGATTCGGGGCTGTTCTTTAATTCAGCTTTTTTAGATAAAATTGATTTTAAAGTATTTTCCACATTAAAGACAGCACTTGCAAAAGTTTCTTCAGCCGGATCAGCCGGCTTTATTTTTGGTGTTGCCCCCGACTGTGCATCCACTTCCTCTTCCGAATCGTTTTTAGCTTCTTTCTCTTTTTTTGCCTTTTGATAAGCCGCCATTCGTTTGCCCAAATCTTTCCGGGCTTCTGTCCGCTCTTGTATAAAAGCCATTGCCCGTTGAAGATCGTTGTCTGCCACCAGCTTTTTAAATGCCGGTTCAGTTTCGCCGGTTTTTATTACCTGTTCTACAAATTTTGTGGCCGGTTTTACATAGTTATTTCTGAAAAATGCAGGATCGCGCAATTCCTCACGACTTACTTTTTTGTTTAAAACATCCACTTCAGATAAAGCAAAAGCAAGCGCATCGTTATGCATCATTAAAATCGTTTCATCCAAATGTTTGGGAGAATAAGTTTCTCCTAAAGTATACAAACCACCCGTTACTTTTGCGTCTTCCAGCTCGGCCAGAAAATTAGCGATCTTATGCATTTCATCATCAGTATACGGAACCGTTAAATCATCATCGAGCTGCAACTCGCTGTGAATGTTTGCTTTTACAATCATTTCTTTTGCAGAAAGCGCATGTTGCCTTTTTATAGCTCCTTTTGCCGTTGCCCAGGTATCCATCTTTTGCACCAGCAGATGTTGTGCCTGCGCCGCGTCGGCCTTAATAAAAGGTGGTGTTAAATGATCTTGCAAAGCAGCATAACTTCGTCGTTTGGCAATCATTCCCTCGCCAATATTACTTATGGTGTAGATGTAATTATGCGGCGTTGTTCCGATTAACGGATCAGTCCAGTCGTAATCCGACAAAACAATTTGTTTACCGGGTGTAAACTCCAAACTTCCGTGGGTACCAAAGTGAAAAACGGCATCGGCCTTAAAATCTTTCTGAATCCATAAATACGGGGCAATATAAGTGTGTGGCGGAGCTACTTTTGCGCCGTGAACCAGGGCAAATGTATTTTCGCCCAAAGCAGGCATTGGCTGTGGCAAAAGAACAACATTCCCAAATTTTACGCGGGTAACAGCAATATAATCCTGCTCGTTTTTATAAACCGCCATATACGCTCCGGGTGCTTTGCCATAGCGTTCTTCCACATCGGTAATTAATTCCTGCGGAAGTGTTTCATGGCACCAGCGGTTATAATCGCTTACCCGCACCAACTCCGGATTCCCATTTTTCAGGTATTCATCAAAAGCACCTTCGGCATAAGTGCCAAGCACCGGACCTTCGGTCATCATACGTTTTTCGAAAGCAGAAAAATCAGTTGGCAGATCGCCCAGGTTGTAGCCTTCCTTTTTTAAACGAAGTAAAACATTATGCAACGATGGCAACACTTCCATATTTGCTGCTACCATTGCATTTTTTCCGGGGCCTTTAAAGTAAACAATTGCCACCTTTTTTTCGCTGTTTTTAAGATCGGCAAGCTGGGTGTATTTTTCAGCCATTTCGCCAAATTTTCTCAAACGGTTCGGAATGGCTTTAAAAACAATCAGTCCTTTTTCATTTTTATATTCGGTAAACAAAGCATAGGGTGCAATTCCTCCGTCGAATTCGGGCATGGTAACACTCTGGCTAAGCAAACCTCCCAACATTCCCTGTTTATCATCTTTCCATTCATCGTATTGCTGATGCACAGTTACCGGGCAAAGTACCGGCACATTTTGTTCTTTCAGGTATTTTGTGATTGCTGCTGCCGAGCCACCTCCCAACGAAAGGCGTCCGTGCGGCATGTACACAATTAAATCGGGGTCAATTTTTTTCATGTAATCCAACCGACCGGCAAAAGCAGCCACAGGATAAACATTAAAATTTCTTTGTTCCAACTCTGTAATCAGGCTGTTCAGGTGTTCGCGGTTAGCATTAAAAGGGCCTGGAATACTGGTAAAAAATACAACTTTTTTATTTCCTGCTTTATGAATATTTTCTTTTTTACAATAGGTTTCAAATTCTTTAACCGATTTAAAAGCCACTTCTTCGTCTTTATAAAAAAGTACATCTGAGGCAATTTCAAAAACAGGATCGGGAGTTTCGGTAAATGCCTGCTTCCCGTCAATGTTTAAACGAATATAATTAAACAGGTTCTTGTAATTTTTATTTCCCCCGTTATCAAGATAAGCTTCAATTTTTTCTTTGTGTTCTTCGGGCAAATAGGTCAAATCGAGGCCTTTTACTGTTGATGACTGCAAATAAACAGGAAGCCCCTTTTCGCCCAATTCTTTAACACCAGCCTCTTGTTCAGCAGTAAGTTTCAAACCCATTCCGAAGAAAAAGACCATGTCGTATTTTTTCAGGGTTGGCAACTCCTTTTGGTCTATTGCTTCAAACTTGATGTATTTATTATTGGAGGCGCCCGCCATTTTAGAATATAAAAAGTCGGGGTAGTTAACCATCGCGATTTTAGTTGGTGACAGAAATTTGTTCCAGACAAATAAACCTGCCAGTAAAACCAAAACGGCAACTGCGGCGATACTCATTCGTTTCTTCATACAAAAATGTTTAAACGTTGAAAGTGCCCAAAACGAGATGGCATTCCGTTTCGGGCACATAATGTTTAACTCAATTTAACCTGCTTACTGCATTAGTTGGTACTCTATTTTTATCTGACGTTCGTCGGTAGAAGATCCATAAAAACTGGTAAAACGTAATTTGTAAGTGTCATCCTGTTTTCTAATAATATAAAACCAGTTGTCGCTAACAGTGTATAAATAAGTCTCAAAATCGATTGATTTCCAATCGTAACCAATGGCATCTACATCCGGTAAATATTCAAGATCAGCAACATCAACAAGGGCTAAATCGGCAAAGGCAGCAGATAAATCAGTGCTTACTGTATCTTCAATCATTGCTACCTGCAAATTTTCTTCAAGATTCAGTAATGTCCCGGTTACTCCATAATCCAGATAATCAGTTGGCCCCATCATTATACGCGTAGTATAATGCGTAAAAACAAGATCCCAGTTTTCAACATCGGACGTTACATTGTAAGCTGTTGTATCTTCTATTATATTAAATTCTGTCCACGACAGCGAGTCAGAAACCAAGGCAGTTGCTACCGCTGTTTCTTCTCCAAAAGCAAAATAAGTTTGCTGAGTATAATTTGTTCCCTCGTCGTGTCCTATCGAGGCATCATAAGCTAAATCGGCAGTGAAAGTTTTTAATCCATAGTCTTTTACTTCCACAACTTCGTCATCATCATCGCAAGCAGTAAATATACCTGCCGCTACCACTAACGGTAATAGAATTCTTTTCATGTTTTTCATATTCAATTGTTATTTATATAATTTATAATTGAGATTAATAAAAAAGGACCGGCCATAAGAAACCGGTGTTCCCGACGATCCGGAATGAGCTCCACCACCCGCCCCCGTGCGGTTAACCGTAGTTACATCAAACAAATTTTTTGCTCCAAGAATAAGTTGCAACTGGTTTTTCAGAAATGTTCGTGAAACGGAGGCATCTAAAATATGGTAAGCCTCCTGGCTACCTTCTTTTATTTGGTTATCTTCTGAATCAGTATAAAAATAAGGGAGTTTGCCGTTGTATTTATAATCGGCTGTAAGCTTGATTTTTGTTGAAGGTTCAGTAAATTTTACCCCTGCAAAATAATCGTGCGTAAAAGTATATTTATCCGGCACATTGGCTTCGGCATACGATTTTAAGCGCCCGGTTAAACCATAACCTGCACGCAAGTTTAACCAACCTTTATAGCCATAATCAATACTTAAATCGCCTCCGGTTGATTTAGAGCTTTCAATATTCACATAACTATAAGCAGTAGTGTTTTCTTGCTGAATGAGGGTTATCTGGTTATCAATGTCGTTGAAAAACTGCGATGAACTGATTTTCCATGCCACTGTTTCTGATCCGGAAGTAAACTCAATGGTAGAATTGAAATTATGAGAAGATTCGGCTTCCAGATTGCTGTTGCCATAAATTTCATGGTTACTATCAACAAAAATATAATACAGCTCTTTAATGCTTGGCGCCCTGAATCCTTTTGACACAGAACCTCTCCACAACAATTTTTTAGCAATGTTCCATTTGGCATTTAATGAATAAACCAATGGAGAATCGTATTCAGTGTTATACGAATAACGTAGTCCGGGCTGAATTTCAAAAGCCGGCACAAAACTGTATCTCAGGTTTAAAAATGCTGCGTAATCGCCAATGTTTTGTTCACCATCATCAATGCGCGGCCCCTGCATTTGTTCAATATTGAAATCGATACCACTTTGAAGCGAAAGTTTTCGGGGAATAAAATCTACCCCGTGAATTACCCGAAGCATTTTCTGGTTTACATCCTGCGTTTTTTCTTTTTCCTGAAAAATTTCTTCCAAAGTGGTTAAGTCTTTAAAAAACTCCTGCTCCCGCCGGTCGTAATCGTTGTATGAAACCACCACATTAAAATGATTTTTCTCGTTCCAATTGCCGCTAAGTCCCAGGCTGGCATCGTAACGCCGGGTAAAATAATAGGTATCAAAAGTTTTGTATCCTTCAACAATGTCGCTTTTGTAATGCAACCTGTCGTTGTAAAAACCAAACCTGGTATTCAGTTGCCAGTTAGCGCCATTCAAAATATGCCCCAGGTTAAAACGATAAAGTTTTTTTGGTTTCCAGTCCATCGACCGGTTTGTTTTGTTAAAATCAACTCCCGAAAAATATTCATATCCGCCATCGGCCGATAAATTATGTTTCCCCAGTTTTTGCGACAAACCGATATTTCCCGAATAACGTCCAACACTTTCTGCATAAGCTTTTGCATTTGCCTCCAGTGTATGATGCTTGTTTTGTTTGGTAATCAGGTTTATGGTTCCGGCAAGCGCATTGTTTCCGTACACAACCGACATGGGGCCTTCAATTACTTCCACCTGCTCAATATTGTCGAGGTTTACCTGGCTCAGGTCGATATTCCCATCAAGACGGCCAATAACCGGAACGCCGTCAATCATAATCTTAACATTTTGCCCACCGAGCCCCATCATTTCTATTTGAGCTCCCAAAACCAAATCGGTCGACATCCGGATATTGGCTTCGGTCATTAAAAGTTCATTCAGATTTAATGCTCCCGATTGTTGAATTTTTTCGCTTGTAATTAGTTTTACTTTGTAAATGGAACTATCGACAGGAGTTGGTTTTACTTCTCCGGTAACCACAACTTCGTCTAACTCACTGTAAAAAGCAATAAGTTGAATTTCGCCAATGTCTGTTTTGATATCGGAAACAGTAAACGAAACTTCTTTTGAATGAAAGCCCACCGAAGAAAACTGAAGGATTCCGTTTCTTACATTGGCAGGCAATTCCAGGTTAAAATATCCATCGGCATTTGCAGCTACTCCTTTCCCGCTTTCTTTATACACAACCGAAGCAAAACTTACAGCTCTCCGGTTTGCATTTATTACTTTTCCCGAAATGCTGACTTTATTGTTTTGAGCATAAACTGATACATTTCCAGCCAAAAAGATGATTACAAAAAGGAACGTGTAATAAAAATAACGGCCGGGGTTAAAAGTGCTTTTCATATGTAATTTCATTTGTTCCATTCTTGCTTTAAATCATCATTTAATATTTCAGGAGCAAAAATAGAACGACTCTCATCGAATGACAATCCCATAAAATAGGGGTTTTACACCCCTCGAAGAAAACAACCATAAACAACTACATACCAACAACATACAAAACACGATACTCAACACATCAATAAAAAATGGGAAAAAACACCTGATTATATTCCCCTATTTGTGGTACTAATGCCAATATTGATTTGTTAATCCTATTCTATTATTTGAATTTTGTCTAAATAAAAATTATAATTTTGCCTTCAAATTATTATCCATGGGATTAAAGCAGGAATATATTCAGGAAAACATAAAAATGTCGAAACTGCTATTCAGCCATCCGCAGTTAATTCTTATGCTTGAGCGCTTTGAAATTAAACTGGGAGTTCGTGAAAAAACAGTTGAAGACATTTGCAGGGATTATGAGATTAGTCCAAAAGTATTTTTAATGGTGGCTAACCTTAATATCAATACCTCATACCGCCACGATTTGAATTTTAATGCGCAGGAGATTAAACAAATTGTAAAATACCTTACACAGTCGCATGCGTATTTTTCGGACGAGGTTTTCCCGGAAATCATTCAAAACATTCATTCAATGAGCGAATACAGCCAGAAGCCGGAAATGCAACTGGTTGAGCGTTTTTTTAATGAATATAAGCACGAGGTTGACCAGCATTTTGATTACGAAAACAATACGGTTTTCCCATACATTTTAAACCTGATTGATGCCAATGCCTCTGAAAATTATTCAGTTATTGACTATCGCGAGCATCACGACGATATTCAGGAAAAGCTGGATGATTTAAAAAAACTGTTGATCGAACATCTTCCTCAAAAAGCAGATAATAACCTCCGACGAAAGATATTATTTGCGCTGTTTGATTTAGACAGCGATCTGCAAATACATGCCAAAATCGAAAATGAGATTTTAATTCCACAGGTTGAACAGCTGGAAAAACAAGGACAAGCCTAATTGGACAATCATTGCAAAATATTGATCATTGAACCTTCGGCAATTATTCGCGAAGGAATTTCTGCCATAATCGAGCGAATGAAAGACGGGGTAGAATTGTCGTATGCCAACACGGTTGAGGAGTCGCTTAAGTTTGGACAAAGTAATCTTTTTAAAATCGTTTTGGTCAATCCGGTTACACTAAATAACTCGAAAAAGAATCTGAATAATCTGCTTGCACAATACGACAAAACACACGTTATTGGTCTTATTTCCAATCATTACGACAGAAATCTTTACGATAATTTCGCAGATAATATTTTTATTACCGATAAGTACGAAACCATTAAACAAATCATCTCGAAGCATTTTAACGCAGCGCCTTCGTCAACTAACGAAATTGACAACGCATTGAGCGAGCGGGAGATTGACGTACTAAAATTACTTGCAATCGGGAAATCGAATAAAGAAATTGCCGAGCAACTATTTATCAGCATTCATACCGTTATTTCGCACCGTAAAAACATAAGTAACAAACTTGGTGTAAAATCAACCGCAGCGTTGGTTATTTACGCTGTTGCCAACGGCTTAATCGATGTAGATAACTTTACCGAATAAAAGCCTCATTATTTTCCCAACTTCAAAATAAGAAACAACAAAGGAGCCGCGATCATTAAGGTCATTAGCGCTTTACTAATGTATTTCCCTTTTTCTTTTCGGAACAAAAACCATCCTATTAATCCTGCAATTATTAGATAAACTGAAAAATCGATAAAAACCGACGCCACCATTTCGTTTTGTGATGAATTAATAGTTAGTGAAGAAATAATACCAAAATTACCTCAGACTGAGCCTTATAATTCCATTTTTTTGCGTTTATGCTTCGTTATAAAAACTCAACAGAACTTAGGCTATGCTTCCTTTTTATGCCTTGCCTAAACGCAAATATCCTGAAATTATTTAAGGCTCACCTTGAAGTAAATTTGGTATAAATGAAAAAATCATATGCTTGCCGTTTATAAATTACCAAGGTAAAATTGAGCGTTTTTTACCTGGTTGACAATCGCATAAAGTGGTGATTTCCTAAAAAGGAATTTCACACCAATGAGGGAATAAAGACAATTAAGTATTAATCCGCATTATTCATCACAAATAGCAAAATAGTTTAATGCGACGAAGTTTCGTACCCATTTTTGACACTCAAAAATGGACTCAACTAAGTCGGGATTAACCCGGAGAAACATGACTATTGCTAAAATCAAATGAATTATCCGGGTTAATGGGCCAGCAGTTCAGAATTATTATTACAACATTCGTAACCCGCTTGCAGGGTGATGTGTTCAATACCAAATTTATCGTGAAGCAGTTTCTCTGTGTTAGAACGCACTTCCATCATTTCCAGCATGTTAATATTATCTTTCATGTTAATGTGTGCTTCCAGGTGAATCTGCGTATCATCAAGTTTCCAAACATGAATATGATGAATATTATCTATTTCCGGTATCTTTTCTACTTCGGCTTTTATACTTCCAAGATCGATATTACCGGGGGTCGACTGCATTAAAATATCTACCGTCTCTTTCACCACATCCCAGGTGTGATAAATAATGTAAATACCTACCAAAACGGTAATAAGCGGATCGATCCAAAAAACCTCGAATTTCCAAATGGCAATACCTCCGATAATAACTGCCACCGACGAAAATGTATCGCCCAGCAAATGCAGGTAGGCAGCTCGTACATTTAAATTGTCGTTTTTGTCTTTATTCAGCACAAAAACAGAAATAAGATTGGCCAATAAACCAAATGTAGCCACAATAAACATGATCTTTCCTTTAATCGGCTCGGGGTTTACAAAGCGCTCATAGGCTTCAAAAAACAGGTACAAACAAATTCCAATCAGCACTACTCCGTTAAAAAGAGCTGCAAGAATTTCAACACGTTTATAACCAAAGGTCTTTTGTTCGTCGGGGCGTTTGCGGCTTCTTTTACCCGCCAGGAATGCAATAAAAACAGCTGACGAATCGCCCAAATTATGCAAGGCATCAGACAATAACGATAAACTGTTCGAGATAATTCCGCCAATAACCTGAACAATGGTGATAGACAGATTTAAAACGGTTACCCATAGCAGTTTTCTTCCCTTTACATCATGAGAATGATGGTGGTGATGTTTATCGTGATCGTGTATATGCATACGGCTTTATTATTTAACGATAAAACAGTTCTGCCAGCTGAAAGTTTAGCCTGAAAAATCCATAAAATTTTTCACACAGAGTGTTGACGATTGAAAATCTACAGGAAACGTGCTCCATTAAAAGCTATAATATGATTTTCAATGTCAAGGCTACCCCTGACAAATAATTGTGTTACAATTATTTCGTCAGCCCTTTGGGTGATTAATTCATAATTATGAATTAATCAGGTTAGTTCAAATGCACCTCAAATTCAAGTTTACTGGCTTCTATTACTTCTGTAAATTGCAGGTATTTTCTTTTAAAACCAAGCAGCTGTTTAAATTCCTCTATTTCATCCAAATTCAACAATGCATTAAACACCTGGCTGCCAACAGGAATAATAATTTTACGCTTAAAATTCGAAGTTCTGTTTCGCAGCGTCCATTCTTCGCCATCGAGGTTTTGAATATATTGCGCAAACTTCCAGAAGTCTTTTTCTTTGAAATTGAAATTCAGGTTTTTGTATTCAACATGTATGGCATCACATTTCGCACATTTAAAAATCTTCCCGTTTCGTGTTTCTATAAGTATTTCCATTTTCGGAACTTTTATTGTTATTACACAAAGTAAGCCCTAAGCGACATATAAATCAATCCCAATAAGTGGTGATTTAAAAGTAGTGATACCCTCACTTTGAGTGAGAGTATCACTATAACTTATAAGAGCGTATCCATAATTCCTTTTTCGGGTTGTTTAAGCATACGCGCAGGAATACTGCTTTTTATAACTTCCTGCAATGCGTTAACCTGCCGCTCTTTGGCAAACCGTTTGGCCGTTATCAGGCTAATCTCGCGAACCGGTTCATTGGGTACAATTTCTTTTATCAGATCTTCCTGCTCGGCCGGAATATTAATGGTAGCTAACTCGGGAATAAACGTCAGACCACTTTTGTATTCAACAATACGCCGCAACGATTCGATGGAATTACTGTGGTACACCAGCCGTTGTTTGTTTTTCTTTTGCGGGTTCAACTGACAAATTGAATTCACCTGATTCTGAAAACAGTTTCCCTCTTCAAGGTACCAGATTTCGCCTTCTTCAATTAACTGAATATCGATGGAATCCTGTTCGAACAAACGATGATCTTCGGATAAGTAGGCATAAAAACGCTCGTAAAACAGTGGTATTGTGGAGATATTTGTTGCCGAAACCGGGGTAGAAATAATGCCACAATCAATATCGCCCATTTTTATTTCATCAATTATCTGTTCTGTTTTCTGCTCGTAAATTTCCAGCTGCAATGCCGGATAGTCTTTACCCAACTGATGAATAAAAAGCGGAACCAGGTATGGTGCCAGTGTTGGAATAATTCCAACTTTCAGATTTCCACTTACTTCTTCGCTAATGTTAATCGAAATCTGTTTCAACGCCTCAATCTGCTTTAAAATTTCCAGCGACTTCTCATAAAACACTTTTCCCTCATCCGTAAATTGAAAAGGTCGCTTGGTTCGGTCAATCAATTTAAACTCCAGTTCTTCTTCCAGTTTCTGTATTTGCAGACTTAATGCGGGCTGTGTAACTCCCAGCCGGTCGGCCGCCAAAGAAAAGGACCCGGATACATAAATTTCTTTCAGATACTCCAGTTGTGCAAAATTCATAACATAAGAATTACTAATAATGCCATAAATATAATAAATACTACTAATAGTATCTTTGAAGTGTTAAAAGAAACAAAACAAAAGAGTTAAAACAACAAAAATTAAAACTTTAAAAATTAGATATTATGAAAGCAAAAAATCAAATTACAGTAGAGAAATTAAATCAGTTATTAGCAGATTATCAAATTCATTACCAAAACCTGCGCGGGTTGCACTGGAACATTAAAGGCCAGTTATTCTTTGCCTTACACGCCCGTTTTGAAGAGTATTACAACCAGGCAGCCGAAGTTGTGGATGAGATTGCAGAACGCATTTTAATGCTGGGAGGTCAGCCATTACATACTTTCGATGATTATACAAAAACTGCAAAACTGGGTGTAGTAGCCAATGTTTCGGAGGCAAAACCAGCCGTTGAAAGTGTATTGGAAAGCCAGCGTTATTTCCTGAATAGCTTTAACGAAATACTTGAAGTTGCAGGAGAAAACAACGACGAAGGCACCGCAGCTATGATGAGCGACATGATCGGACATACCGAAAAAGAAATCTGGATGCTGAAATCGTTCCTGGCATAAAAATCAAAAATGAATTAACGAAAAAACCTCGCAGAATTGCGAGGTTTTTTTATGTTTCTACGTCTTATATCAAATTGTTTTTCAGTGTGAGCCTTAAGCGAAACACTGAAATTACAATGGTTAATGCCGATTGAAAAATTAAAAGCTCAATTTGATTTCACATTGGTATTATTTGTTAATCATCGATGGTTTGAAAAACCATCTGGCGAAATTTCCAACCAGTAACATCTTTAACCGGCCCTTGCGTTTGTTTCATAATAATACCAATTACGTTTTCCTCAGGATCGGCAAAATACTGGGTATTAAAATAACCGCCCCAGTTGAAAGTTCCCATACTTCCGAGCCCTCCTTTACGCTGTCCTTTTTCGGTTACCAGTTCAAATGCCAAACCAAATTTGGTATCCGAATCGCCATGAATATCTCCAATCTGATTCGAAAGAATAAGATCAACTGTAGTACGACTCAATAAACGAACTCCGTTATATTCACCGCCGTTCAGATACATTTGCAGAAAAATGGCATAGTCTTTTGCCGTGCTCGACAAACCTGCACCTCCCGAGAAAAATGTTTTGGCTCCTTTTACCGGGTAATCGGTATCGTAAAAAGTTACCGGGTACTTTTGCCATTCGCCGTTAACCGGAGTTTGAACTTCAACCATACGATCGATATTTTTTTCGGGTTGATAAAACCAGGTGTCTTCCATTCCCAACGGATCGAAAATATGTGTTTTCAGGTATTGATCGAACGGCATTCCCGATACAATTTCAATGAAATATCCCAAAACATCCAATCCTTCACTGTAGGTAAACTGTGTTCCCGGTTCGTGGTGCAAAGGCATTTTTGCCAATTTCTTTACGCTTTCTTCAATCGTTATATTTTCCGTTGTAAACAGGTCCGTTACACCCGCTTTTTTGTACAACATTTGGAAGCGCTCGTCGCCATCAATTACTCCATAGCCAATGCCCGAAGTATGCGACAACAGGTTTCTGATGGTAATTTCATTTTTTACAGGAACGCCTGTCCAGGTAGTATCGCTGTATCTGAAATTTGTAAGCACCTGCTGACCTTTAAACTCAGGAATGTATTTTGAAATGGGATCATCCAACTGAAATTTACCTTCCTCCCAAAGCATCATTACCGCTGTTGAGGTGATAGCTTTTGATTGTGATGCAATTCGAAAAATAGCATCGCGTTCCATTTTGTCGCCGGCTTCGTTGGCAACTCCGTAAGCTTTCCAATGAACGATTTTTCCGTTTCGGGCAACTAACGAAACAATCCCCGGAAGATTTCCTTTGGCCACTTCTTCTTCACACATTTTATCGATGCGTGCCAATCGTTCGGCAGAAATACCAGCACTTTCGGGTGGCATTTCTTCCAGTTTGTGCGATTTATAAATTGAACTGGTTTGAGCATAAGACAAGCTAAATATGAAAAGAGATAAGGCAAAAAGTAGTGTAAACTTTTTCATTGGTTTAAAATTTTATGCAGCCCGTTATGCAGCTTAGCAATGGGCCGTATTACTTGGTTTTTATTTTATTGCACACAAAGATACAAATACTTCAAGCAAATGAAATTACTTATTGTAATAAAAACAAAAAGAAGCCGAAGCTTCTTTTTGAATTCTATAATGTGTAGTTAAATTTTATAGTTCGTCTATTTATTCCAAACAAAAGATGAAGTCTTTACATCAGCCGACGATGTTCCAATGAATAAATTAAATTCTCCTGCTTCCCAATCGTAATCCAGATCAGCATTGTAGAATTTTAAATCCTCTGGTGTAATCTCAAAAGTTACATCCTTTTTCTCACCCGGTTGAAGCATTACTTTTTTAAAGTTCTTTAGTTCTTTTACCGGCCGTGAAATGCTGGCCACCGGATCGCCAATATACAATTGAACAACTTCCTCGCCTGCTTTGTCGCCGGTATTGGTTAAAGTTACTGTTGCCTTTAACGTTTCATTGCCTTTTAATGCTGTTTTTTCCAGGCTAATATCGCTGTAAGAAAATGTGGTATAACTTAATCCGTAACCGAACGGATAAACCGGATCATTCGGAATATCGAGGTATTTTGATGTAAACTTATTCGCTGCATCAAATGGACGGCCAGTGTTTAGATGATTGTAACAAATTGGAATTTGCCCCACGCTGCGCGGAAATGTCATGGTCAGTTTTCCTGCAGGATTGTAGTCGCCAAAAAGCACATCGGCTATGGCATCTCCGCCTGCAGAACCAGGTGCCCAGGCTTCCAGAATTGCAGGTACATTTTCGCTCTCCCACTGAATGGTAAGCGGACGACCATTTACCAGAACCAAAACCACCGGCTTTCCGGTTTTTAACAGCGCCTTTAACAAATCACGCTGACTTGCTGGAATGCTAATATCCGCGCGACTTGAAGCCTCTCCTGTCATGGCAGCCGACTCGCCCAAAACCGCAACTATTACATCTGCATCTGAAGAAACTTCCAGTGCCTCATCGATCATTTCCTGTGCTGTGCGGGTTTCTTCTTCCATTTTCACGCCCATGTAAGCAGCGTAAGGCGAAACCAATCCTTGTTTCAGATATGGATCGTCGGTAATGTTTGCACCTTTCGCCGTAACCACTTCTACATTTTCGCCTCCAACAGTTTTTATGCCTTCAACAACTGAAGAAATCACACTTTCTTCGCGAACCATCACCCAGGCTCCCAGCAAATCAGCTTTGGCAGTGGCCAGTGGCCCAACAACAGCTATCTTTCCTTCCTTCTTCAGCGGCAAAGTCTGGTTCTCATTTTTCAACAGAACCATGGAATGAGCAGCAATTTCGCGCGCAGCAGCCAGATGTTCCGGCGCTAAAACTTCTTTTTCTGCACGACTTTCATCCAAATAGTTGTAAGGATCATCAAACAATCCCAGTTTGTATTTGGCTTCCAAAATCAATTTACACGCCCGGTCGATATCAGCCATTGTAACCGAACCATCTTTTAACGATTCTTCCAGGGTTCCGATAAAACCATCGCCCTGCATGTCCATATCAATTCCGGCTTTTAATGCCAGCGCCGAAACGGTTTTCAAATCGCCCAAACCGTGGTTGGTCATTTCGTTTATTGCGGTATAATCGGTAACTACAAAACCATCAAATCCCCACTGGTTACGCAAAACCTCGGTCATCAACCACTTGTTTCCGGTTGCCGGCACATTATCGATAACGTTGAAAGACGACATAGCGCTACCCGCTCCCTCATCGAAAGCAGCTTTATAAGGCAGCAAATAATGATTAAACATGGTTAAATGCCCCATGTCAACCGTGTTATAATCGCGACCGGCTTCGGCAGCACCGTAAAGTGCAAAGTGCTTTACACAAGCCATTATCGTATTGCTTTTTGTCAGATCATCACCCTGGTAACCACGAATCATGGCTTTTGCTACCTGCGAGCCCCACCAGGCATCTTCACCCGATCCTTCAGAAACGCGTCCCCAGCGCGGATCACGTGCAATATCCACCATTGGCGAGTAGGTCCAGCAAACACCTGAAGCACTGGCTTCTGTGGCGGCAATGCGCGCACTTTTTTCAATCAGTTGCGTATCCCAGGTACACGACAAACCCAATGGAATTGGAAAGATTGTTGAATGCCCATGTATCACATCCAAACCAATTAGTAAAGGAATTTTTAGCCGTGATTGCTGCGCCGCCTCCTGCGATCCTTTTATGGCACCAAAGGAAAAACCACCGGTTGCACCAATTTCGCCGTTTTTAATCGTTTCCGACATTCCTCCGCCACCGGCAAGAATAGCACCTACGTTTCCTGACGATAAATTGATCTGTCCCAGTTTTTCCTGCAAGGTCATTTTTGCCATCAGGTCGTCAACAAATTTATCCATTTCGCTATCCTGTGATGATCCAGTCAGACAGGACAAGAGAAGGACAATGAAAAGTCCTGTTTTTAAAATGTGAGCAACATTCTTATGTGCTATTTTTCTCATAAATTTCAATGTAATTTCTAATAAGTTTATGATTTTTCAGACTAAAACAATTAGTCCAATTTTCTTTCGCCGGTTGCATCAAACATCCCCAATAAACTCCCTTTCAGGTTGTTGTCATCAACCTTTTTCAGGTTTATACTTACATCGTAGCCCATCGCGAAGTAAGAAACAGTTATTTCAGCTTCTTTTTCCAAAACCTGGCGAAACTTAGCAGGATCAATACCATCTGCCCGCATTTCGCCAACAAGCTCTCCATCAACTCTTTCCAGATGCATCACCATTTCTGCATCGCCATTAGGAGTACCTTTTACAACAACTTTCCAGTCGCCGGCAAAATAATCAGTTGTTTTATCCTGTGCTACAGTTGCAAATGTAATGGCAAGAAAAAATAAAGACGTCAAAAGCATTTTTACAGTTTTCATAAGATTAGTTTTAAAGTTTATAATTCAATTTGATGTTCTCTTAATCAGGTTGTTATCAAAAGTTGATTTACTGTATTTTTCGAAATCGTCAAGACCTTTGGGAGTACAAATTCCGCGAATAAGAACAGCCAGGGTATTCTGAAAAATGATTTTTGGAGACAATTCAAATTTCTCGAATTGTTCGGTCCGAACAGAAGCATAGTAAAGAACAGAGATGGCTTCCAGTACCACATCCGGCATTGTACTTTTAAGAAATAAATCATTTTCAATTCCCCTGTTAATTAAATGCCGGAATTCCGTCCAGAAATCCTCCCCCACCTTTTTCTCAACTCTACTTTCAACTTCCGGATAGTAATAATGTAGATCCTTGTAAAATTTATAGTTTACATTATTCTCTCGTTGAAAAGCCATCGACCAAATTTGCAATAAAAGATGAATCGGGTTCTCCATGTTTGAATCATCTTTTATTCTTCGAAACTGCTGAATGTAAAGCAATGTCAAAACCTCTTCAAGTAGCTCCTCTTTATTTTTAAAATATTTGTAAAATGTTTTTGTTGAAATTCCAAGTGGCACCACAAGCTTTTGCACCGACATACATTTAATGCCATTTTTTAAAAATTCTTCTGTTGCCCTCGTCAGTATTTTTTCCTTAACATCCATTACACTGGAAAATATTTATCCAATTATATTTTCCAATAAAACAAATGGAAAATATTTTCATATCCAAATTTTCCATACTATCATTTTATCTCCAGGAGAAGATTATTTGAGGATATTTCTCTTGTGAACTACAGGCAACTTAATGAAAGGATACTTTCATTATAAATAGCTCCACCTATTCCTTATCTGAAATGAAATATCGTTCAACAGCCTCTCGGCTCCTGTTAATTATTGCAGTGTCGGCGATAGCAATACCCTCATCAAAAATACTTATTCGTAATTGTTAGCTGCTACCAGTTCTGATGGGTGGCACATGAAGTAAATAGAAGCTTTCAATGCAGATCAAATCCTCTTTCTCCCGTTCCCATTGTTTAAAAAGAATTTCATCGAACAATTATTTGATTTTTGAAAAATATTATCTAAAAAGTAACTGAGAAAAGTTCTTGAGCGAATGTTTCCACACTTTCCATTCGTGTGTTCCCTTAAAAGTTTCGTAGGTAACTTTTAGGTTATTTGCGTTGAATGTATCGACTACTTTTTGAGTGTGCTCAACGCGTGGATCCTGTTCTCCACACGACAGGTAGAATAAATCCAGTTCCTTATTGAAATCGGCTGATTTTGTGAGGATTCCGGGATTTCGCTCTTCAGGATCGAAGGTAACTCCGGGAATTCCACCAAAAATTCCTGAGCTGAAAGATCCTACCCAGTCAAATTTATCCACATTTGCCAAACCGATATAATACGATTGTCCGCCACCCATCGAAAGACCTGCTATCGCCCGATGTTTCTGGTCGGTATAAACAGAATATTCCTTTTCAATCAAAGGAATCACATCGGAAAACAATTCATCGGCCATTATTTGCACACCTTCTTCGCCATACGCTCCGCCTTCGGTTTGTTTCTCCACATTTCCGTTGGTCATTACTACAACCATGGGCACAATTTTATTCTGTGCCAACAAATTATCCATAATATTTGCCGCATCACCCACCACGTACCATGCAGTTTCGTTATCGCCACCACCGTGACGCAGATTTAACACCGGATACTTTTTATTCGAATTGTAGCCGGGAGGCGTGTACACATACAATTCCCTGTTTACTTCCTGCGCGGTAGAATAATATTTATGAATATGAATGGAGCCATGTGGAACATCCTGCAGTTCATAAAAACGAGGCGGATTTCCGGGAACAGTTACCAAACTCCACGATGGTGCCTGCCCTATTTGCATTTTGGGATTTGCAGGATCGAGCACTTTTAAACCATCAACAGAAAAAGCGTAAGTATACCCTTCGGATTCAACCGGCCCAACGGTAGCACTCCAAACGCCTTCGGCATCCTTTTCCATCGGAAAGTTTTTCATCATCATATTCACCGAAACTTCTTTCGCATCCGGAGCTTTTATCGAAAAAGTAATGCTGTAATCATCATTAACTACCGGCGATTTAATTCGTGGCCCGAATTGGGCAAAAATATTCAAAGTGATCAACAGAATGAAGCCCAGACTGAAGAACCGGAGCAAGTATTTTTTTATTGTCATTTTATTGATTTTAAGTGTTATCCTTTCTTACAAACAAAAAAAGCACACCACGAATGATGTACTTTTTGTTGCCTTGTTTACTTAAATAATACAGGAGCAAAATTAAGAAGATCGTTTCGCCAAACCAGCCAGCTATGGCCGCCGGGCATTTCACTAAATTCATAATCAATCCCGTTTTTATCGAATACCTTCAGCATCTCTTTGCCATTTGCATAAGCTATATCTTCAGGACCTCCCTGGGTAAATTTCAGGAGTTTTACCGTCTTTTCTAAAGTTGGTGCAATCTCTTTAAGACGCTTGTCTCCGTTTTCATACATTTCCTTGTTGTTAGTAAACCAGCCCGAGCTCATCACGTTAATGTATGCAAAAAGATCAGGGTGTGCCATAAACGACTCCAGCACTTCCAAACCTCCCATTGAAAGTCCGGCCAATGCACGATGATCGGCATCGGTGTACACATTGTAATTTGATTGGATGTAAGGAATAATATCGTTTACAAAATCCTTAACGAATAGGTTTACGTCAATACCGCCGTCGGGCATTACAACGATCATTTCCTTGCATTTTCCTTCGGCAAGCAGGTTGTCCATAATAATTCCGGCGCGTCCAACTCCCGGCCAAGCCAGCTCGCTGTCGCCACCGCCGTGAATCAGGTAGAATACAGGCAATTTATTGTTTTTGGCGTTGAGACCCGGAGGCGTCCAAACCTGCATATTTCGCATTGTTCCGGTAGTTTCCGAATAATACTGAACAGCAGAAACAGCACCATGAGGCACATCTTTCCGAACGGCAAAAAATTCCTTTTCTCCATTTGGAAGTACATCAACCAGCGCCGATGTTTTGTAGGCATCCGGAGCTTTTGGATCGTAAACCTTTACACCATCAACTACAAAATTGTAACGATAGGTGCCTGCTTTTACATTCGGAACTGTAATTGTCCACACGCCATTCTCGGCTTTTTCACTTTTCAGGTCTGTTCCCCACGGAACAATATCGCCGCCCAAAGTCACTTTCTCTGCTTCGGGAGCATAAATCTGAAATTGAACATCGCCGTTTTCCAAAACGGTTGTTGATTGCAAATTATCATTTGGAGTTGGCCTGCGGTTAAATTGGGCCTGAGCAGCCACTGTAAAAAACATGGTTAAAAAGCCAAGCAGTACTATTGATTTTAAATTCTTCATCGGTTAGTCGGGTATTTCGGGTTATTTAAAAAGACGCGGTGCATAATCCGACAAATAGGTTCTCCAGTTGGCCCAGGTATGGCCACCTCCTGTTTCGTTATACAAGTATTCGAAATTATTATCATCCAGTTTTTTGCGAAGATTCTGAACACCCTCATACACGAAATCTTCTGTACCGCAACCGATGTAGAAAAGCTTGTAATTCTTTTTCAAGGTTTCCAGATTTTTATCGTAAGCTGCAATTAAGGGTTTCATAATTTCCTCCAGGTTAGGATCTTTTGGATGTAAACCGAGACTGAACAATCCCATGTATTTAAACATTTCCGGGTTGTTTAGCGAGGCAATCTGCGTGTGCAAACATCCCATCGACAAACCGGCAATGGCGCGATTCGAACTGTTCGCAATTACGCGGTAATGACTTTCCACATAAGGAATCACATCATTCACCAAACTGGTTGGGAAATTGGCAGTAGCAATAATCAGTGGATTATCCGACGGAATAGGTTGCGTTTCGGTAATGGCAGTTTTCTGATTTGGATTTCCGTTGGTCATCACCACAATCATCGGTTTGGCTTTTCCCGAAGCAATCAGATTGTCGAGAATATAATTTGCACGTCCCAGCGAACTCCAGGCGTCTTCGTCGCCACCACCGCCGTGAAGCAGGTATAAAACCGGATATTTTTCCTTGCTGTCTTCGTAACCCGGAGGTGTATATACATACATTCTGCGTGTGAGATTCAAAGACGGCGAATCGTACCAAACTTTATTGATCGAACCATGAGGAACGTCGTTTACCTCAAAAACTTCAGAACCCTCTCCCGGAATGATCAAAGTACTTGCATAACGTGTTCCGTCGCGCATTGCTTTTGGATTTCGCGGATCGAGAATACTTACTCCGTCGAGAACTAGATTGTAGTGATACATCGATGGTTCCAAAGTCGCCGTTTTTGCCGACCACACGCCATCCTCTCCTTTTTTCATTTCAAGATTCTGGCCAAATCCCATCCAACTTCCGCTAACGGCAACCGATTGAGCATTTTCAGAATACAAACGGAAAGTTACGCTGTTATCTCCGTTTATTTCGGGAGAAACAACCTGAACTCCTCTTCGTTGTTGAATTTCCTGTGCGTTAAGACTAAAGATATTTACTACTAAAATCAGTAAGACTGATAAAACGATTTGTTTATTATTCGGTTTCATGAGTTAAAATTTGAAAGTTATTTATTTGAATAAGCGAGGTGCATAATCCGACAAATAGGTTCTCCAGTTTGCCCAGGTATGTCCGCCGCCGGTTTCGTTGTACACGTATTCGAAGTTGTGTTCATCGAGCTTTTTACGCAGCGTCTGTACCCCTTCGTAGCAGAAATCTTCTGTTCCACAACCGGTATAAAACAGTTTGTTATCCATTGTTTCCAAATACTTGTCGTAACCCGGAATAAGGATTTCATTTGATACAATCTCAAACTGGTCGTTAAAGTGAATTCCAAGGCTAAAACAACCGATGTACTCGAAGAAACCCGGATTAGTCATAGTGGTGATTTGCGTTTGCATCGAACCCATCGACAAGCCAGCGATTGCACGATTTTCACTGTTTGCAATCACTCGGAAATGTTTTTCAACGTAAGGAATTACATCCTTCACCAAACTGTTAGGAAATTTTGTAACACGGTCAACGGTTTGTTCGCGTGTTTCACCGCCACGAGCCGAGCCACGATCAACTACATTTGTATTTGTTGGCCACTCTGTTACCGACGATGTTTGAAGCTCGTTGCCATTTGTCATTACAACCAACATTGGCTTTGCTTTTCCTGCAGCAATCAGGTTATCCAAAATATTGTTGGCACGACCAAGCGACGACCAGGCTTCCTCATCGCCACCGCCTCCGTGAAGCAGGTACAAAACAGGGTATTTTTCCTTGCTATTCTCGTAGCCAGCCGGAGTGTAAACCAACATTCTGCGGTATAAACCGAGTGTTGGCGAATCGTACCAAACTTTATGAATGGTACCGTGTGGTACATCCTGAACTTCAAAAACATCCGATCCTTTTCCGGGAACGATCAAAGTACTGGCATATCGGGTTCCGTCGCGCAAAGCTTTTGGATTTCGTGGATCAATTATACTCACTCCATCGAGAATAAAGTTGTAGTGATACATGGATGGTTCCAACACTTTTGTTGTTGCCAACCAAACGCCGTCGCTTCCCTTTTTCATTTCAAGGTTTTCGCCCATTCCCAGCCAACTTCCGCTAACTGTTACCGATTCTGCGTCTTCAGCATAAAGCCGGAAAGTAACCGTGTTATTGTCTCCAATTTCCGGAGAAACGACCTGAACTCCTCTTCGTTGTTGAATTTCCTGTGCGTGAACAGCAGACATTAATAAAACTCCCAAGACTAAAACAAGCAATTGTTTGATTGTAAATTTGTGTTTCATTTCTTTTTAATTTTCAAAGTATTTTAGGTTTAAAATCTATTTCAGGGTTACTACTCCCGATGCTTTCAGTTTTAACTTTTCAGCTTCCGGAATATCCCAATTCTCATCAAAATACCCTTTACTGATAACGTTATCAGGCGTGTCTTTAAACAGAATAAAATCGGGATATGCATCGAGTAAACTTCCTCTACCGCTCGACAATCTCATGCCTCTGACTTCTTCGGTTTTTGCAGGCGGAGTCCACCATGGCAAGCCCGAATTAACTACTACGTAACGACCATTCATCGGATAAATATAAACCAAACCATACCCTTCCGCATCTTCGTTTAGTTGAACTGGCAACCGTTCTTCGTATTTTTTTATAATGCTGTTTGTTGCCGCTGTACCAAATAACACCAGGTTCGATGTTTCGTAATCGCTTTGACGCACGCCGTTGTCTGCAACCATTCTCGGAAAAATCATAATCCGTCCGCCAAAAGCACGTTGGTAAGCCCAGTCGGAAGCATAAGTTGCCTGTGCCATTCTGGCCTGCTGTTCTTCCGGCGAAGGTTCTCCCTGCGTTCCGTAAACATAAACATGATTATCTGCCAAGGCTTCAGAAATCGGGCCTTCCAAACCTTTTTGTTTCGAGAACCGGTTTGGAGTAAATTTCCTGTTCTCCCATTCGCCATCCGCCATTAAGAATGAAATGGCACCAGGAGATTTCACTGAGAATGTTTTTCCATCTACCGTTACATTTACTTTTGAAGTAGCATCAAACTGCGAATGTCCGTCAAGATTCAGCGTGAATCCTGTAAGCTCAGATGTTGTTACTTCTATTTCATTTTTTCCTGTAAATTTTGCAATAATGGAGGCTTGCACACCGGGTGTAAGATTATCGATATTCACCCAGTATGCTTTGTCGTACTTAAAAGCACTGGTTGTAAACCGCACCTCTTCGGGAAACGGATTACGTTCGAACTGTGCAAACCAATCAAAAATAAAACCATCTTTATAGGCATATTCCCAACTGTTATGTGCAATTCCCGGATAGATAATGTATTTTACATCTACATCGTTAGCTTTAAAATCTTTATTCCAGGCATCTGCTCTTGTCATTAAATTATCGCGGTCGCCTACAAACAAGTGCACAGGAATATTAAATGCATTCATTGCCAATTCATCAGTTCCGGCAGGAGGAGCCGGGCAAACGGGCGCTATTGCCGCCCACATATCAGGATGCGTTAATCCAATCCAAAGTGTTCCGCCACCGCCCATCGACAAACCGGTAAGGTACATACGGTTTTCATCGATAGAAAATTTACTTTTTACATCAGCCAGCATATCAAAAACATCCTGTTCGGGAATTCCCTGGTAACCTGCGGTACCTCGTGCAAAAGGAACAACAACTATATAATCCACAGGATTGAGTTCAGGATAAAACCGGGTAACTTCCAGATCGTTTTGTGCCGGAACAAATCCGGGTGTACCAAAGTCCGGCCCCTGAATATTCCCTTTACCAAAAACACGACGCAATCCCAAACGATGATTCGACAGTGCACCGTGCAAAAACACCACAAGCGGGTATTCTTTCGTTTCATCAAAATTCTCAGGAATATAAATTGCGTAGGGTTGATTTGATTCATCAACCGATGAAAAAAAGGTCATATCCTGTGGCCCGGCCTTGTAACGCTGGCCTTTAGAAATCTCCGGATTAAATACTATTAACAGTATTAGCAGGGTGGTTAGAATAACATTTACTTTTTTCATAACTTCAAGCTTTAAGGTTTTATTGGCTTAGTGTTTATTCACTTAAATATCTTTGATGTAAAATCAACCAAATTCATTCTCCAGTAGCCCCAAACATGCGCATAACCTTCGGTCTCTATATCTTCAAACTGAATACCTTTTTCCCTGAACCAGTTGCGAACTTCATGTTGCGGATCAAGCAAGGGATCTTTTGTTCCAATAGTCAGGTATAAGAGTTTCAATTTCGAATTAATCGAGGCATCAAGATTTGGGAAAACTTTATTTTCGAGTGCATTCAGGTCAATGTCGTTAACATCGGGAGCAGGACGTACATTGGGCCAAACCACAAATGCACCGCTAAACGAGCCCACCCACGCAAACCGGCCGGGATAAGTTAGTGCAGTGTAAGTTGCCTGTCCGCCTCCCATTGAGAAACCGGCAATAGCGCGATTCTCGCTGTTTGCCAACGTCCTGAAATTGTTATCAACAAACGGAACAATATCTTTTACCAGACTTTCTTCAAACTTGCCGGCGTATTTATAAATGCCTTCCATAATGTTTATATTCGGGGGCGTTATATCATTCGGCGAAGCATGCTGAAAATAATTGCCGTTTGTCAGCACCAGAATCATTGGTTCGGCTTTTCCCTTTGCAATAAGGTTGTCCAGAATATTTACTGCCCTGCCAATTTCAATCCAGCCTTCTTCATCGCTAAAAACACCATGAAGCAGGTACAAAACAGGATATCTTTTTGTTGACTTTTCGTAGCCCGGAGGCGTATAAACATACATCCGGCGATGCTTCATTTCAAGAACAGGAGAATCGTACCAAATATTTAAAACCGTCCCGTGGGGAACGTCATTCATTTTATACAAATCGGATAATTCTCCGGGCAGAATAAAATAGCTGAAATAGTTGCTGTTGTCGCGAAGCTGTTTGATATTGTTGGGATCGAGCGTTTTCACTCCGTCAACCAGAAATGAATAACGATACAGATCTTCTTTTAACGGCTCAGTAGTTGTATAGGTCCACACTCCGTCACTTTGTTTTGTCATGTTTTCCCCGGCGAATGAATTTGCCATCCAGCTACCAAGCAACTTTACATTATTAGCTTGCGGAGCGAGGAGATTTATAGTAACACGATTGTCCGGTAAAATCTCAGGTGAAGTTATTATCCGTCGGTTAGGTTGTGCATAAGCAGCTGTAGCAATGCAGCATAAAAACAAGTGTAACTTCAAAATTTTGGTAATACGTTTCATAGAATGTGGATCTGCTTTTCTACTTATTAGTTCGTTTTAAAAAGTTTTGGAAGAAACTTGTAATACAACAAGTGTTTCCAGGTGATAAAATCGTGTGCACCGGCACTGCCGATATAATATTCGTGCTCGATATTTTTCTCTTCAAATGTTTGGTGCAATTGTGTTTGACGCGAATCAGGTGTAGTTTCGTTGGTTCCCGCGCCAATAAATAAGTAATCAATTTTATCGTTGATTTTCGGATCATCAAGGACTCCCGGTTTAATCAGATCCAAAGATTCTGCAGCACTTAAAATCCCGATGGAACCAAAAACATCAAGGTTATTTAAACCGATGATTTGCGCATGACGGCCGCCCATCGACAATCCGGAAATGGCCCGGTTGTGTTTGTCAGCTTTTACGCTGTAACTGGCTTCCACCAAAGGAATTACTTCCTGCAGCATTTCGTCGTTAAACTTCGGAAAACTAATCTCGGTGTGTTTTGGGTTCATACGGTGCACCACCTGGTTATTCGGCATGGCAATAATCATTGGAACAGCTGTTCCGGCAGCGATCATATTGTCCATAATAAAATTCACACGGCCGGTCAACATCCAGGTTGAGGCTTCTTCGCCGGAACCTCCAAATAAGTAGAGCACCGGATATTTTTTCGATTTGTCGTAACCGGGAGGTGTGTAAACATACATTTCGCGCTGTCCGTTTGTTACATCCGACTGGTAAATATGGCGTGTTATCAATCCGTGTGGAACATCTTTGGCATCGTACCAGGCCGGTCCGTCGCCATGAACAACCAACACGCTGTAACCCGGTTGGTTGGCAAATCCAACATAAGTGTTGGCCGGATCAACAATACGAACACCATCCACAACATAGTTGTATTTGTATATTTCGGGCGTTACCGGACCAACAGTAGCACTCCATAAACCATCGTCTCCTTTGGTTAGCTTTATAGGATCGTTACTTTTCAAACCACGCATTACGGTTCCTGAAACTGTTACTTCTTTTGCTTCAGGCGCTTTCAAACGGAAAGTGACCATGTGATCATCAGAAACCTCGGGAGAGATTGTGTTGGCCATAAACGGCGTCAGGCTTCCACCTGCTCGTTGTGGCGCCCAATCGAGGTTAATATGCGCCTGCTGGGCATTCAATTGAAAAATTGCGAACAGGAAAAAGAATAAGATAAGATGTTTATTAAGCATAGTGGTTGTTTTAATTGAGTTTTCTTGTATTCACGATTTCGAATTCCTATTGATCATTTAATTAAAAAAAAGAAAAGCAGCCACGCCCCTCCTCTTCCACATTAGGAAAGAGAAGAAATCATGGCATTCTTTTCATATTTGTCATGAGAAGTCTTTCAATGGATTACTATTTAAAAAGCTTAGGTGCAAAAGTATTCAGGTAAATACGCCAGTTCGACCAGGTATGTCCACCCGGAGTTACAAAAAACGTGTGCTCACAACCGGTATCGGTAAGCATTTTGTCCAGATTTTTAGCTGATTCAAAAAGGAAATCAGAATCACCACAAGCCAGAAAGTACAATTTATAGCCTTCATTATTTAGTGCCGTAAATTGCTTTTTATAATTATTCATCATCTCTTCCTCATCAACTTCACTATTGCCAAAACGCATTCCACCAATTCCCATACTCAATGGGCAGATGTAATCGAAAAATCCGGGATACATTAATGAAGTTGCAATAGTGTGACCACCACCCATTGAAAGACCGGCAATGGCGCGCGATTTTGGTTTGGCATCAACACGGTAAGTTTTTTCAATGAAAGGAACAATGTCTTCCACAATACTTTTTGGATAATCGTTACTCATCGTTCCTGCTCCGGGATCGTTGTTTTCTCTTGGTTTTTCATCGATCATTAAAGTACGTGCAGCATATTGAGTTGGGTTTCCGTTTGGCATTACACAAATCATCGGTTTAGCCAATCCTTTTTCAATCAGGTTATCCAGAATCTGGCAGGCACGTCCCATGGTACTCCATGCATCTTCGTCGCCACCGGCTCCGTGCAACAGGTAAAGCACCGGATATTTGTCTTTGCTGTCGGCGTAACCGTAAGGTGTGTATACAAACAAACGACGCGTCATTCCCAATGTTGGCGAATCGTACCAAACCTGGTTAAGGTTACCGCGTTCGTTGGCTTCGAAATAGTTTTCAGTCAATTCTCCCGGAACCAGCAACACGCTCAAATAACGGGTACCGTCGCGTTGCATAAAAATGTTGTTGGGGTCGTTTACGCTCACTCCGTCAACTATAAAACTGTAAGTGTAAAGCTCAGGCTCAGGTAGCGGCACTGTTACCGACCACAATCCGTTTTCGCCTTTTTTCATATCAATATTTCCCGGCATATCCATCTCTCCAAACGGAGTTTCTCTTTTTTCAGTAGGCGCAAACCCACCTGTAAGTTTTACATCATCAGCATAAGGAGCCGAATAACGGAAAGTAATTCCATTGTCTCCAATTTCGGGCGAAACAACACGTTCGCGACCCATGAAATTTCCTATCTCCTGGGCAAATGCTCCTGCACAAAGAAACAGGGCTATTAACGAGATTATATATTTTTTCATATTTCTATTAATTGATTGATTTCGAAAGTCTATTTAAAAAGTAGCGGAGCAAAAGTATTCAGATAAATCCGCCAGTTAGCCCAGGTGTGACCACCTTCAGTAACAAAGAATGTATGCTCCATTCCGATGCGGGTAAGCGCTTTATCAAGATTCACACTGCTTTCGTATGCCAGAAAATCGTCTTTTCCACAGCCAACCCAGTACAATTTATAACCGGCCGCTTTAATTTTCTGAAGCTGAGGATCAATAACATCAGCTTCGCCTCTCATTCCTGAGCTTAACGGAAGAATATAATCGAATACTCCCGGATAATTTACAGTAACCGAGGTTGTATGTCCGCCACCCATTGAAAGACCGGAAACTGCCCTGCCCTCAGGTTTGGCAATTACGCGGTAATGATCTTCGATGTAAGGAATAATGTCTTTTACCAAACTGTTAATGTAATCATTACGTGTTGCCTCGTTGCGGTAATCAAATGGTTTTTCCTCAAGCATTTGTGTTTTTGCTGCCTGCTGACCCGGATTTCCGTTTGGCATTACACAAATCATTGGTTTTGCCAATCCTTTTTCAATCAGGTTATCCAAAATCTGACGGGCTCGCCCCATGGTACTCCAGGCATCTTCATCGCCACCACCACCGTGTAACAAGTATAAAACAGGGTAATCTTCGCCACTGGTTTTGTAACCGTAAGGCGTGTAAACAAACATGCGACGGTTGATACCCAATGTTGGCGAATCGTACCAAACTTTCGTAAGGTTTCCGTGTTCGTTGGCCTCGAAATAATTTTCGGTGAGTTCACCCGGAACCAACAAAACACTTAAATAGCGGGTTCCGTCGCGCTGCATAAAAACGTTAAGCGCATCATTTACTACCAAACCATCTACAATAAAATTGTAAGTATAAAGCTCTGGCGATGGAGTTGGAACACTTACCGACCAAAGGCCGTCGGCATCTTTCATCATATTTACAGATGAATTTCGGGCTTCCATCCACGAGCCATAAAGTCGTACTAATTTAGCATCGGGTGCTGAAATTCGGAAAGTCACAGTTTCTTCTCCAAATTCCGGAGAAACTACGGGTGCACGTCCCATAAAATTTGCTAATTCCTGGGCATTAACACCAAGAACCACAAAGAAGCAAAATAGTGCAAGGAAAAGTTTTTTCTTCATTTTGTTTTTTTATTGGGTTACTATAAAGTTTAATACATTTTGAACTTCCGGTTTTTCGATCTAACTATCCAGATTATAGCGTGTATGAATACGGTCGGATTTATAATTATTCAGGCCAGTCGAAATCACTGTCATTCATGCGGAAAAAGCGGGCAGCATTATTGAATAAAATATCGCGTTTCTGGTCTTCTGATAAATACTGAGCATGTTCAATCACTCCCATTGAAGTTTCTATCATTCGTGGCCAGGTCATAAAATCGGTTCCGTACATAATACGTTTGCCAAAACCTCCCCGCACCAGTCTTTTTATATATTCATGAACATCGTCGAGCGGATAACTCCAGATCATTCCAGAAATATCAACATATACATATGCATTAGCTCCCATCAAGGCAAGCATATGATCTATCATCGGATAACCGGCGTGTTGAACACAGATTTTTAACTTTGGATGGCGTGCCAGCAGATCTTCCAAAAGAAACGGATCACCTAACGAAGCACGGTAATTTTTGTTTGTAATGTTGGTCATTCCATTGCCTCCGGTTCCCATATGAATTCCGGCAGGAATACCCAACTCTTCAGCAACGGCAAAATAAGGGTCAAGCGACATATCGCTGGGCGACATTCCCTCGTACTGAGGAGCAACTTCAGACATGTATTTGTAAAAGCCACTTTCCAGTGAATCGCGGAATTGCTCAACAGTCAATTGTCCGGGACTGATTCCCGGAATAATCCGGCCTTCAGGAACTTCTGCCATCCAACTGCGGATAACTCCAGGATCGCCAAAACAAACCATAGTCATATTCATAGCTTTGATACGACCGGTAATTTCAGCTTTTAGCTCTTCATCGCTGGTTGCAGGCGGAAGCGGATCAAGACAGTCTGATTTAAATACATCGTCCATTCCAAATTCTTCTTGCGGATCGGCACCGGGCATATTGCTTAAAAACCACGGACACAAGGGACCTGAAATAAAACTGGAATTCATTTTCATTACGTGCACATGTACGTCAAAAACAGGTAAATGAGTTACTTTTTCGTCGTTTTGGCCCAATACAAATGCAAAAGTGCCAAATAATAAAAAGGTTAATAAGAATAGTTTTTTCATTTTAGTTTATTTTTTGATTTTAGTCTATCTAAATTACAACTATTTGAAAATGTATCATTTAAGCATATTCCTCGTCAGAAACTTCTAATATCATATGAATGGTTTCACCTGCCTGGGCATCAGCCGGTATTCGGATTTTTACCTGTTTTTGGGCTGCTGATTTAACTTCAACAGCTTTAGGATAAGTACCAACCTCGGTATAATTCCACCACTTGTAGTTAAGCTTGTCATTATCAGGATCGTGCTGAATAAGGTTGGGATAAACAACTGAATACTTGTCAATCAGTTCCTGCATCCAGGTAGTTCCGGGCCAGCGCAAATCGGTTCGTTCGCCGTAAATGCGTTTGGTCATTTCCATTTCCGATACGAAAGCAGTGCCTTTGCCATCGCCCTTGTAATGCCACTGCGAACTGCAGTAAACAAGGCCTTCAATATCTAAATTATTGGTGTAAAGCAAAAAGCGAATAAACGAATCCATATCATCCACTTCGCCATCGGTGGTTACAATGGTGCGCGGTTTCTGCTGTGCATTTAGTTGAAAAGCAAAAGCGAAAAACACTAGAAAAACAGTGATTATCAGGTTTTTCATTCGTTTAAGTTTATACAATTGCAACATGCGCTAACTGACCGACTATTGCAATTGGGTTGAAATAGATAATGGTTATTTAAACAGTAATGGCAAATATTCCGACAGGTAAATCCGCCAGTTTCGCCAAATATGTCCACCATCGGTTTCCATGTAAGTATATTCCATACCAATGCTGTCTAACTTTGCCCTAAATTCTTTATTTGCATCGTAGAGAAAATCGGATTTACCAATACCTGTCCAATACAATTTGTAACCATTTTCCTTTTGTTCTTTTAAGGTTTCGTCGATGTTACTGTACACTTTTCCGGTTGCATCTTCTCGTGGCAAAAGTGCTGCCGAGAATAGCCCTACGTAATCAAAAGTATTCGGGTAATACCTTGAAATATGCATCGAGTGAAATCCGCCCATTGAAAGTCCGGCAATAGCACGGTCGGCTTTATCGGCTTTAACGCGGTAGTTGCTTTCCACAAATTTCAGGATATCCATAAAACTGGCTTCAAAATTTCCGTCCATTGTATTCGGAATCATAAATGCAGGAGTTACAAAACCATCGCAACCTTCGCCAGGTGCAGCATCCTGAATAACGTTTCCGTTTGGCATAACCACAATCATTGGCTTAACTTTTCCCTGAGCAATCAGGTTATCAAGAATCCGTGTTGCTTTTCCGTGGGCAAACCAGGCTTCTTCGTCGCCACCGGCACCATGAAGTAAATAAAGTACCGGGTATTTTTCTGTTGAATTTTCGTAACCCGGAGGTGTATAAATCACTGCACAACGATCCATTTTCAATCCCGGCGAATCGTACCAGCGGCGCGTTACACTACCATGCGCAACATCCTGCACCATGTACAGATCGGCCTTACCACCTTCAACAATAAAGTAATTGGTAATTGAAGCAATATCGCGGATAACGTACGGGTTACTTGGATCGGTAGTTGTAAAACCATCAACTACAAATGAATAATCGTAAAGTTCTGATTCTAATGGCTCGGAGGTAAATGACCAAACGCCTTTTTCATCTTTTGTCATTTCAGCTTTTCCTGGAGCTTCTATCTCGCCCATTGGCGATTGAACCATCTCTGTTGGCAAAAAGTCTCCGGTAACCAATACAGTTTCCGCATTGGGGGCAAGTACACGAAAGGTTACCGAGTTATCGGAATTAATTTCAGGCGAAACAATTTGTTGGCCTCCGAACAATGCTTGTTGTGCAAATAATGATACTCCTGTAGCTAACAGGATAACAACAAGCAGAAAAAATCTTTTCTTCATAATTTGGTATTAATTGAATTTTTTAATCCTACTAAGTTCTATTCAGTAATTAGGATTAGTCTTTGACTACAAATATCTCAATATGTTTAAATGACACATTAAAAAATATTCAAAAAAAACGGACTTTTTTAGTGTCGCGAAAACTTTCTGATTCAGATCAGAAACTCTTTGCCATGTTTAATCAGAAACAAATACGTAGAACAGAACTATTTACGTTTCTTTTAAGCTTTTGTTTATGAAGAAAAAGGATTGATCCTTATATCCCGGATTCTGGACTCCCCATTTCCAATACATAATCGTCCGTTACGTTCATATTTAGTTTAGCGAGATGAGTAGCTCATTACGAATATAAAATTAAAATCTCTCTGGAAATAAACATTCTCTGGAACGACAATCCTATAACGCTGATTTAAAACATATAGCAACCCTTTGAAACAAATATACAAGAAACGACTCACACCGCCCGGTAACATTTATCACCCCTATTATTAACATTCTAACACTTCTCTTAACAACTTATATCATCTTCTGATACATTTTTTAGATCGCCATTGTAATTATTGACATAGTTTTACAATTGAATCAGTAAGACAAACAAAAAAAATGATTCACTGCAAAATCGAGACACAGATAGGATTTAGCCGCAAATCATTTAAAAACACCAAAGATCTCACCTTGTTCACGACCATAAAAATAGTTTAGTTAGATATAAGTTAGTTAGATGTTTTCTACAGATTTAAGTCACTTCGGGCAGGCTACACCGGCCTTCCCGGAGCTTAAATCAAGAGCATTAACATTAATAACGTCAACAATCTCTGATTTACAAACCTCTAAAACTCCTTTTCTGAGTATAACATTCCGCAACAAAACTAATCAGGCACAAATTCAACCGCATCATTCATTCACCGGACTACCAAATAGCTCCTAAACGATACTCTCCTCTACCCCTATAGAATACATCAAAAACACAACTCAACACTCAAAATCACAAACAACTGACCTACTGAACCTTACAACTCCCAATCTACATGATCGTTTTACAAACGAAACATCTATTTTTAACATTACAGACAGTAGCCATGTACAAATGAAACACATAACCAAAACATTTTTGCAGGTTTTCCTTTTTCTTCCATTCTACTTTTACGGTGAACTAAATTTAGATCGGCAGGCAGATGAAAATCTGAAATACTGATCGCGATCGATAAACTTTAATAAATTAAATCTAGACGTATGAACAAGACATGCAGTTACTGGAGTTTTACTGTGAACTCCGTGGCAAAATCGGCAAAAGTACTGCTCAGTACAAGTTTGTTGGTTTTGGCTATTTTATTTGCAAATCAAGCGCTGGCTCAATCCAATGAGAAACAAATCTCAGGGACAGTGACCGAAGCTGAATCCGGCGAAACTCTTCCAGGCGTTTCAATTTTTGTACAGGGAACTACTAACGGAACAGTTACTTCAATCGACGGAACTTTTAACCTGACTGTTAGCGAAGACGATGTCCTGCAAGTATCTTTTGTAGGATTTATTGCTCAACAAATTCCGGTAGCCGGAAAAACCAATTTCACCATTGCTTTAGAACCCGACGTTGTGGGTTTGGAAGAAGTTGTTGTGGTTGGTTACGGAGTTCAGAAAAAGAAACTGGTAACCGGAGCTACCGTGCAGGTAGATGGAGATAAACTTGCCAAACGCAGTACTACAAGCGCGTTACAAGCTTTGCAGGGCCAAACATCGGGGGTTCAGATAACCTCTACTTCGGGACAGCCTGGCGAAGGAATGAAAGTGGTTGTTCGAGGGCAGGGAACCATTGGCGGTTCAGGGCCTCTTTATGTTATTGACGGTATTCAATCCGGTGATATTTCGTACTTAAACAATGCCGATATTGAAAGTATAGATGTATTAAAAGATGCTGCGGCAGCTGCAATTTACGGTTCTCAGGCTGCAAACGGTGTAATTCTTATTACCACAAAATCGGGTAAACAAGGTGCTACAAAAATCAGTTTCGATGCCTATTATGGTTTTCAAAACATAGCTCATAAGGTTGACATGCTGAACAGTAAAGAGTATGCTGTAATTATGAATGAAGCAAACATCAATTCAGGTAACGCTCCTTACTTTTCTCAGGATGAAATTAATGCTATGGGCACTGGCACCGACTGGATTGACGAAATGTTATATGATAATGCTGTAACTCAAAACTACACATTGGGTTTAACCGGTGGTTCCGATAAGTCGGTGTATTCTTTCTCAATGTCGTACACAGGACAAGAAGGTATCGTTGGAGGTCCTTCGGTTTCCAATTACGAGCGTTATAACCTGCGTATTAACACCGAGCACAAATTATATGACGGATTACTAAAAGTTGGTCAACACTTAACCATGGGATACACTTCAAAAAATGGTATTAGTGTTGGTAACCAATATAATAACACCTTGCGCGGTGCATTTAATACCAGCCCATTCTTACCCATGCGCGACGACGAAGGCAATTACCTGGATAACACCGCTAATGCAGGTGTAATATATCGCGGAGAAGAATGGACTCCATGGATTGAAGGAGAAAGTAACCCTTATGCATTAATGAAGCTCAATAATCAAAGTGAAAATAATAATCAAAAAGTATTGGGTGATGTCTATTTTGAATTGACTCCATTAAAGAATCTTACTCTTCGTACAACATTGGGTTATGATTATTATGCAGGCGAAGGTCATTCTTATTCGCCAACTTATCATCTTTCCATCTATGCATTTAGAGATAACGATGAGGCCAAGCAAGACATGAACAAAGGCCTGGCGCTAACCTGGGACAATGTATTAACGTATCAATTTACCAGAGACGATCACAGTCTTACAGCAATGGCAGGTAACTCAATTTACCGCAACAAAGGAACCTGGTTATCGGTAAATAATGCAAACCTTACTGTTTCGGATTTAGAACATGCTTACATTAACAACACTACCAATACCGACTTTACCTTATTGGGATTTGGAGGTGCGCCAAACGATGTTGATAAACGCTTGTCATATTTTGGCCGTTTAAGCTACAGCTATCAGGAGCGTTTCTTGTTAAATGCAACATTCCGCGCCGATGGTTCTTCACGCTTTGCCAAAGGAAACCGCTGGGGATATTTCCCGTCGTTTTCGGCAGGTTGGGTAATGAGTAACGAAACTTTTATGGAAAATTCATTTTTAGATTTTCTGAAATTGCGTGCCAGCTGGGGACAAGTTGGAAGCCAGAATATTCCGGCATTCAGATACCTGGCTTTAGTAAAAACAGATCAGACAAATTACTATTTTGGATCAGACGATTTTGATTCGTCGGGAAATACTGTTGGTGCTTATCCAAACACTCTTCCAAATCCTGATTTAAAGTGGGAAACTTCTGAGCAGTTAAACTTTGGGATCGATGCACAACTGCTTGATAACCATTTAACCATTAATGCCGATTATTACGAGAAAAAAACAAAAGACTGGTTAATTGACGTACCCGTATTGGCTACAGCAGGCGCCGACTCACGTTATATTAATGGCGGAGATGTGAAGAATACCGGAATTGAACTATCAATGACCTATGCCAACAAAGTTGGCGACCTGAGTTACAATATTAACGCCAACGTTTCGAAAAATAAGAACGAAGTAACAGAAGTACCTACCAACGATGGTATAGTACACGGTTTGCCAAATATGCTTTACGATAACTCGCTGGAATTTTATCACCGTGCCGAAACCGGATATCCAATTGGTTATTTCTGGGGATGGGAAACCAACGGTTTATTCCAGAACGAGGCTGAAGTACAAAATTATGTGATCAATAATAAAGTGGTTCAACCAAAAGCAAAACCAGGCGACTTACGTTATGTAGATCAAAATAACGACGGTGTAATCGACGAAAGTGATAAAACCATGGTTGGTGCTCCTAATCCCGATTACATTTTTGGTTTCTCTTTAGGCTTAAATTATAAAGCTTTCGATTTTTTACTTGCAGCTAACGGTGTTGCCGGTAACCAAATTGTTCAGTCATATAGAAATCATGTTGTGGCAAAAGCCAACTACACCACTGAGATTCTTAATCGTTGGCACGGAGAAGGAACTTCGAATAAAATTCCGCGTGTAACCAACAACAATATAAACTATTTATTTTCTGATGTTTTTGTGAAAGACGGCGATTACCTGCGTATTAGTAACATTACGTTAGGGTACGATTTTGCCCGTAGTTTGGTACAACACAAATACATCAGCCAGTTGCGCTTGTACGCTTCGGTTCAAAATGCTTTTACTTTTACCAAGTACAATGGCATGGATCCTGAAGTTGGCTATGGTGTTGAAGATGGTTCGTCAGGTGTCGATCTGGGATACTATCCAAACCCAAGAACAGTAATGATTGGTGTAAATGTTAAATTTTAAAACTGAGAAACAATGAAAAAACTATCAATATATTTATTGGCACTGGTAACACTGTTTTTCAGTGCTTGTTCGGAAAGCTGGTTAGACAGTGAACCTCTAACCGGATTAAACGGAGATACGTTCTACCGTAGTAAAAAAGATGCAGAACTGGCTATTGTTGGTTGCTACGACGGTATTCAATCATTATACAGTACAGGTATTGCCTTTCCAATTTTATCGGAAGTGGCATCGGATAACTGTTTTGGAGGTACCGGGGCAAACGACGATTATAAATATGAAATCATGGATCACTTCGACCTGCAAATCTCTCCGGCCGAAGTAGACATGCTGAATGATAACTGGAAAAACTACTATAAAGCCATTTATCGTTGTAATATGTTGCTTCTGAATATCGACAAGATTGACTGGGAAGGTGATGACGCTTACAAATTATCAATCGAATCGCAGGCTAAATTCCTTCGGGCATACTGCTATTTCGATATGGTTCGCCTTTGGGAACGTGTTCCGTTGTTAACGGTTCCATCAAACGAAAATCAGCCGCAGGCACCAGCAGATTCAACTTACACTTTAATTGCCAACGATTTATTGTTTGCAGCTGAAAATGGTGCCGAAACAGTTGAGGCTGGTCGGGTGAATAAATGGGCTGCTAAAGCCATGTTGGCTCGTGTATACTTATTCTACACCGGTTATTACGGAAAAGCCGAATTGGCCGGAATTTCAAAAGCTAAAGTTTTGGAGGGTCTGGAAGACATTATTGCAGGAACAGGTACTAACGGTTACGGATTAGTTGACGACTACAAAAATCTTTGGCCTGCAGCTTCCTCTACTCCGGTACCGGAAGATAATAGCCTTACAACAACTTATGCCGGGAAAGACAATATGGAAACTGTTTTTGCAATTAAATACAATATTACTTCCAACTACAACGGCGATACAGACGGTAACCACTGGTTGGTTATGTTGGGCTTACGTACCCAATCATTCTCTCCTTACGGGCGAGGTTGGGGTGCTTGCACAGTTGTACCCGAGCTTTACCAGGCTTACGAAGAAAACGACGTAAGGAAAGAAGCATCAATTATTGCCATTAGCCAGGAAAATCTGGATTTTGATAATACTGACCAACGCGATTACACTGGTTATACGAATAAAAAATACACACCACTATCGTTACCCGATGGCAAAGATGTTGCCGAAGCTAACGATGCAGTGAATCTTATGATTGGCCAGTATCAGGATTATGTAGTAATCCGTTACGCCGATGTGCTGCTGATGGCAGCCGAATTAGGTAGTTCAAATGCGCAGGATTATCTCGACCAGGTTCGTGCACGTGCCGGGTTTGAAGATTCGAAACCTGTAAATCAGGATAATATTATGGCCGAACGTCGTTTAGAGTTTGCCTTTGAAGGGTTACGATATTGGGATTTACTTCGCCAGGGTGTAAATACAGCCGCATCAACAATTGCAGTATCAACAACTGTACAAAATGCAGGTTTAGAAGAAGATAAAGTAATAGATTCGCAAAAAATCATCGATACGAAAGGCTTATTCCTTATTCCACAATCACAAATAAGCTTATCCAGTGGTTTAATTACACAAAATGATGGATGGAACTAATTAAAACTAAAATCTTATGAAGACAAGAAATTTAAAAATATATATGCTATTGTTAGGGATGGCGATGGCATTTTTTGCCTGCCAACCCGACGAATTTAGCCTGGGTTCTTTATTATCAAAAGAAGACCTGGAATACAGCATAACGCAAAATGCCGACGATCCGAATATGGTGATCCTTGAAAGCCAGACACCAGGCTTTACTCCATTGTGGGTTACGCCTACAGGGCGTTCAACAAAATTAATAGATACTTTACGTTTCCCGTTTGCCGGAGACTACAAGTTTGTTTACGGAGTTCAAAGCAATGGTGGGTTTGTTCAGGCCGATACCTTCAACCTAAGTATTACAACCAATAATTTCAACTATGTAGACGATCCGTTGTGGACTATGTTAACCGGCGGTGTTGGGCAAAGTAAAACCTGGGTACTTGACTTATTCACGCAGGACGTTGCTCCAAATTACAGCAAATACTTTGTTGGCCCGCAATATTTCTGGGGAACAGAAGATACATGGAAAAGTTTTCATCTGTTGGCCGATGGTATAAGCCGTGAAGAGGTGAATGCGCAATTGGGAATTGAAGACGGTTGGAACTGGGATGCCGATTGGGCCGGTAACGGCAGCTGGTTGTTTGGAGGCGAACCGGCACAGGATTACGGGACCATGACTTTTGACCTGATTGATGGCCCTCACCTGATTGTTGATCACCTGGCGTCAGGAATACAGGAAAGTGGCACTTATACGTTCGATGCCGATGCCAAAACAATGAGAACAACGGATGCTACGATTGTTCATCCTCCGGCACTGGAAGGTCAGGTAAGTGACTGGACAGACATTACCGTACTAAACCTTACTGAAAATACGTTACAGTTAGGTGTTATACGTACCGAAGGTGATCCTGCTATGCTTCTTTTCAACTTTATTAGCAAAGAATATTCAGATAATTGGGTGGCACCTGATCTGCCGGATCCGGAACCACCTTATAATGGAAATGCCAATGAAGATTTAACAACCGCTACCAGTACAACTAAAACATGGAAAATCGATTTGGACATTCCATATAACTGGCATGGTTTGGATGGCACTGCGTTAAACGAAGTAGCTACAACAACCAGCGAAGGTGGATTTGCCTTTACAACCTGGACGCCTCCTTATGATGATGCCGCATTCAGCGCAGTTTCTATGACACTGACAAAAGAAGATGACAATGGAGGTACCTATAAAATTAAAACGCTTAGTAACTCTTATGAGGGAACTTACAGTGTTGATGAAAATAATAACATAGATTTCGGGCAGCCAATCACATTCATCAGTGGAGTTGGTGGCTGGTTAACCTTTGGAACAACCGCTGAAAATAGTTTGAGGATTATATTGTCAGAAAAAGATGCTTTAGGTAACATAGAAGGAATTTGGTTTGGTCAACGATCTTCAGAGAAAGATGAATACATATCCTTGCATATGGTTCCCGTTTCAGGAGGTGGAGAAGTGGATCCTTTGGCAGTATGGAAGAATGCATTAAAAGGGAAAACCCTTGTTCCTGATGTTAATTATTTTGCCGATTGGTATAGTGCTGACTGGAGCGGTGGCTGGACTTCTGGCTTATATCCTGATGATTTTGAAAGCCAATCATGGTTTTGGACAGAAGAAGTCTATAACGCTTGCCTTGCATCGTCAATAAGCTTTTATGTTGACGGAGATGTACTGAAAGCTGATGCCATCGACAACGGCACCACTAAAAATGGAATCATTGTTGATATCGATCCAGAAAACGCTACTCTTAACTTCTCTGAAGCTCCTTTTACTTATACCTGGATATTCACCAATAACAACGAAGGGAAAGGCCCGTGGCTGGTGGGCTCGCGTGATGGAGCCAGCTTGAACAATATCTCAGAAAAAGGATTATACCTTGGGTTCTATAGTAAGTTCGACGATACTAATACTGAAGTACCTATTGAGATAACCGGTTTTCATATGGTTATAGGTAATTAGTAGTTAAATAAAACTTTTTAAACGGTATTCCTGAAAGTAAAAATATTTTCAGGCTTCGTTATCTGGCAAATATGAATATAATGACATTAAATTTTATAAACACTATTATTAATACATTTTTTAACTAATTGAGTAATAAAAACCCCTTGCCTTTGTGAGAAATGGATACATTCAATAAAGGCGAGGGTTTACTGATAACAAGTAACAAATAAAATGAAGATTCCTTTTAAGTTATTTTTCTTCGCACTCCTTATATCTCTTTTTGCATGTAGCAAAAACGAAGACCCAGTGCCCAATCCCGACAATTTCAAAGCAGAATTATCGGCAAGTCCTTTAAGTTTAAACTTTAGCAAAGATGGTGGCACCGAAACGATATCCATCACGTCGAATACCACATGGAACATCAGCAGCAACGCGTCGTGGTGTACCTCCGCATTGCAAACCAGCAAAGACAACGCTAACATTAATATCAGTGCCGAAGCCAATACCGTGGAAGAAGAAAGAACGGCCACTATTAGCATCTCTGCTGAAGATGTTTCAACAATTACAATAGCAGTAACTCAGGAAGCAAAAGAACCTGAAATTATAGATCCGGAAGTACCGGATTCAATTGCCGCCGACATGACCGGGATGAGCAGTAATGCCATTACACTGGCCTCGCAAATACAGGTTGGCTGGAACATGGTAAATACCTTAGAAGCAACCGGCGGCGAAACCTCTTGGGGAAACCCAATGGCTACAAACGAATTAATGGCTGCTGTTAAAAATGCAGGATTTAGTGCCGTTCGCCTGCCATGTGCATGGGACCGATATCTGGAAAACCAAAGCTCGTATAAAATAAAAGAATCGTGGTTCGACCGTGTACAGGAAGTAGTGGATTATTGTGTAGACAATGATCTTTATGCCATTCTCAACATCCACTGGGATGGAGGCTGGATGGAACAAAACTGCATTCCCGAGAGTCTGGAAGCAGTGAACAACAAACTGGAGATTATCTGGAAACAAATTGCCATCCGGTTCCGCGATTACGACGAACACCTTCTTTTTGCCGGAGCCAACGAACCCAATGCTGATGAGCAGGAAAATGTAGACGTACTGAATGTGTACATGCAAACCTTTGTTGATGCTGTTCGCTCAACCGGAGGCCGAAACGCTTACCGTAACCTCATCATTCAGGCACCAAATACTGATATCGATAAAGCCGACCAGTTTATGACGATGCCAACCGACAGGGTTGAAGATCGTTTATTGGCCGAGGTGCACTATTATACACCCTGGAATTTCTGCGGATTGGAAGAAGATGCAAGCTGGGGAAAAATGTTCTATTTCTGGGGAGAACCTAACCATGTTGAAGGTGCCGGCGACCGCAATGCCAATTGGGGCGAAGAAGATTTGGTGGAATCACAGTTCAAAAAAATGAAAGCCAAATTGGTAGATAACGGATTTCCTGTAATTTTGGGCGAATTTGGATCGATCTACCGCGACCTTTCGATGTATCAGGAAGGATGGCAGGAAAAACATAATGAATCACGAGCCTATTTTATGGAAACAGTTGCCCGAAAAGCTAAAAACAATGGTTTAGTGCCATTCTGTTGGGACAATGGACTTATTGACCGTAACAGTTATGAAATCATTGATTCGCTTTCATACAAAAGCCTGATAAAAGGAGCAGAAGACGGTTCGTATCCATTTTAACCCGGATAATTCTTATGAATTTAGCAATAGTCATGTTTCTCCGGGTTAATCCCGACTTAGCTGAGTCCATTTTTGAGTATCGCAAATGGGCACGAAGCTTAGTCGCATTAAATTATTTTGTTATCTGTGATGAATAATACGGATTAAATTGATAATAAAACATAGCGAAAGACCGGCCGTTAAGGCTTAATTAACAAGGTAAACAATAAATAAAGAAATCAATCAACAAAAAATATAGCTTAAATTAACACTCTACAATAATGAATAAATTTTTTATAGCAGTTCTGCTAAGTATTTTCGCAATTTCCTGTTCTAAAACCAACTGGGAGCAAACAGGAGAAGCCGTAATTGTTTACCCAAAGCAAGCCGGCAATCAACAGGCGCAGGCCATTAAAATCACACCTGTAAACGACGAGATCATCAAAGTGTCGGCAAGCCCCACAAAAACATTTTCAACCAAGGAAAGTCTTATTGCACTTCCGCAAAACGAAACTATTCCTTTTGTGGTTGAGGAAAATGACGATTACCTGATCATTTCAACAGCAAAAACAAAAGTTAAAGTATCAACAGAAACCGGAGAAATCGATTTTCTGGATGAACATGGAAACCCAATTCTTGAGGAAAAGGAAAACGGTGGAAAATGGTTCGAGCCGATCGAAGTTGATGGCGTAAGTGCTTATTCAACCCGTCAGGTCTTCGAATCGTCAGACGATGAAGCTTTGTACGGACTTGGGCAACATCAAGCCGACGAAATGAACTACAAAGGGAAAAACGAAGAGCTTTTCCAGTACAACACAAAAGTGTCGGTGCCGTTTATTGTTTCAACAAACAATTACGGACTGCTCTGGGATAACTACTCGCTTTCGCGTTTTGGAGATCCTCGCCCTTACGGACAGATTGATCAGTTTAAACTTTACAATGCCGATGGTAACGAAGGCGGTTTAACAGCTACCTACATCGACAACAACGAAAACGATCACGTTTACACAACTCGCACAGAATCGACTATCGATTACGAAAATCTTGAAACCATCGAGAATTTCCCTGAAGGTTTCGATTTTAACCACGCCCGCATTGTTTGGGAAGGTGATATTGAGCCCGAAGAAAGTGGAATTTTCCGTTTCTTGTTGTACTATGCCGGTTACACCAAAATTTGGGTGAACGGCGAATTAATGGCCGACAAATGGCGTACTGCATGGAACCCATCGGTAGCTAAATTTCAGTACGATATGAAAGCCGGCGAGAAATACCATGTAAAACTCGACTGGATTCCTGACGGTGGTGTTTCGTATATCGGGCTAAAAGCTTTATCTCCGGTAGATCCGGATGTACAGGACGACATTTCGTTCTACTCGGAAATGGGCAACCAAATCGACTATTTCTTTATGAAAGGAAACAGCTTGGACGATGTGATCAGCCGCTACCGTACACTTACCGGGAAAGCCCAGGTGATGCCAAAATGGGCAATGGGTTTCTGGCAAAGTCGCGAGCGTTACAAAACACAGGAAGAACTGGAAAGCACGCTGAAAGAATTCAGAAAAAGAGAAATTCCTATCGATAATATTGTACAAGACTGGTCGTACTGGGAAGTTGACAAATGGGGAAGCCAGGAGTTCGACAAAGCACGTTTCCCGAATCCAAAAGGGATGATGGATATGGTGCACGACAACCATGCACGGATTTTGATCTCGGTTTGGCCTAAATTTTATTTGGGAACCGAGCACTACAACGAATTTGACGAACACGGCTGGATGTATAAACAAGCCATTAACGATAGTATTCGCGACTGGATTTATCCGGGTTACATTGGTTCGTTCTACGATGCTTATAGCGAAGGTGCAAGAAAACTTTTCTGGGAACAGATTAACGAGCACTTATACTCGTTAGGTATCGATGCGTGGTGGCTTGATGCTACAGAACCGGACATCCTTTCGAACGCCAGTATGGACTACCGCAAAAAATTAATGAATCCGACTGCTTTAGGATCGTCAACGCAATATTTTAATGCATTTGCACTTATGAATGCCAAAGGAATTTACGAAGGTCAGCGCGAAGAAAATCCGAAAGACCGTGTATTTATTCTTACCCGATCAGGTTTTGCCGGAAGCCAGCATTACGGCACAACAATTTGGAGTGGCGATATTGGCACCACCTGGGAAGATATGAAAGCACAGATTTCGGCAGGTATCAACTTCTCAATGTCGGGTCTCCCCTACTGGACAATGGACATTGGCGGTTTCTGTGTACAAAAGAAATTTGAGCGTGCCACCGAAGGCAGCGAAGCCATGAAAGAATGGCGCGAATTAAATACACGCTGGTACCAGTTCGGAGCATTTGCACCGCTGTTCAGAGTTCATGGTCAGTATCCTTACCGCGAGATTTACAACATTGCACCGGAAAATCACCCGGCGTACAAATCGATGTTGTATTACAACAAACTGCGCTACCGTTTAATGCCATACATTTACAGTTTAACCGGTGCGGTTTATCACGACGATTATACCATCATGCGTGGTTTAGCGATGGATTTCTCTGACGACCGCCGCGTGCTGAATATTGGTGACCAGTTTATGTTTGGCCAGTCGTTGCTGGTTTGCCCGGTATACGAATACAAAGCCACAAAACGCGATGTTTACTTCCCGAACAACGGTGGTTGGTATAATTTGTACACTGGCGAATTCCTTGCCGGTGGCCAGAAATTAAGCGTGGAAGCGCCTTACGAAAGAATGCCGTTATTCGTTCGCGAAGGTTCTATCATTCCGGTTGGACCTGAAATTCAGTACACTGATGAGAAGAAGGGGGCACCGATCGATATTTACGTGTACACCGGAAAAGATGCTTCGTTTAAAATGTACGAAGACGAAGGAACAACTTACGCATACGAAGGTGGCGCATTTAGTACTATCGAATTTACCTATTCGGAAAGTGATAATAGCATGGTTATTGGCACAAGAAACGGCGAATATCCGGAAATGGTTAAAAACCGTGAATTCCGTATCATTAAAGTTTCGCACGATAAACCGGTGGCTATGCTTGGAAAAACAAGTGATGTAAAAACTGTAAACTACACAGGAGAAGAAATTACCGTTGAGCTATAAGCCTGAGTTAAACTTTACAATAACTCAGGTCATAAGCACGCAAGTTTAGTTGATTTGAATTACGGGGAACAGAAATACCATTCTGTTTCCCGTTTTTATTTTTATGCTTACATTAGCACAATGTCGGAAGTTGGACTGTTTTTTACGAACGATAGTAACCTGAAATGAAGTTTTTGCTACATAAAATCTTACTGTTTTTATTTGTTGTTGCACTATTGTTTATGCCTGCACTAAGTTCGCAGGCTGTTTCCATTCCGGGAAATGAACCCTACAAATTTATGCACATCAACATAAACGACGGGCTCTCGAACAACGAAATAAAAGCCATACTAAAAGATCAACAAGGATTTATGTGGTTCGGAACGGCACAGGGGTTAAACCGCTACGATGGATCCGGGTTCAAAACATTTCTGCACGACATTAACGACAGCACCTCGCTACCATTTAACGGAATTGAGTATTTGTTTGAGGACTTCGACGGCCGTTTATGGATACGCTCCTATTCCGAATTTTCGATTTACGATCCGGTGCTCGAACGCTTTTCTTCGCCCGGTGAGAACTACCGGGGCACCAGCATTCCTATTGCCGGTTTGCAATCGTTTTTTATCGACAGTAAAAACAACACCTGGCTGGTAAATTCCAACTACGGTTTGTACAAATTTAATCCGGCAAACCAAACAGTTGATTCTATTCAGTTTATATCAAAAGCAAACCGGCCAGATTACGACAACTCACTGAGTGACATTGCAGAAGATGGGAACAACATGCTTTGGGTGGTATCAAAAGCAGGCGAGCTCTTGCAAATCAATCCGCAAACCAAACAAACCGAACAGACTTTTTCGCTGGGTGATGAGGTCATGACTGAATTCAACACTTTCCAGTTATTTATCGATTCCGACAACGACATTTGGATTTATTCGCCCGGCTTGCCACATGGCGTGTTCTTTCTTGATCATCAAACCCAAAAAATAAGTAAATACACGCAATCGTCACCCACTTTTAAACTTTCTACCAATATGGTTTCGTCAGTTTTGGAAGACGATAACGGAGCTATTTGGATAGGAACTGACCACGGTGGAATAAACATTCTTGACAAACGGGAAAAAACCATCACGGTTTTGCAAAACAACAGTCAGAATCCACTTGCTATTGCACAAAACAGTATTACTTATCTGTATCGCGACAATGAAGATATTATTTGGGCCGGAACCTATAAAAAAGGTATTAGCTATTACCACAAAAACCTTATTCATTTTAATCACTACCAGTACTCGGCCGAGGTAGCAAACAGCCTGCCCTATAACGATGTAAACTGCTTTGTTGAGGATAACCGCAGCAATCTTTGGATTGGTACAAACGGTGGCGGATTGATTTATTTTAACCGCAGCAAAAACACCTTTAAAAGTTACCTTCATGATACCGATGATCCGAACTCCATCAGTGCAAACGTAATTGTTGCGCTGCACATCGACAACAAAGGAACACTTTGGGCCGGAACATACCAGGGCGGATTAAACCGTTTTAACGGATCAACATTTAAACATTACCGGCACAATCCGGATAATCCCAATTCCTTGTCAGATAATCGTGTTTGGTCGATTTTTGAAGACTCGAAACAAAACTTGTGGATCGGAACATTGAATGGAGGATTGAATCTTTTCGACCGTACAAACGAACAATTTATACATTACACATCAAGCGATATTAATTCCGTAGGCGCCAATTTTATCATGTCGATAATCGAGGACAGCGAGCAAAACCTTTGGCTTGGGACTTCGGATGGGCTTGATGTTTTAAACCTGAATACCAAACGTTTTTCGCATTACAGTCCCGATCCTAGCACACCCGGACAGTTAAGCGACAACAATGCAAACGACATCCACGAAGATGTACGTGGGTTGATTTGGGTGGCAACTACGCAAGGTTTAAATGTTTTAAATAAAACACAGGGCACTTTTAAAGTTTTAACCGAAGCCGACGGGCTGTCCAATTCCAATATAAAAACCATTCAGGAAGACGAAAACGGAAATCTTTGGATAGCCACATTAAAAGGAATTTCGAAAATTACAGTAAAAAACTATTCGCACCAACTGCCTATTAACAAACTGGAAGTGAACATTGAAAATTTTGGGTTGCAGGATGGATTGCAGGGAAACGAATTTAATCAAAAGGCTGCCTACCGAACACGCTCCGGGGAATTGATTTTTGGTGGAGCCAACGGGTTCAATCTATTTAAGCCCGAAGACATTGTAGTTCAAACGCCAAACGAAAAAATAGTGCTCACCAACTTTAAGGTGTTCAATCAAAATATTAAAGTTAACGAGCCATTCCGAAAAAGGATTATTCTGGATAAATCAATCACCTATAGTAACCAGGTTTCGCTGAAACACAAAGAAAATGTGTTCTCGGTAGAATTTGCAGCACTTAGTTATTTTCATCCCGAGAAAAACATTTTTCAGTACCAATTAAGTGGGTTTAATGAAGAATGGCTTGAAGTAAACCACGGAATGCATGAGCTTACATTTACCAACCTCAATTCCGGCGAATACCAACTGCGCATCAGGGTAAGTAACGATAATTCAACCTGGCGCGAAATGAATCCGCCTTTAAGCATCAATATCCTTCCGCCGTTTTGGAAAACCAGCTACGCTTACATACTTTATATTCTGGTTATTGCCGGCTTGTTATTTATTACCTGGAAGATTTTGTCCGAACGTCAGCGCCTGAAATTTGAAGCCGAACAGGAGCACCGCGAGGCCGAACGTATTCACCAGGTTGACACATTGAAAACCAAATTCTTCACCAATATTAGTCACGAATTTCGCACGCCATTGTCGTTGATAATTGCGCCCATCGATAAATTAATTGAACACAGTAAAAACGACGACGATAAGAAGCACCTTGTTCTTATTCAGCGAAACGCGCGGCGGCTAATGGCAATGGTTAACCAGTTGCTCGATTTCAGGAAAATGGAGCTTCAAAAGATTAAAGTGAATAAAGACTGGGGCGAAATGATCGGTTTTATTCAAGAGATTTCGGCATCGTTTGAAGACCTGATGGAAAGTAAAAATATAATGTTCCGGTTTTCAAGCAGCCAGAAAAACCTCTACACTTATTTTGACAAAGACAAAACCGACAAAATATTTACCAACCTGCTAACCAATGCCTGCAAATTCACCAACAGCGGCGGAAAAATCAGCCTGGATATCAACCTGAATTCATCGGCCGAAAAGCCTGTTTTAGCAGTAAAAGTTTCTGATACTGGAATTGGTATTGCACCCGGGCAGCAAATGCAAATTTTTAACCGCTTTTACCAAACCGATAATTCAGGAACCGAAATTAACCAGGGCTCAGGAATTGGTTTGTCGATGGTAAAAGAATACGTTACGTTGTTGGGGGGCGATGTGAATGTGGATAGCCGGTTGAACGAAGGAAGTACATTCACCGTGGAAATTCCTGTAGAGTTATTTACCGATGAAGAAATAGCAGCTAACAAGGAACTTGAAACGGCAGAACGCAAAACCTACAAACAGCCAACGTCAACAACAATTGATAAAGTTCCGGCTTTCGACCACAAGAAAAAAACACTGGCAATTGTGGAAGACAGTTCCGACTTACGTTTTTATTTAAAGGAAAACTTTAAAGGCCAATACAATATTATGGAGGCCGAAAACGGAGCAGAAGCCTGGGCGAACTTTGAAAAACAGTTGCCCGACATTGTAATCAGCGATGTGATGATGCCGGAGATGAACGGCGTTGAATTGTGCGCAAAAATTAAATCGAACCGGAAAACCAAACATATTCCGGTTATCTTGCTTACTGCAAAAACGGATACTGCCCCGGTTGTTGAAGGTTACGAATCGGGGGCGGATGCCTACCTTACCAAACCTTTTGATTTTAAAGTGCTGGAATCGCGTATTGAAAACTTGTTGCGCTCGCGCGAACAATTGCGTGTTTCGTACCAGTCAATGACAGGTTTGAGTCCAGAAAAAATAAAGGTTGACTCGGAAGATGAGAAGTTTATTAAAAAGGCCTTAAAAATTGTGGAAGACAATATCGCAGAAGCGTCGTTTACCGTTGAAGATTTTGGTGCCGAAATGGGTATGAGCCGAGTAAGTCTTTACAAAAAGCTGTTAGCTTTAACAGATCGGACACCCATCGAATTCATCCGCGTTATTCGTTTAAAACGAGCTGCTCACCTGCTTGAAACAAGTCAGCTTTCGGTATCGGAAGTGGCCTATCGTGTTGGCTTTAATAATCCTCGGTATTTCTCGAAATATTTCTCGAAAGAATACGAAATGCTGCCATCGGAATACATCGAAAAAAACCGAAAGACTACTAACGATCTTTCAGATGATGTAAAAGACAAATTTTCATAGTGCAAGGAAAAACAAAGAAGCCTCTGTCATCTCGACAAGGTACGAGGAGAGAACTTTTTCAGTTTTCAGTTTTACAATTCAAAAGAATTAACCACAAAGTTGCACAAAGAAGGTACAGAGTTTCACGAAGTTTCTGCACATTCGCGAATTCAATCCTTCAGTCCTTCAATCCTTACAAAAAATCTTCCCGAACAGGGCTAAAAACATCGATCAAAATTCCGGGCTCGAGGCAGAGTGCTCCGTGCAACATATTGGGCTCAACATACAATCCATCGCCGGGTTCAACAATTACTTTTTCGCCGTCCATGGTAAATTCAAACTTTCCACTAACACAGTATGTGGTTTGTGAATGAAAATGCGAATGTTCGGCACCAACGGCACCTTTCTCAAATTTTACCTTTACCATCATTATTTGGTTGTCCCAGCCCATAATCTGGCGCGCCACGCCATCACCAAGATCTTCCCAGCGTTTACTGCTTTTTAATACTTTTTCGCTTGCCATACTTTATCGGTCAGATTTATAAGGTTGATACTACAAAACTAACAGATTTCCAATACATATCTCAATTTCTGGCACTGTTGAAATGATAACGATTATACTTTTTATAAATGAGAAATAATTGATTATATTACCACCTGTTTCACATTGGACGCATTAAATTTTTGTTTGCGCCAAACCCAATGTACGCTGCAAAACTGATCGATAAAATGAATTACGCTTTTAATCAAAAACTTACTCTTTTTTTGTTCCTGATTTTCATTTTTACAGTAGAAAAAACGCAGGCACAGGCCGAGCTTAGCTTCGATATTTTTACACTTGAAGATGGTTTGCCCAATAACCAGATACAGTGCGTTTACCAAGACCACAAAGGATGGATTTGGGTAGGAACCAGCCAGGGACTCAGCCGTTTTAACGGTTATGATTTCACCAATTTCCTTCCCGATTCGGAAGACTCGTGTTCTTTGAGCGGGCACCTCATCAGGGTGATAAAAGAGGACAATAAAGGCAACTTGCTGGTAGGTACCGAAAACGGAGGCCTGAATATTTTTAATCGAGAAAAAGAAGTTTTCTCGCAGCCGTTTAAAAACGATCCGGTTTATGGCGAAAAAGATTTCTCGGTGAACGACATTATTGAAAATCCCGACGGCTCGTTTTGGCTGGCCAGTGATTTTAATGTACTAAAAATGGACAGCACAGGAATGATCACTCCACTCAATCCGATAAAAAGAGAAGAAACTGCAGGAATCGGGGATGTTTTTATCCGGAACCTGGCCTACGATAACCAGGGTAAATTGTGGATAGGATCGAACAGTGGCGTGTACATTTACAACGAACAGAATAATACACTCGAACGTTTCGAACTCCCTTTCGGATCAGCACAAAACAAAGAAATATGGGAACTGTTTTTGGATGACGACGGCGATCTTTGGATCGGGACCTATTCAATCGGTTTGTTTGTTGTAAACACCAGCACAAAAAACTACGAGAAAATTAATTTCAGACCGGCTGCCGAACGTACTGAAACCGTAAAAACCATTTCAAAAGGTGTATTTGGCGATTACTGGATCGGTACCCGTGGCGGATTATTTCTCTATTCGAAAGAAAGCGGCGTGAAAGGTTTTTACCGCCATAGCATTCAGGAACCGCGAAGTCTATCCAATAATTCGGTGCTGAGTATTTTTCACGATAACAAAGGAGAAACGTGGATTGGTACGCGTGGCGGATTGAACCTGCTGGCTAAAAGCAAACAGGTTTTTCACAGTTTTACGGCACAACACGACGACAACCGATACCTGAACAGCAGCGCCATTTACACGTTCTGGATGGACAAAACCGACCGCCTTTGGTGCGGCACCGAAGATGGAGGTATTAATATCTACAATCCAAAAACCGGAACATACCAATACCTGACCACCGACGGCAAACCGGGTTATACCATTGCGCAAAACTGTATTAAGGCGCTGGTTCCCGACAAGAACGAAAATCTTTGGGTGGGAACTTTTCTGGGAGGAATTGATGTAATCGATCTGGCCACCGGAAAAATAAAAAACTACCGTCACCAGGCCGATATTCCCGGAAGTTTATCGGATAATCGCGTTTGGGATATTTGTATCGATGAGAACGAGCAAATTTGGATCGCCTCCTCAAAAGGAATTGACCGCTTCGACAAAAAAACAAAGCTGTTTATTCATTACCCACAGCTGAACGGAAACGAACAAATTATGTGGATCGACAACGATTCGCAGGGGAACTTATGGATGGGAAGTGAAGATGAACTGATCGTTTTTAACCAGCGAACCAACCAAATTAACCGTTGGTTCGAGCGTACACGTTACATGTTTGAAGATTCGCAAAACCAGATTTGGATTGCAACAAACGACAAAGGACTTGCCAAATACTCGGCCGAAACCGGCGCTATAAAATATTATGGCGAAGAAGAAGGGCTGGCCAACAACCAGGCACTTTGCATTTTAGAAGATGACCTGAAAAACCTGTGGATAAGTACGTTGAACGGACTTTCGAAATTTAATACGAGAACCGAAGTTTTTCACAACTATACCAGCAACGACGGTCTGGGAAACAACCAGTTTTGCTACGGTGCCGCTCTAAAAGCCGACGACGGAACACTTTTCTTTGGTACCTTTTCAGGTTTTAATGCTTTTAATCCAAACGAAATAAATGCCGAAGATACGGATGTTCCGCTGGTCTTTACAGATTTGAAAGTGTTTAATAAATCGGTGCCGATTGATGACGACAAAAAGTCGATTCTACAACAAAGTATCACCGAAACGAAACACCTTACTTTTAACCACAAACAAAATGTATTTACACTCGAGTTTGCCGCGCTGAACTACGTAAACAGCGAAAACAACTTATACACCTACAAGCTGGAAGGTTTTAACACCGACTGGATCGAACCGAGTAAAAACCGAACGGCCACCTACACCAACCTGAATCCCGGCGATTATACACTTCGCATAAAACGTGTAATTCCGGGGCAGGAACGCGAAAGTAACGAGTTGCAACTGGCCATTTCAATTTTACCACCCTTCTGGAAAACCAACTGGTTTCTGGGGCTGATCATCCTGTTGATCATTTCACTCATCTACACGATAATCCAGTTCTTTATCAACCGCGAAAAAATAAAATCACAACTGATCATTGAGCGCTCGAATGCAAAAAAACTGCATGAGATGGACATGATGAAACTGAAATTCTTCACCAACATTTCGCACGAGATCCGAACACCATTAACGCTTATTTTAGGGCCGCTCAACAAAATGATCCAATCAAAAACAGTAGATGGGTCAACCAAAGAAAACCTTCAATTAATGCAGCGAAATGCGCAAAACCTCGATCGGCTCATCAGTCAGTTGCTGGATTTCAGGAAATTACAATCTGGTAATTTGAAACTGAATCTTACTGAAGCCGACATCGTGAGTTTTGTTCGCAATATTGTGGAATCGTTTAACCACTATGCCATAGAGAAAGACATAAAACTCACGTTCAACACCCTGAAAAAAAGACTGTTTGTGTCGTTCGACCCGGACAAGATTGAGAAGATAATAAACAACCTGCTTACCAACGCTTTTAAATATACCGAGCCACAAGGATCGGTAACGGTAAATCTCTCGCTGGTTTTCGACTCGGAAAATGATGATTTTAGCGACGAAAGTGAAGAGAAACAGTACATTGAGATCAACATTAAAGACACTGGGAAAGGAATTTCGCGAAAAAATATCGATCGTATTTTTATGCGCTTTTTCCAGACAGATGAAACCGATACAAAAACAGGTGCCGGCATTGGACTTGCCCTTGTTAAAGACTTGGTAAAATTACACAAAGGCGAAATTTTTGTCACCAGTAAAGAAGGAAAAGGAACGCGCTTTACCATTCGAATTCCGTATAACGAAGGAACCCAAAGCAGCCAGACAACTGCACCGGAAGTAACAACCAGCGTGCAGGAAATTAATCCGGCACCGGAAAAGCCAACGGTTCAACAGGCTGACGAGAACTCGAAGATCATGTTGATTGTGGAAGACAATGCTGATGTTCGACAGTTTATCAGTTCGCATTTTATGAATTTCTACCAGATTCATCTGGCAGTAAATGGTAAAGAAGGCTGGGAGAAAGCTTTGGAAGTAGTTCCCGACATCATCATCAGCGATATTATTATGCCCGAATCCGATGGTTACGAATTGTGTAAACGGATAAAAAACGATGAGCGCACTTCGCATATTCCGGTGCTTTTACTTACGGCCATGCACTCGAAAGACCACGAATTAAGAGGATTGGCCAAAGGTGCCGACGATTACATAACAAAACCGTTCGACTTGTCGGTGTTGCAAGCCAAAGTGGAAAATATGCTTTCTATTCGCGATTCGCTGAAAGAAAAATACACCTCAACAATGGTGCTGGAACCTACTAATGTGGTGCTGGCTTCGCCCGATGAAAAGTTCCTGAAACGTGTGGTTGATGTGATAGAAGAAAACATTGCCGACAGCGAACTGGATATCGAGAATTTTGCACTAAAAGTTGGGGTGAGCCGCATGCAATTGTACCGCAAATTAAATGCGCTTACCAACATGACCGTTAAAGAATTCATTCGCCATATCCGGTTAAAACGTGCTACCCAATTGCTCGATCAGCAAAAGCTGAATATTTCGGAAGTTGCCTACCAGGTTGGCTTCAAAGATCTGTCGCATTTCAGGAAATGTTTTAAGCGCGAATTTGGTATGAGTGCCTCGGAATACCTCTCGAATAAGAAAGTAGAAACAAGTAAGCTAAACGAATCATAACTCACTAAACTACAACTCAGTATCAGAATTTATGTTAATCATCTGATTCCATAAGCGAGAATTTTATCCCGCCATTTGGGAAATTTAGCCCTTATCGGGAAAGCGTCCATTTTATATTGGGAAATATCACCAATTTGGTTCGCGGCGCCTCCACTATCTTGCACATTGGAATTGAACGCCTAACTAAATGAGTAAGATCAAACGAAACTTGAAAAAAACTGACGGGATGATCATCTTCGCTACGATCGTCCTCATCATTCTGATCATTGTCCTGATCAATCTCATTTTTAAATAAGCCGGATAATTCGTGTAGCTGAAACCAAATAATAATTCTATAATAACCTAAAATGTGAAGTATGGTAAATCTTAAACGAAAAAGTCGGAGCCTGCACGTAAGTAAGTTTCTTGCGGTAGCTGCTTTGATTATGTTTCAATCAGTTCTTTCTTTTACCGCTTGGTCGCAAACCATTGCAGTAAAAGGGAATGTAACCGACCAGGATTCCGGAGAAGGGCTTCCCGGAGTTAATGTTGTTGTAAAAGGAACTACCAACGGTACAATTACCCAGTCGGATGGTTCCTATGAACTAAATGTAAGCCCGACCGCCACATTGCAGTTTTCTTTTATCGGATATACAATGCAGGAAGTTCCTGTAAATAACCAGACCGAAATAAATGTTGCGCTTGAAATAGAGGCAACAGAACTGGAAGAAGTTGTTGCAATTGGATACGGTACCGTAAAGAAAAGAGACATTACCGGATCGGTATCGTCAGTTAGTGGTGAAGCGCTGGAAGCCATTCCGGTTACTTCGGCTGCCGAAGCAATGGCCGGACAAATGGCCGGTGTGCAGGTAATGGCAACTGAAGGATCGCCTGATGCCGAGATTAAAATCCGTGTACGTGGTGGTGGTTCAATCACCCAGGACAATTCGCCAATGTATATTGTTGATGGATTTCCGGTGAGCACAATCTCTGATATTCCTGCCTCCGAAATTCAATCGATCGATGTGCTGAAAGACGCATCGTCAACAGCAATTTACGGAGCTCGTGGTGCAAACGGTGTAATTATTATTACCACTAAAAGCGGAAAAACAGGAAAAGTTTCTGTGAGCTATAACATGTACAGTGGTTTTAAAAATATTGCCAATACACTAAACACACTCGATGTGGAAGACTTTGTACACTGGCAATATGAATTGGCCAATTTAAGAAATCAGGATGAAGGACTTGAATCGTATGAAAAATATTTTGGTAAATACCAGGATATTGATCTGTATTCCGGACAAGTTGGTAACGACTGGATGGAGCAGGTTTACGGCCGTACCGGACGCGTTTTTAACCACGATTTAAGTATTCGCGGAGGATCGGAAAAATTTGCCTACAACTTTAGCTACGCTGGTGTTAAAAACCGCGAAATTATGTTAGGATCGGATTACAAGCGCGATAATGTGAACTTCAAATTAGATCACAATCCAACCGATAACATCAAGCTTTCTTACTCAATGCGCTATTCGAAAACCAAAATTGGTGGTGGTGGTGCAATTGAGCAAACTACCGCTACACCTACCGATTCGCGTGTAAAACACTCCATGATCTACTCTCCTATTCCAATGAACGGACTGGAAGATTATGCGGATGAAGAAGTTTCAAGTTACATGATCAATCCGTTGACTGCTGTTGCCGATAACGATCAGGAACAAAGAAGAACCCGGTTGAATGTTGGTGCCAGTTTCCAGTGGGATATCATCGACGGTTTAACCTTTAAAACAGAAGTGGGTTACCAAACCTACGACCGCGACCGCGATCGTTTTTACGGACCTAGTACTTACTACGTAAAAAATTACACCGACGCCGATTACCAGGGTTTACCGGCTGCCGAAATGGAAAAACGTAAGCAGGAAACGTTCAGAAATACAAACACGCTGAATTTCGACTTTAAAGACATTATTAAAAACGAAGATCACAGTGTGAAGTTACTGGCCGGTCAGGAAATACTTTATGCAAAATCAAGCACACTTACAGATAATATCCAGGGATACCCTTCATTCTTTACCTCAAGCGAAGTATTCCGCTTAACAACTCAGGGTGTTCCGTTAAGTATTGATAATGAAATCAGTGCCGACAATAAACTACTGTCGTTCTTTGGTCGTGCCAATTACGACTACAAAGGCAAATACCTCGTATCGGCAACATTCAGGGCCGACGGTTCGAGTAAATTTGCCGAAGGTAACCGCTGGGGATATTTCCCGTCAGCAGCTGTAGCATGGCGCATCTCGGAGGAAAGTTTTATGGAAGGCCTTTCTTCAACACTTAACAACTTAAAATTAAGAGTGAGTTACGGTACCGCCGGTAACAACAATATTGTTTCGGGCCAAATGGTACAGGAATTCAGCTCAAGCAACACCACCTACATCAACGATGTGTCGGGTTACTGGGCAGTTTCATCGCGCATGGCGAATCCTGATTTGATTTGGGAAACAACAGTTACCCGAAATGTTGGTCTTGATTTTGGTTTGTTCAACAGCCGTTTGAGTGGAACATTCGAAGCGTATTTGAATACCACTTCCGATCTGTTGATCGACTTCCCGGTATCGGGAACAGGTTACAGCTCGCAATTCAGAAACATGGGTGAAACCGAAAACAAAGGTATCGAGGCCTCTGTAAACTGGGTGGCATTGGATAAAGAAAACTTCGGACTGAATTTTGGTTTTAATTTCGGAATGAACAAGAACAAAATTAAGTCGCTCGGAATTATGGAAGACTTTGGTGTAGCATCAAGCTGGGCCTCAACAGAAATTGGTACTGATTACTGGATTGAACAGGGAAGTCCTGTTGGACAAATTCGTGGTTACCTTTCTGACGGAAGATACGAAGTATCAGACTTTGAAGGTTACGACGCCGATGCCGGTGAATGGATATTAAGAGAAGGTGTTGCTGATAATACAAGCATCATCGGAACCGTTCGTCCGGGATCGATGAAATTAAAAGATGTTACCGGCGACGGTGAAGTTACTGTTGATGACAACACCATTATTGGCGATGTAAATCCAAAAGCTACAGGTGGTTTTAACTTGTCGGCTCGTGTTTACGACTTCGACCTTTCGGCCATTTTTAGCTGGAGTATCGGAAACGATGTGTACAACGCCAATAAAATTGAGTACACATCAACCAGTAGATATCCTTACCGGAATATGATCGATATTATGGCTGAAGGAAAACGATGGAACAACATCGATGAAAGCGGACAACTGGTAAACGATCCGGCAACATTAGAAGCGATGAACGCCAACACCACCATGTGGTCGCCTTACATGGAAAGATATGTATTGAGCGACTGGGCTGTTGAAGATGGATCGTTCTTACGCCTGAATACCTTAACATTAGGGTACACCGTTCCGAAAACACTTACACAAAAAGTACATATTCAAAACTTAAGGTTGTACGCAACAGCCAACAATGTATTTGTTCTTACCGATTACAGTGGATTTGACCCTGAAGTTTCAACCCGACGAAAAACACCACTAACACCTGGTGTTGATTACTCGCCTTATCCCAAAAGCAGGCAATTCATTTTTGGTATAAACATTAACTTTTAATTGAAACAATTATGAAAATGAATAGAATAGCATATATAACGATATTATTTTTCGCGGTGGTTTTCACCTCATGCGATGAATACCTTGATGCTCCTACGCAATCAACCATGGATGAATCGTTGATCTTTTCGAATGTTGAGCTGGCGCAGGGAGCCATTGATGGAATTAAAGAACCGATGGGACAAACCAACTCGTATCGTGGTCGATTCCTTACCCACTACGGTTCGAACACCGATATTGAGTGGAACAACTCAACCTCTGAAAATGGCCGTGGCGATTTGTCGCGTTACGTAAATTCACCAACCAACTCGGATATGAACCGTGATAACGTGTATTGGGCAATGTTGTATCGCGGAATTGAGCGTGCAAACATTTGTATTAGAGGATTGCGTACATACGGAAATCCGGAGCCTGGAACAGCAATGGGACAGCTTTTAGGTGAAGCGATCACATTGAGATCAATTTACTACGCCGACCTGTTAAAATCGCACGGCGATATTGTAGCCCGTTTCGAGCCTATTTCTTCGGAAACGATTTATTTATCAAAATCGAACAGAGACGAGATTTACAAGCATGTAATTGCCGATTTGGAAGAAGCTGCAACATTGGTAGCGTGGCCGGGCGAAACCGAAGCAACGGCCACCACTGAGCAGGTGAACAAAGCATTTGTAAAAGGTTTGCGTGCCCGTCTTTGTATGGCAGCAGCCGGTTATTCGCAACGCGGAAGTTCTATCAGCAGAAGTTCTGACCCTGAACTTTCGGTAAGCACTTTGTACCCTATTGCTTTGCAAGAATGTAAAGACATTATAAACAGCGGAACTGCATCGCTCGAACCTTCATTCGAAACCGTTTGGAGAAAGAACTGCGAAGAGGTAATTACTGCTGGCAAAGAATCGCTTTGGGAAGTACCTTTTGCTGAAGGTCGCGGACGACATTTGTTTACCTACGCCGTGCGTCATCAGCTAAAAGATCAATACACCGGTCAGCCACGCGGTGGTACATACGGCCCAACACCAAATGTATTTTACGATTTCGATGCTAAAGACACCCGCCGCGATGTAACTTGTGTTCCTTACAGCTGGAGTAAATCTAATCCTGCCATTCAGGAGCTCATGGGAATTGACACCTGGTATTTCGGGAAATGGCGTTATGAGTGGATGACCCGCTACGTAACATCAACCAACGACGATGGTGTAAACAAAATTTATATGCGTTATGCTGAGGTTATTTTAATGGCCGCCGAAATTGAAAATGAACTGAACGGTCCTTCGGCAGCAGCTCCTTATTTAAAAATGATTCGCCAAAGAGCTTTTAACGAAGAAGACTGGAGTGAAAAAGTTGATGCTTATGTTGACGCATTAAGTAGCAAAGAAGCAATGTTTAACGCAATTGTTGATGAGCATGGTTTTGAGTTATGTGGCGAAATGGAACGCAAACAGGCACTTATCCGTTGGAACTTGTTGAAATCGAAAATGGACGAAACAAAACAGAAAATGGATGACCTGCGTAACCGCACCGGCGAATATGCCGACGTTCCTTCAGTAATCTACTACAACTACCTTTCAGATGGTGAAACGCTTGATTTCTACGGACTGGAAAGAGGCGAAACCGACGATATGCTGACCGAGTATGACTACGCAGAAAGCTGGGCCACTCCTGGTCGTCTTGAAGACGACAAAATCAATTCGCTCTATACCAACGATCCTGACCAAAATCAGTACTGGCCAATTTGGCAGGTGTTTATTGATGCAAGTAACGGGATGTTAAACAACGACCCGGTTAACTAAAATCGTTTATGTGAATTAAAGAAAAGAAACAGATGAAAAAAATATTTAGAAATATTGGAATCTTATTGGGCATTGTTGCTTTATTCGCAATAAACGCCTGCGAAGATGATATCACTCCGGTTATTGAAGAACTGGAATTTGACAGGGTATTTACGCCCCTGGAACTGGAAGCTAAAATCAGCAACCAAACCACCGTATCCTTAAGTTGGGGATTCAACAAAAAGGTACAATCTTATGAACTGGAAATAAGCGACGACAGTTTATCGTTCGCCAATATTATTCATACAGCAACAGTAGGTCCCGACGAGTTGCCTTATGTATACGAACTGCCGGCCGGTAATTCGCAATACTCGGCACGTGTTAAAGGTACAAACGACAGTATTGCAGAATCAAAATGGGCTGAACTGGCTTTTAAATCACTGCCTGAGAACATTTTTGCAGATTATAATGTTGCAATGACAGGATTGAACAGCATTGACGTAAGCTGGACTCCTGGCAAAGCAGTTACTTCCTTAAATTTTATTTCTGAAGCAGGAGACGTTTCATATGAAATTTCAGCCGAAGAGCAAGCTGCCGGAATGAAGTCGATTACTGACCTTCCAAATGCTGATTATATAATTTATATTTTAAATGGTAATAAGCCAAGAGGTGTTCGTCCTTATGTAATGGAAGGCGATGTATTTGTTGATGCCGGCGAAGATCTGGCAGCAGCGATCAGCGCGGCCGAATCGGGCGATGTGCTTATTCTGGCTGCCGGTGCTGAGTTTGGTTTCGAAGGCGATATGATGCTGGAGAGAGCCATAAAAATTAAAGGACTGGATGGAGATATTCCGGTAATTTATGCTACTTCTGGAGATCGTATGTTCTATGTTGGTGCGAGTATTCTGCCAACCGAAGAAATCGTTTTTGAGAACCTGTTTATGAGCGGTTACACCAACATGGATCCTTCGCAGGGACAAATTCGTGGTGTATTCGACATGGAAAGCGAAGCCTGTAACATTGGCGCTGTTAAATTTATCGGCTGTAAAATGTACTACATGGGCCGCCAGATTATGCGTTTACGTGGTGGTTCAGACCAAACCATTGGCGAATTCCTTGTTGACGACTGTATCATTCACAACCTGGGTAAAAGCAGCGGTAGTTATGGTGTTTTCTGTGCAACAGAAGACAATACAAATGCAACTGTTGTAAAAATTACCAACTCAACAATCGATAGCTTAAAATGCCATTTCATCCGCTACGATGATCCTGTGGCATGCGAAAGTATTATCGTAGAGAACTGTACATTCAATAAAACGCCGTTTAGTTCGGGCAGGTACTTAATGGATATCAGGAATGCTGTTATTACCAATGGCGTTGAAGTTACCAACTGTATTTTTGGGACTACTTCTTATGGCGACGAACCTTCGATCAGCGGAATACGTGCAGCCGACGATATCGTAATAACCATTACCAATTCGTATGCAACTACCGACTTTGTTAACTCCGGTTACTCAATTGTTGATCAGTTAACTTCGCTGGGTGTTACTTACGACGGATTGTGGGAAGATCCTGATAATGGTGATTTCTCGTTCTCTTATGATATCGTTGAAGCTGGTGATCCAAGATGGAGATAGTAAATTTTGAAATGATATATTTGAGTTAGTTAGTCTATTAGTTAGTTAAAAAGAATCTCCGGGTGTAACACTCCCGGGGATTCTCTTATTAATTTTTCATGAAAATACGGGTAAGCATAATTCTGATTCTACTTTTCCAAACCGTTTTAGGACAACAGCAAATCGCTTTTCCGGGAGCTGAAGGTGGTGGTAAATACACAACCGGAGGTAGCGGTGGCAAAGTTATTTTTGTCGACAACCTAAACAACAAAGGCAAGGGAAGCTTTAGAAAAGCCATTGAAGCGGAAGGACCGCGAACCATTATTTTCAGAGTATCAGGAACCATCGAATTAGAGAAAACCATTCACATAAAGAACGGAGACCTTACCATTGCCGGGCAATCCGCTCCGGGAGATGGAATTTGTCTGAAAAATTATGGTGTACGTGTTGACGCCGACAATGTAATTATACGCTACCTGAGAGTTCGCCCGGGAGACAACGCGCACGAAGAAATGGATGCCATTACAGGAACACGAAACAAAAATATTATAATAGACCATTGTAGTTTTAGTTGGGCTGATGATGAAGTGGCCTCGTTTTACGACAACGAAAATTTTACGCTGCAATGGTGTATTATCAGCGAAAGTTTTAACCTGTCCTATCATCATAAAGGAGCACATGGTTACGGCGGAATATGGGGTGGAAACAATGCCAGTTTTCACCACAACCTTATTTCCGATCATGTGAGCAGGAATCCGCGACTACAGGGATCGAGATACACCAATGATCCGGATTTTGAGAAAGCCGATTTCAGAAACAATGTAATTTACAACTGGGGAAACAACAGCGTTTATGGTGGCGAAGAAGGCCATTATAACCTGGTGAACAATTATTATAAACCCGGTCCGGCAACAAAAAAGGATGTGCGCGACCGCATTTTAAACCTCACACAAAGTTTTTACAACGAAAGCAGAAATACAGATACACTCAGAGCCGGGTGGTTTTACCTTGACGGCAACGTAATTGAAGGTTACAAAGAAATCTCAAAAGATAACTGGGATGGCGGCGTGCAGGTAAAAGACCTTACACAAGAAATGATCGATCAATCGCGGCTTACAAGTCCGGTTAAACATACTGCCATTGAAACTGATAACGCCAAAAAGGCATATAAAAAAGTATTACAAAATGCCGGTGCGAGCTTTAAGCGCGATGCCGTTGACAAACGAATCATTCACGAAGCCACCACCGGAAAAGAAAGTGTAGGAAAACAATTCAGAGATGGCGGGAAAGGGATAATAGACAGCCAGACCGATGTAGGAGGCTGGCCACTATTGCAATCAACTCCACCTCCACCCGATACCGACAACGACGGGATGCCCGATGAGTGGGAAAAACAAAACGGGCTGAATCCGGGAAAAGCGGATAACAACGATTACAAGCTCAATAAAAATTATACCAATATCGAAGTTTACCTCAACTCGATTGTAGCCAAAAAGAAATAAAATGAACCTAAAACCAACGATAATAATCCTGATAATCCTTTGTAGCTTGTCGCTTTTAAGCAGCGCACAAACCGGAATTTCAAAAGTCTGGGTAGCCGATAATGGTGATGGGACCTATAAAAATCCGATCATCCATGCCGATTATTCCGATCCGGATGTTGTTCGTGTTGGCAACGATTATTACATGACAGCCTCGTCGTTTAACTGCGTTCCGGGCTTACCAATTCTGCATTCAAAAGACCTAGTAAACTGGCAGCTTATTTCTTATGCGCTGCCCACACAGGTTCCTGAAGATATCTTTAGCATTCCGCAGCACGGAAAAGGTGTTTGGGCGCCGTGCATCCGTTATCACAATAACGAGTTTTACATTTATTACCCCGATCCTGATTTTGGCATTTATCAAATTAAAGCGAAAAAAGCTGAAGGACCGTGGTCGGAACCAATTTTGGTGAAAGCAGGAAAAGGTTTGATCGATCCATCGCCACTTTGGGACGATGACGGGAAAGTGTATTTAACGCATGCTTTTGCAGGTAGCCGTGCCCGTGTAAAATCAGTAATCCTGGTTCAGGAAATGAACAGCGAAGGCACGGCGGTTATTGGCGATGAAGTAATGATTTTCGATGGTCACGAGGAACACCCTACAGTAGAAGGTCCGAAATTCTACAAAGCCAATGGCTACTACTACATTTTTGCTCCGGCTGGTGGAGTTTCTACAGGTTGGCAAATTGTACTCCGCTCAAAAAACGTATATGGCCCATACGAGGTAAAAACCGTAATGGAACAGGGCAACACCAATATTAACGGGCCTCATCAGGGAGCATGGATTGATACAAAAACCGGAGAAAACTGGTTCATCCATTTTCAGGATAAAGAAGCCTACGGACGCATAGTACACCTTAATCCAATGACCTGGCAAAACGACTGGCCGGTAATTGGCGTTGATGAAGACGGCGATGGAATCGGCGAACCGGTGCTTACCTACAAAAAGCCGGATGTTGGAGCTTCCTACCCTGTTTCTACACCTCCTGAAAGCGATGAGTTTAACGGGAATCAGTTGGGTATTCAGTGGCAATGGCAGGCCAACAAACACATTTCTTACGGATTCCCATCGGGTAACCTTGGTTTTTATCGTTTGAATTGTATTGTTCGCCCCGAGGGAGAAGAAGGCCTTTGGATGGTACCCAATCTTTTGTTACAAAAATTTCCGGCAGAAGAATTTACTGCAACAACCAAACTAACATTCAATGCCCGCACCGACGATGAAGAAACAGGTTTTATGATAATGGGTGAAGACTACCAATACATTTCATTAAAACAAATAAACGGGCAGTTTCACCTGCGTGTGGCAAAATGCGAAAATGCCCGCACCGGAGGAAAAGAAATTGAACTGCATTCTGAAAGCTTTGACAGTAACGAAATCTACTTTAGAATAGAAGTTAGAAAAGGTGCGGCTTGCAGTTTCAGTTATAGCAGCAACGGAAAAACATTTAAAACCGTTGGCGAAAAATTTACAGCTAAACCGGGCCGCTGGATCGGTGCAAAAATAGGCTACTTTGCCCTGCGCGAAGGCGTCATAAACGACTCGGGAACAGTTGACATTGATTGGTTTAGGATTACAAAATAAGGGATGAAAAACAAACTCTTCATATCATTTATATTATTACTAATGGCTGCCTCGGCAAGTGCCTGGGATTTTGTAGTTGCAAAAGACGGCAGCGGCGATTTTAAAACCGTACAGGAAGCCATTAACGCGGTTCCTGATTTCAGGAGAAACCGCACAACCATTTTTATTAAACAAGGCATTTACAAAGAAAAGCTGGTGTTGCCGGCAAGCAAAACCGGGGTAACTTTTATTAGTAAAGAGCCGGAAAATACGATTCTTACGTTCGATGATTACGCCAGCAAAAAGAACCGCTTTGGAGAAGAAATGGGAACAACCGGCTCTACCTCTTTTTACATTTTCGGAGAAGGTTTTATCGCTAAAAATATAACCTTTGAAAACTCCGCCGGACCAGTTGGACAAGCGGTTGCCGTGCGTATCGAAAGCGACAAAGTGGCTTTTGAAAACTGCCGTTTTCTGGGAAATCAGGATACACTTTATCCGCACGGAAAAAACAGTAGGCAGTACTACCACAATTGTTACATCGAAGGTACAGTAGATTTTATTTTTGGTTGGTCGACAGCCCTATTTGAAGACTGCACTATTTTTTGCAAAACAGCCGGATACATTACTGCCCCTTCCACAGAAAAAGAGATGAAATATGGCTTTGTTTTTCGGAATTGCAATATCACCGGCGATGCTCCTGAAAACTCATTTTACCTGGGTCGTCCGTGGCGCCCTTATGGCAAATCAGTTTTCATTGAATGCAAACTTGGTAAACACATAAAACCCGAAGGCTGGCATAACTGGAGCGATCCTGAGAAGGAAAAGACAGCATTCTTTGCTGAATACAAAAATACCGGAGAAGGAGCCGACACAAAAAACAGAGTTGCCTGGTCGCATCAACTTACCGATGCAGAAGCAAAAGAATACTCGGCTGAAAAAATTTTTGGAGACTGGACTGAAGAACTGTTCTCCAACCTGGAAGAAATTAAAAAACGTTGAAAATGATAGTTAAAAAGATCTCTAATCTATTACTTGCCGCTGCTGTTTTTGCGGTAGGATGTGCCGAAAAAAGCGCACCTCCCCAAACCGCAAATAGCTTGTACGAAACGATTGAATTTGAAATGCCGGTAATTCAGGAGCCACAAATTCCTGACTATTCAGTATCGATAACCGATTTTGGCGCGATAAGTGGTGGAATGGAAATGAATACCGAAGCTTTTGCATCTGCCATAAACGCGGTTGCCGAAAACGGCGGCGGGAAAGTCATCATTCCTCCGGGCATTTGGTTAACCGGCCCGATTCAGTTAAAAAGTAACCTGGAATTGCATGCCGAGCAAGGTGCGGTTATTCTTTTCTCGGCCAACAAAGATCTTTATCCGGTTATAGCAACCAATTTCGAAGGTCAGGATACTTATCGTTGTCTATCGCCTATTCACGGAAAAAATATTGAAAACGTAGCTTTTACCGGGAAAGGTGTTTGGGACGGAAATGGCGATGCCTGGCGCGCGGTAAAAAAATCAAAACTAAATGAGAACGATTGGAAAGCTCTTATAGCCTCGGGAGGTATAGTAAGTGTAAGCGACGATGGAGACATTTGGTATCCATCAGAGCAGTACAAGAATGGCGCTGAAGGAAGTGGCGATCAGAATGTACGCGACGACCTGTATACAAAAGAAGAATTTGAAACCATACGCGACTTTCTGCGCCCGGTTTTTGTTAGTATTCAGAACAGTAAACGTATACTATTCGATGGCCCGGTATTTCAAAATTCGCCTGCCTGGAATATTCACCCACTATGGGTAGAGCATCTGACTGTAAAAAATCTGACCATTCGTAATCCCTGGTATTCGCAGAATGGCGACGGAATCGATATAGAATCTTGTAAAAATGTGCTGGTACAAAACTGTAATTTTGATGTGGGAGACGATGCAATTTGTATAAAATCCGGGAAAAACGAAGACGGTCGACGTTACGGAATCCCCTGTGAAAACCTGATCATTAAAGACAACATTGTTTACCACGGACACGGAGGTGTTACCGTTGGTAGCGAGATGTCGGGCGGAGTACGTAATATGCACGTTTCAAACTGCACATTTATGGGCACCGATGTGGGCTTACGTTTTAAAAGTACCCGTGGCCGTGGCGGCGTTGTCGAGAATATTTTTATTTCCGATGTTTATATGACCAACATCCCGACAAATGCCATTTCGTTTAACCTGTATTACGGGGGACAATCAATTTCGGAAATGATGGAAGCAGGCGGGATGGAAACATCAACAGAACATGTTCCGGTTAGCGAAGAAACACCACAGTTCAAAAACATTAAGATTTCGAATGTTACTGTCAAAGGAGCACAGCAGGCGGTTTTTCTTCAGGGGCTTCCGGAAATGCCGCTCGAAAATATTGAGCTGAACAGTCTCTATCTGAAAGCCGATAACGGATTCCAGATCATTGATGCCAAAGGGGTTAAAATCAACGATACAAAATTGATAATGGAGAAAGATCTAGCCTTGCAGATTTTTAATAGTGCAGATGTTGATGTGAACGGCTTTGCATATGATTTTAAGGCAGCTGACGCTATTAAAATAAACGGTTCTCTGTGTAAAAATATAAGCATTTCGAACTCGGAAACCGATGTTGAACAGTACACCACTATTGGATCGGAGGTGCCTGAAGAAGCGGTTAAATTTTAATAGGCTGAGCCATGAAACAACTTTTCTATTTCTGCGCACTTATTCTGATCTTCTTCAGTGCCAGTCAAAAGCCAAAGGAATTCAGCATTTATTGTGTGGGTGATTCTACCATGGCAAATAAGGAAGCTAATGCTTTTCCGGAAACCGGCTGGTGCATGGTGCTCGACGAGTATTTCACCCCGAACGTTGCGGTTAAAAACCATGCAAAAAACGGCAGAAGTTCAAAAAGTTTTATCGACGAAGGAAGGTGGCAATCGGTACTCGACAGCTTACAAGCCGGCGATTATGTTTTTATCCAGTTTGGTCATAACGATCAGAAAGATTACGACTCAACACGCTACACCACTCCGTTTGGTTCGTACACTGAAAACCTCAGCCAGTTTGTAAATGAATCGCGTGAAAAAGGTGCAATCCCGGTACTTTTCACTTCCATAGTTCGCCGAAAGTTTGGAGAGGAAGGAAAATTAACCGATACGCATGGCGATTATCCGGTGGCTACCCGTCAGGTAGCTGATTTGTTGAATGTGCCGCTTATTGATTTGCAAAAAATTACCGAAGAATGGGTAAATTCGCTTGGCGATGAAGCATCGAAACAAATGTATGTGTGGACCAATATTACAAATGAACGACATCCGGAACCACGAAAAGACGATACGCATTTATCGCAGGAAGGGGCGCACAAAGTAGCTCAGTTGGCTACCGAAGCGCTTAAAGAAACTGTGCCGGAGTTGGCAAAGAATTTAAAGTAACGATGAGAAGATTAGGCTTTATACTGCTGTTTGTATGCTCGGTAGTTTTATCTGAGGCGCAAACAAATATTCAGTTCGAAATTATCGTTGCACAAGACGGAAGTGGCAATTTTAAATCGATACAGGCTGCCATTGATGCCACCAAAGCCTTCCCTCCGCGACGAATCACTATATTTATAAAAAATGGCTTGTACCGCGAAAAAGTGTGCGTACCATCGTGGAATAATCAGCTGTCGTTTATCGGCGAAGACCGGGATAAAACCATCATCATTTGGGATGATTATTTCGATAAGATAAACCGTGGACGCAACAGCACTTTTTTTACCTACACTTTAAAAGTGGAAACCGACGATTTTTATGCCGAAAACCTGACCGTTTCTAATGCTGCCGGCCCGGTTGGACAAGCAGTTGCTCTGCATATTGTAGGTAATCGGTGTAGATTTAAAAACTGTAAATTTCTAGGCAACCAGGATACGGCATTTTTGGATGGAGAAAACAGTAATCAGCTGTTCGAAAATTGCATCATAACCGGAACTACCGATTTCATTTTCGGTTCGGCTACAGCTGTTTTTCAGGGCTGCACCATAATCAGCAAAAAAGACTCGTACATAACTGCGGCAAGTACAGCAAAAGACAAAGATTTTGGTTTTGTATTTATGGATTGCAATCTGCAAGCCGAAGAGGGCGTTCAAAGTGTTTACCTCGGACGACCATGGCGGCCTTACGCTAAAACAGTCTTTTTAAACTGCTTTTTGGGCAAGCACATTTGCCGCGAAGGTTGGGCAGCATGGAGCAATAAAGACGATAAAAACACCGCGTTTTATGCCGAATACAACAGTACTGGTCCCGGTGCCAGCCCCAACAGAGTGGAGTGGGCAAATCAGTTAAGCCGCAAAGAAGCATCAAAGTATACCCTTAAGAATATTTTAGGAGAATGGACAACACGACTCAACGATTAAGCCCCAATAGCTTCCTCAAAACAATCTTCAGCCTGTTTCTGCTACTACTGATCCTTGTTCCAACACAAGCGCAGGATAACCTACCGGCTTTTCCGGGTGCAGGGGGCTTTGGCAAATACACCACCGGTGGACGTGGAGGACAGGTAATTTTTGTCACCTCGCTGGAAGATAATCTTCAGGAAGGTACTTTGCGTTATGCCGTGAATCAGACTTATCCGCGAATTGTGATCTTTAAAGTATCTGGAACGATCCAGCTCCAATCAGTATTAAAAATTACCAACAACGATATGACCATTGCCGGACAAACTGCGCCGGGCGATGGCATTACACTGCGTGATTATCCTGTGAAAATTCAAGCCGATAATGTGATCATTAGATACATGCGTTTCAGAATGGGCGACGAAGCACTGCAGGAAGACGATGCGCTTAGTGGACGCTATCAGAAAAATATAATAATCGATCATTGCTCGATGAGCTGGTCGACAGATGAATGTGCCTCATTCTATAACAACGAGAACTTTACGCTGCAATGGAGCATTCTTTCGGAAAGTTTGCGCATTTCAGTACACGAAAAAGGCACGCATGGTTACGGCGGAATCTGGGGTGGAGAAAAGGCCTCGTTTCATCATAATTTGCTAGCTCATCACGACAGTCGTAATCCACGCTTTTGCGGAAGTCGTTATTCAGATCGTCAGGAATACGAACTGGTTGATTTCAGAAACAACGTAATTTACAACTGGGGTGCCAACACTGCCTATGCCGCTGAAGGAGGTAGTTATAACCTGGTTAATAATTATTACCAGGCAGGACCGGCCTCTTCAAACAAATCCAGGATTATCCAACCTTATGCCGATAATGGTGGCAATAATCAACCGGCAGGTATTTACGGAACGTTTTACATAAATGGAAATATTACGACTGCCAGCGATCAGGTTACGCAGGATAATTGGGAGGGTGTAAACATGCATTCTACATTTTCAACTTATGCGCCGGGTGTTACTATAGATGATATTAAATCAGATTCGGAATATGAAACAGGTGAAGTAATCACCCACTCCGCAGAAGAAGCTTATTTAAAAGTATTGGATTTTGCCGGAGCCAGCCTTGCCTACGACTCGGTAGACACAAGAATTATCAATGAAACAGCAACGGGAACAGTTACTTTCACCGATGGAGGAAATGACAGTTCAAATGGTTTAATCGATACGCAGGGAGCTGTTGGGGGTTGGCCGCTGCTAAAATCAACCGAAGCACCCGTTGATACAGACGAAGATGGCATGCCCGACGATTGGGAAAATGCACAGGGATTAAATCCCAACGATCCAGCTGATGCGCAGTTGACAACAGTTGACGGACTTTACCCTAATGTTGAGGTTTATATCAATTCGTTGGTGGCCGAAATAACTGAACAGCAGAATGAGGATGGTGTGCACACAGCAGTTAACGAACTTAAAAGAAACGACGACGCCATTAGTATTTATTTCAACGGCAATAATCGACAATTGAACGTTAATCATTTCGCAAACATTAAAAACATTGATATTTATAACCTTACAGGAAAACTGGTTACAAAATACGCATGTAATTCAACAAACGCGCATGTAAAACTGTCAACTGACAAAAAAGGAATTTACCTTGTTCGCGTTCTGGATGTAAACGATAAAATCTATACCCGCAAAATTCCGGTATTTTAATTGGTATGCTAATCACAAAGAGGAACAGGTGATTTTATATCAGCTTCCGATACGCTGAGATTTTTGTTTCAACCAGATGTTACTACCTTCGCATTAACAATTTTTCTCATGGAGTTTATATCTTATAACAGTTTCAATTCTAATTGAGCCTTAAATTAGATATCCTGGATTTATACAAGGTAAAAGATTGAGGAAAAACATGAGTTCTGGTGATATTTCTTAACAAAGTATAAATGCCAAAAAATAGAAATTTAAGGCTCATTTGCCGTTGATATTGGTATTACAACTAAAAACAGTATATTACAACTAAAAACAGAGAGAATAAAGGCATCAAAAAAAATCATTTTATAAATTTCCTGATAAAAGGGTAAGAAGAGGATAGTCATAAATTTTTGTTTCTATTAGTTTTGTATCCGAATTTTTTCCGATTGAGGAACTTTTAAACTGACTATAGCAACTTGGAAACAGATAAAAATACTAACGAGCTACTGCTAATTGATAACTTAAAGAACGGAGATATCAAGGCTTTCAACTTGCTTTTTTCTATTTACGGTCCACGCCTTTATGCATTTACCAACGGGTATTTAAAATCAAAATTCGAGTCAGAAGAAGTAGTACAGGAGGTATTTCTTACTATTTGGCGTAAAAGAAAAGATATTGATTCCACATTATCGTTTAAAAGTTACCTTTTTAAAATCGCCTGGCATTTAATCCTGGAGACATTCAACAAGGTCAGAAAACTCGAAAAATTTAAACACGAAATGTTGAATCAGGCTATTTCGTTTACCTCCGATATGGATGAACGTCTCGATTACCAGATGCTTTTAGAAAGGGTTGAGTCTATCATAAAAAAACTTCCAACCCGACAACGGGAAATACTCATTATGAGAAAAAAGGAAGGAATTGCCGTAAAAGAAATTGCCAGGCAGCTGGAGGTTAGCCCTAAAACCGTGGAAAACCATCTAACAAAGGCACTTAAGAACCTAAAAGAAGAATTGAAAGACGAAGGTTTTTCGGGAATTCTATTGTTCTTTTTATTCTTCTGAGAAGAAAAATCAAAAAAAATAATTTTTAACTAGGGGATTTTCAAACCTCTTCCCTATAGCTTTATGTACAACGATGAACTAAAACAATAAATGGATTTCAAACCGGAAATACTACGCCGTTTTTTTAATGGTAAATATTCACGAAAAGACTACATCTGGATAAAATCAGTATTCAGCAATCCAAAAAACAAAGAAATACTTCGGGTATCGTTGGAAGACCATTGGAACGAATTTAACAATTCTTCAATTGAAACTGGCAATGTGGATTATTTGCTACAAAAAATCCATCATAAAATCGACAAAATTGAATCATCATCAAACAAAGTCAGGTACCTGAAAATTATCAGACAAATAGCTGCCGTTTTGGTCATTCAGTTGGTGCTTACCTTTTTAGCGTTTCATTATTTTCAAAACAAGAAACAACCATCAGAAACTGCCTATGCAGAGATAGAGTGCCCACTTGGTGCCCGGGTTAAGTTCAATTTGCCCGACGGTTCTTCGGGCTGCCTGAATAGCGGATCAAAACTTAAGTATCCTGTTCTGTTTAAAACCAACCGCGATATAAAACTAAGTGGCGAAGCGTGGTTCAATGTGAAACACGACACTGTGCACCCCTTTGTTGTAAAAACTAAAAACCTGGATATTGAAGTACTTGGAACTTGCTTTAATGTAATTGCGTACGAAGACGATTTATCAGAAGAGGTAATCCTTTCAAAAGGAAGTGTGAAAATAGCCTCAGAAAGCGGACAAACACTATCTATTCTGAAACCCGATCAAAGACTTGTTTTGAATACCGAAAAAAACACCTTCACCCAGGATAACCTGGATGCATCGCAATATTTGGCATGGACAGAAGGAAAACTGGTATTCAGAAACGAGAGTATGGAACAGGTAGCCAAGCGTTTGGGACGTTGGTACAATATAAATATAGAAATAAAAGACCCTGAATTACTGGAACATGCTTTTCGTGCAACATTTATAGACGAACCATTGGATGAAGTATTAAAAATATTAGCAAAAACAGCACCTATAACTTATGAAATTATTGAACGTAAACAAACAACCGACAACATTTACCTAAAAAAACATGTAATCCTGCGGTTCGACAAGAACCGAAAAGAAGCTTCTTAATTTAATAAAAAAAGACAGGAGAGTGTTGGCCGCACTCCCCTGTTCAACTAAGCAGTCTGAGATAAATTTTATGTTTAACTACTTAATGTTTCAAATGTATGAAAATAAATTGTATTCGGGATGCTATTAACTATGGCATCAGAACTAAAACTTGGAAAATTATGCGAATTTGTTGCTTTCTTCTGTTTTTGGGTATAGCACAAACCTGGGCGGTAAACAGCTACTCACAACAGACTCGCTTTACCCTGCACATGAAAGATACCAGGGTAATTGATGTGCTTGATGAAATTGAAAAACAGAGTGAATTTTTCTTTGTATTCAACCAAAACTTATTGGATGTTGAACGCAAAGTTAATGTTAACGTTAAAGACAAAACCATCGACAAGCTAATGGCAGGGTTATTTGCAGAAACCGGTGTTAGCTACGAAATTAACGACAGGCTAATTGTTATTACCACTCTTGCCGAAAAAAACAGTGTATCGCAGCAAAAAAATGTTAGCGGTAAAGTAACCGACGCTCAGGGCGACCCGCTTCCCGGGGTAACAGTAGTTATAAAAGGAACCACGCAGGGAACAGTTACCAACATCGACGGTAATTTTACTATGGCAAGTGTGCCTGAAGACGCCATTTTACTCTTTTCATTTGTTGGGATGCGTTCGCAGGAATTTGCAGTTGAAGGCAAATCGGTAATTACCGTAAAAATGGAACCCGATGCAATTGGCATTGAAGAAGTTGTAGCGGTAGGTTACGGTACCCAGAAAAAGGCTTCGGTAACAGGTGCTATTGCGCAGTACAGTGCCGAGCAGCTAAGCGAACGTCCGGTACAACGTCTCGATCAAGCCCTGGTTGGCCAAATGGCAGGTGTACGCGTAAAACAAACCAGCGGCATGCCGGGAAAAGGAATGAGTATACAAATACGTGGAACCGGCTCTATCTCTGCAAACAACGAACCACTCTACGTAATTGATGGTTTCCCTCTCGAAATGTCGGAACAAAGCTCTTCCGGGGGATTCTCAAGTGGGAATCCGCTGGATAACATCAACCCGAACGATATTGAATCGATTCAGGTATTAAAAGATGCAGCCGCTGCTGCTATTTACGGTTCGCGTGCATCAAACGGTGTTGTTCTTATTCAAACAAAAAAAGGAAAAACAGGTAAGGCAAAAATTAATTTTAATATGTACACCGGCTGGAATGAGCCAAATCGTAAAATCGATATTTTAAATACCGATGAATGGATTGACAGGGCCGTGGAATACATGAATGCCAACTACATTGCAAAAGATCCGGGAGATCAAAACCGTTCTGCCAATGACGATTATGCCACCCGTGTTGCAAACATCGGAAGTTTCGACCGCAACCAAATTCCTGATGCTGACTGGTTATTACCTGGCTACGGGAAATACGAATCTGTAGATTGGCAGGACGAAATCTTCAGAAAAGGGATCGTTCAAAACTACCAGCTATCGGCCACTGGCGGGACCCAAAGTGTAAAATACTTTGTATCGGGTGATTATCTTAATCAGCAAGCTTATTTTAAAAATGTTGATTACGAACGTTTTTCAGTTCGTGCCAACGTTGAGGTAAAACCAAACGATAAAATCACTGCAGGTATTAATATCGCCCCTTCTTATTCTATGGGCAATGACCCGGGCGTGGAAGGAAAAGATAAAATACTACACGTTGCAGTGGGCATGCCCCCTATTACCGAGGAAGAAGTTGGGTTGGATATAAATGTAGGCGAAAACGGCCAGTTAACTTACGGAAATTCCAGAAATAGTCCGGTTAGAATATTAGAAAACACCATTGGTGAAACAAAAATCTTCAGAACATTATCGACTATTTTTGGCCAATATGAAATTATTCCGGGTTTAAAAATAAAATCAACGGTTAACTTAGACCACACCGATCAGAAAAATAAATATTACCGACCTTCTTTTGTGAGCGGGAAAACTCCCTCTGCCCGTGTAGCCAGCGGAACTTACAGTGGTTATCTTCGTCAGACATTTGTTAATGAAAACACCATTTCGTACGACAAAATTATTGCCGAAAACCATAGTATCTCAGCAGTTGCAGGTATATCTTATAACCTTAATAAATTCGAGAATTTTAAAATCAGCTCTACTGGCGGATTTAATTCTGACTATATTACAACGTTAAACGATGCTGCCGAAATAAAATCCAGTTCTTCATATACAAAGGAGACAAAAAGTACCATGCTTTCATACTTCGGCAGGTTAAACTATAGTTTCCTCGATCGTTATATGTTAACAGCCAGCATTCGCCGCGATGGTTCTTCACGCTTTGGTTCAGATACTAAATGGGGTATTTTCCCGGCAGCATCTGTTGGTTGGCGCATCTCTGAAGAAAACTTCCTTGACGATATAGAATGGTTAAGCAAATTAAAAGTCCGTTTCAGTTGGGGTAAAGCAGGAAATAATAGCATTGGCGACTATTCCCATATTGCATTACTTCAATCGTCAAACTATTCCTTCGGAGGGTCTCAGGCTACCGGCTGGTCTCCAAAAGACTACGCTAACCCTGATTTAGGCTGGGAAGAATCTGAAACGTTTAATTACGGTATCGACTTCGGTATTTTTGAAAACCGCTTTTATGGTTCGTTCGAATATTATACAAAAACAAATACCGACTTATTATTAAACATCCCGGTTCCATCTGCAACAGGTTTTACCAAAGCATTAACCAACATTGGAGAAGTATTTAACAACGGATGGGAACTAGAACTGAATTCAAGAAACTTAACAGGCGAATTTGAGTGGACAACAAGCTTCAATATCGGACATAACGAGAATGAAGTAAGACAGTTAGGACCTGAAAATACTCCTATCTTGGGTGGCGCTTACGATATTAACCACAATATTCTTACAGTAGGAGAAGCCATGTACAGTATTTATGTTGTTGAACAAGATGGTATTTTAAGTGCTGAAGATATTGCAAATGGTGCTGCATTATATGGCAATCAAACTGAGGGCGACCCAAAATATGTTAATGCCAACGATGACGATGTTATTTCACCTGACGACCGTGTGATTATGGGGCATCCGAATCCGAATTACGTTTGGGGCATTACCAACAATTTCCGTTGGAAAGGATTTGATTTAAGTATCCTGGTACAAGGACAAAACGGCGGACACCTTTACTCTACTTTCGGACGTGCTATCGACCGTACCGGGATGGGTTGGTTAGACCAGAGTATCGGTCTGTGGAGAGACCGATGGAGATCGGCCGAAGACCCGGGCGACGGATTAAAAGGAAAAGTGTACTCTAAATTCGGTCGCATTAAAAATACCGATTGGATGTATTCCAACGACTATTGGAGAATTCGGAATATTACATTGGGCTACGATTTGGGACGCCATGTCAAGAGCAATGTATTTAGTGGAATCCGCGTTTACGCAACTGCTGAAAACTGGTTCGGGGAAGATAAATATTACGGTGGCTTCAACCCTGAAGCAGTAAATACTTCCGGCGATGACTATGGTGGTGCACCATTAGCTAAATCAATGATCTTTGGTGTTAACATTACTTTCTAACATTCTAAAATTAAATGAAAATGAAAAGAATATATTTCTTATTAATATTATCGTTTATTATCGGGCTTAGTGCCTGTGAAGACAACCTGGACCAGGTACCAATTTCGGATATGAGTGCCAGTGGGTTTTATACAAGCGAAACCGGTTTTGAACAAGGGATTAATGGTATTTATCAAGCATTAAGTTCTTATCCCGAACGTCAGTTTCATTTATCCGATGTGCGATCAGATAATATTTATGGTGTTGGCTCTATGGGTGTTCGTGCACATGAACCTATAAATAACTTTGCTCTTACCCTTACAACAAACGATTACATGAAAGAAGCATGGGATAGTAATTTTGAAGGTGTTATGCGGGCCAATACAGTGCTCGACAACTTATCGGAAGAATATGTTCAAGATGAAGCGACCAGGAACCAGTTTGAAGGAGAGGCCAAATTTCTAAGGGCATTATTTTATTTCGACCTGGTTAAATACTTTGGCCCACTTCCAATTATTGACAAGCTGGTTACTCCCGAAGAAGCTCTTGAGACTGGAAGAAGCCCTGTTGCTGATGTTTACGACCTCATAGTTTCCGATTTAGAAACTGCTGCACAATTATTACCAGCGTCATACGATAATAAAAATATAGGCCGCGCAACTTCGTATGCAGCAAAAGCACTTTTAGCAAGGGTATTACTCACCCGCTCAGGCCCGGTTTTACACCCCGACGGACCTTGTTTGGGAACCGGTGAATACAGTGAAGCTCTTAGCCTTTTAAACGAAGTAATCAGTGGCCCTTATGCTATGTTGGATGACTATGCTGCTACTTTCGACCTGTTGAATGAAAATAACCCTGACATTGTTTTCGATATTCAATATGAAATGGGCGGCCTTGGGATTGGTTGTGCATACCCGGGCGAACTGGCAGGGGCTTCCTACTGGAAATCGGTTGGCTACCCTTATGCTATTGGACTCGAAACCAAAGATGTATCATTCGATTTAATTAATTCATACGATACCATAAACGATGTACGCTTTGCTTTTAATGTACAAATGGGCTACATCGAGGAAAGTAACGGGCAATATGTAGAAGATCCGGTAACGATCAAATTTTCACGTCCCGATCCTAGTACATGGGGATCTGACCGTTTCGATTTCGGGATTAACTTCCCAATTATCAGATTCACCGATGTGTTACTTATGAAAGCCGAATGCATCCTCCAGGGAGCCTCAGGAACCCAGTCGGAAGTTGACCAAATTATAAACGACGTTCGCGAACGTGCAGGCCTTAATGATCCGGTCTCCAACGCAACCCTCGACGATCTTTTGGAAGAAAGACGTAAAGAATTTCTGGGAGAAGGTTTACGCTGGCACGATTTGGTTCGCACCGGAAAAGTTCTCGATGTAATGAATGCCTGGATTCCGGTGGAAGATGTGGCAGACCAAATGAGAGAACCAATCAATGCCGATCATATTCTTTATCCTATTCCAATTGAACAAATGGAAGTTAAAAAAGGATTATATACTCAAAATAAAGGTTATGAATAATAAATAAGAATATTTTGGGTTAATTAATTATTTTCAGGGACAGGAATTTTATTGCCGTTAACAATATTTTCCTGTCCTTTATTCTAAAAATATATTTGTAGGTAAAAAACATATAAATATCGAAAACGAATCAAATTCAGATTCTGCCAAAATGAGATTTAAAAACAAAACCGGTATTAATATTCTAAATATTATGAAAAACTTACATACAACATTAACCACTATTATTCTGTTATTTATTTCTACCCACACTAACGCACAAATAACTAACGACTATTTCCCGCCATCAGAATTAACTACCGTTGGCGCCTACTATTATCCCGAGCACTGGGATGAAAGCCAGTGGGAACGCGATATAAAACACATGGCCGGCCTGGGCTTTGAATTTACCCATTTTGCCGAATTTGCCTGGGCACAGTTGGAACCCAGTGAAGGAGTTTACAACTTTACATGGCTCGATAAAGCCGTTGAACTGGCAGCCAAATACAACCTAAAAGTAGTTATGTGCACTTCAACCGCAACCCCGCCGGTTTGGCTGGTGCGTAAACATCCCGATATTTTAAAGCAGCATGAAGACGGGACAAAAATGGATCACGGGGCACGCCAACACGCGTCGTTTTCCAACAACTATTACCGTGAGTACGCAATGAAAATGATTGCCGAACTGGCAAAACATTACGGCAACGATCCTCGAATTATTGGCTGGCAACTGGATAACGAACCTGCTGCCAATGTTGATTTCGGCGAGGATGCCCAAAATCGTTTTCGCGCCTGGCTGAAAAACAAATACAAAAACATTAATGCCCTGAACAAAGCCTGGGGCACCAACTTCTGGAGCGGTACTTACACCAGTTTCGATCAGATAAATATCCCAAAACATTCGCAGTGGGGCATGAACCTTTACCAACGCCTCGACCACAGCCGATTTTGCGATTACGAAACCTCAAGTTTCCTGGATGAACAAGCCAGGGTTATCAGAAAATATTCTACCCCAAAACAATGGATTACCACCAATTACATCCCCTATTACGATGCACGTTACCCCGGAGCAAGTACCGAACTCGACTTTATTACCTATACCCGGTACATGGTTTATGGCGAACACCGCGGTATTGGAATTAAAGGGTACCGCGTTGGCGAATATTCGCGCATTGCCATGGCCAACGATTATTTCAGACCTTTATCTCCCGTTTACGGTGTAATGGAACTTCAGCCCGGACAAGTAAACTGGGGAACCATTAATTCGCAACCACTGCCGGGAGCAGTTCACCTTTGGTTGTGGCACGTTTTTGCCGGAGGCAGTAAATTAACCTGCACCTACCGTTTTCGTGCTCCCATTTACGGTTACGAGCAATATCACTACGGGATTGTTGGCCCCGATGGTGTTACCCCAACACAAGGAGGGAAAGAATACCAGAAATTTATCGAAGAAATTAAGTTGCTACGTAAAAATCTGTCCTCAAAAGCAGTCCCGGAAGAATACCTGGAACGTAAAACCGGAATTTTATACGATCCCGATAATACCGTTGCCATTAACCAAAATAAACAAACCGTTGCCTGGGATACAGAGCAACACGTTTTAAAATATTACAAAGCCCTTAAATCCTTTGGGGCCCCTGTTGATTTTATCCGCGACACCATGGATTTTTCCTCCTACCCGGTTATTGTTGCCCCGGCTTACCAGCAAATGAGCCTGGGACTGATAGAAAAACTGACTGACTATGTAAAAGCAGGCGGCAACCTGGTTATGTCGTGCAGAACCGGGCATCAGGATGAATTCGGGCATTTATGGGAAGCCAAACACGCAGAACCACTCTATGAATTAATTGGAGGAGAAATTGAATTTTACGACCTTCTCCGTACTTATGCTCCTGATACGGTTATTATCGATCAGCAAAAATACGGGTGGAATACCTGGGGAGACATTTTAAAAGCGAACACCGGCACCGAAGTTTGGGGAACTTACTCCGGCGATTTTTATTCCGGCAAACCTTCTGTAACCTTTAATAAACTTGAAAAAGGCACCGTAACTTATGTGGGCATTGACAGCTGCGATGGCTTGCTTGAAAATGCGGTATTGAACAAATTATATAAACGACTTAAAATAAATATTGAAAATTATCCGAAAGGAATTATTGTAGAATACCGCGATGGATTTGGTATTGCCATGAATTACTCGGATAAGGAATTTGAAATGTACCTTCCTGAAAATATCAGGGTATTAGTTGGAGAAAGAAAAATCCCGACAGCCGGAGTACTTGTTTGGAAATTACAATAAAGAAAGTAAATCAGGATTCGGGAAACCTGAGCCTGATATTTTTAAATCAAATTAACCTATTACAAATGATTCGAATAAAACTGTTTACAAAATCATATTCTTTCCTCCCCCTGTTAATGCTTTTACTGGTTTCTTCCTGTGCACAAAAAACCACTCCGCAATGGCCCGAACAAAACAACGAAACGGCTCCCTGGACACGTTGGTGGTGGCACGGCAGTGCAGTAGATCAAGCCAACTTAACAGCCAATATGGAAGAACTGAAAAGAGCGGGCTTTGGTGGTGTTGAAATCACTCCTATTTATGATGTCAGGGGCTCAGAAGATAAATCTATTTCTTTTCAATCGGGAGAGTGGATGAAAATGCTGGAACATACTTTAAAAGAAGGGCAACAACTGGAAATGGGGGTTGACCTGGCAAACGCATCGGGCTGGCCTTTCGGGGGGCCGTGGATTGGTCCTGATAATGCCTGCAAAAATCTTCAATACAAGAAATACAGTTTAAAAGGCGGTGAAACACTGAAAGAGAAAGTTGAATTTATACAGCAACCCATGGTGCGGGCTATTGGGAAACACCTTGATATTTCAGATGTAAAATATCCCATCAGCAGCAATACCAACCTACAGGAAATGGCACTGGAACAGGTACGTTTCAAAAAATCTCTTCCGTTACAAACCTTAATGGCTTATAACAACAATGGAGAAACTTTTGATTTAACATCGTCCGTTAACGCAAACGGAATCCTGAACTGGGCTGCACCGGAAGGAAACTGGCAGCTCTATGCCGTATTCCAGGGATGGCATGGAAAAATGGTAGAACGTGCAGGGACCGGCGGAGAAGGAAATGTAATTGACCACTTTTCGGAAGAAGCGGTCAGGCATTTTTTAGCAGATTTTGACAAAAACTCGAAAGACATAGACCTTACCGGGTTACGAGCCTTTTTTAATGATTCGTATGAAGTGGACGACGCCAGTGGCGATGCCAACTGGACCCCTCTCTTTTTCGAAGAGTTCAAAGCCCGCAGAGGTTACGACCTGAAAAATTTTTTACCGGCATTATTTGGCGATTTAGACGAAGATACCAATAACCGGGTTTTATGCGATTACCGCGAGACAATTTCGGATTTGCTACTCGAAAAATTTACTATTATTTGGGCTAACTGGGCCGAATCACACAACGCCATTATACGAAACCAGGCGCACGGATCACCAGCAAATATTCTTGATTTATACGAAGCCAGCCATATTCCTGAAACAGAGGGAACCGATCCGATGAGAATCAAAATGGCTACTTCTGCCGGTCATGTTTCAGGGAAACCTTTAATTGCCTGCGAAGCGGCTACATGGCTTAATGAACATTTTCTAAGCAATCTGGCCGATGTAAAACAAAACGCTGACAGGTATTTGGCCAATGGAGTAAACCACATTGTTTATCACGGTACCCCCTACTCTCCAATCGAAGAGAAATGGCCGGGATGGATGTTTTATGCAGCTGTTCATTTTGCACCTACCAACACTTGGTGGAACGAGTTAAAAACGGTTAATCAATACATTACCAACTGCCAGTCGTTCATGCAAAACTCAACTCCCGCCAATGATATTCTGCTCTATTTCCCTATTTACCAGGCATGGACAGAAAGAGACAGGAAAATTCTTCCCCACTTTGGCGGGCACAGCGAAGAGTTGACCTATAAAATCAGTAACTCACTCCTTGCGCAAGGATATTCATTTGATTACATTTCTGACCGCCAAATAAAAAAACTAAATTTTAAGAATGGAGAAATCCAATCAGCCGGGGCAGCATACAAAACTATTGTTGTTCCCAATTGTGTAAATATTCCGCTGGAAACGCTTCAGCATCTTTTTGCCCTGGCAGAAAATGGTGCAACGGTAATTTTTGAAAACAAAATACCAACACAAGTTCCGGGAATGAATGATTTTGAAAAACGTCAGGCAGAAGCTAAAAAGTTGGTTGAAGCACTTCAATTCCAGGCTACAAACAATTACCAGACTGCAAAAACCGGGAAAGGTAGAATTTTGCTTGGAGATAAAGTTGAACCGATGTTAAACGACACCGAAATTTGCGGAGAACAATTAGCAATTGAAGGACTTTGGTACAACCGGGTAAAACGCCCTGAAGGAACCTGCTATTTTATTTCCAACTGGTCGGGGAAAAATATTGATAAGTGGATTACACTTCAATCTTCAGGGAAATCGGCAGTTTGGTTTAATCCCATGGAAAAAACTACAGGCAAAGCGCTCACCCGCAAACAGGGGAAAACAAATACAAAGGTTTCTGTTCAATTAAAACCGGGCGAAACATTGATTCTACAATGGTATTCAAACGAGGTTAATGCGAACAATTATCCACTGTGGCAAAAGTCGAAAAACAAAAAAGAGTTGAACAACAATTGGAAAGTTTCTTTTGAAAAAGGCGGGCCTACCCTGCCTGCATCTTATAAAACAGATGAATTAATATCGTGGACCGAAGTTTCAGGCGAATTGCAAAAATTCTCGGGAACAGCAAGCTATAAAACCACTTTTGATTTGCCCGGTGGACCGGACAAAAATTACCTGCTCGATCTGGGTATTGTACACGAATCAGCCGTAATACTATTAAACGGAAAAGAATTAACTACCCTGGTAGGGCCCGAATTTCAAATTGTACTACCCGGCGACATTCTAAAACCGACAAATACGCTTGAAATTAAAGTCACCAATTTAATGGCCAACCGGATTATCGATATGGACAAAAACGGAGTGAATTACAGGAAGTTCTATAACGTCAACTTTGCAGCCCATACCAAAGGGAGCCGTGGAGCTGATGGTAATTTTTCGGCAGCCGGCTGGGAACCGCTTCCTTCAGGCTTACTCGGACCTGTAACCTTAACCGAAATATCACCAAAACAAACGAACTAACAAATCAAGGCTATGAAAAAGATCAGTACGGCAGTTGTATCTGTTTTTCTGTTTATTGCATGTACACCCCAACAAACAACTAAGCCTGTTAATCGTAAAGCGCTGGTTGAAAGAAATAATGTTACCATTGAAAAATTTGAGCCACTGGCCTCGCTTTCTGTAGGAAACGGCGAGTTCGCTTTTACCACCGATATTACAGGCTTGCAAACTTTTTACAACGCTTACAACGAAGGTGTTCCGTTGGGAACCATGTCGAACTGGGGCTGGCATACTTTGCCCAACACGGAAAACTACGATCTGTCGGAAACACTGAAATATTTTGAAGTTGAAGGACGCCAGGTTCCTTACCGTCACCAGATAAAAGATGACCCAAGAAAACAGGCTGCCTGCGATTATTTTCGTGTGAACCCGCACCGGCTTCACATGGGAGTTATCGGTTTCGTACTGACCAAAGCAAACGGAGAACCGGCTCAAATTGAAGATATTAAAAAGGTAAAACACCACCTCGACATGTGGACAGGACAGATTACCAGCGAGTTCGAATTTGAGGGACAACTGGTAACAGTTGAAGTTTATTGTCATCAGGATCAGGACCAGGTTTCTGCAAAAATAAAATCGCCTTTAATGGCAAACGGCCAATTGGCTGTTCAATGGAAGTTTCCTTACGGAGCGCCGATTCATTGCCACCCGGGCTATGATTTCGATTCGCCCGACAAACACCAAACAGTAATGACAAATACTAGCGATAAATCGGTTGTATTCGATCGTACGCTGGATGACGACAAATACCAGGTGGCGGTTAACTGGAATGGAAACGCTTCGTTCGTTAAAAGCCAGGAGCATGAATACATTCTGAAACCGGAGGAGGGTGAAACGCTGGAATTCAATTGTTTGTTTGCTCCTGAACTGGGTGAGAAACAACCCATTTCGTTTGCTGATACAAAAAGTAACAACATTTCAGGCTGGGAGAATTTCTGGAATGAAGGCGGCGTTGTCGACTTTTCTGCCTGTACCGATCCGAGAGCAAAAGAATTGGAACGCCGTACAGTTTTATCGCAGTACCTCACAAAAATACAAAGCTCAGGCTCGATGCCTCCACAGGAAACCGGACTCACCTACAACAGCTGGTTTGGTAAATACCACCTGGAAATGCACTGGTGGCACATTGCACACTTTGCCCAGTGGCAGCGCGAACAATGTGCGGAAAAGCAACTGGAATTTTATTACGAAATGTACGATGCTGCCCGCCAGACTGCCACCGACCAGGGCTACAAAGGCGTGCGCTGGCAAAAAATGGTGGGTCCTAATCACGAAAACAGTCCTTCTTCAGTAGGTTCTTACCTGATTTGGCAACAACCACACATTATCTGGCTGGCAGAAGAAATGTACCGTCAGAATCCATCGCAAGAGGTATTAAATAAATACAAAGATTTGGTTTTTGCCACCGCCGATTTTATGGCTAATTTCCCCATCTGGAATGAAGAAAAGAAACAATACGATCTGGCACCTCCGCTAATTCCTGCACAAGAACACTGGGCCCGCGAAACTACTTACAACCCGCCTTTCGAGTTGGCATACTGGTACTGGGGATTAACTACTGCGCAAACCTGGAAAGAGCGTCTGAACGAAGCGAAAGTGAAAGAATGGGAAGATGTAAGGCTGAACCTGCCTGCTCCTGACCAGGCAAATGGCGTTTACCTTGGAATTCAGGGGGCAACCGAATCGTACAACGATATGGAGTTAATGAAAGACCACCCGGTGGTTTTAGGCGCCTATGGTATTTTACCGGCCTGGGATAAAATTGATCCGGAAATTATGCGGAATACCATGCATACCATTGCAAAAAAATGGGACTGGTCTTCTACCTGGGGATGGGATTACCCCATGGCTGCCATGACCGCAACCCGCTTGGGAGAACCTGAACTTGCACTTGAATTTTTATTAAAAGACGTTCAGAAAAATACCTATCTAAAAAATGGGCACAACTATCAAAGTGATCGTCTTAGATTGTATATGCCGGGCAACGGAGGCCTGTTAACCACAATTGGTATGATGTGCGCCGGATGGGATGGCTGCACTGTTGAAAACCCGGGATTCCCAAAAGATGGCAAATGGAATGTAAAATGGGAAGGAATTTCACCCGTTTTTTAATTCTATAAACTTTTAAAAATTACACATTAAATATTTTTCTGAATTAAAAAGATAATATTATGACTCGCAAGATTCCATTTTTAATATTAATCGCGTCTATTGTTTTTTCCTGCACAACAAAAGTTGAGAAGGAGAATAAAAGCGAACTGGTAAAACGTTTGGAGGGCTTCTTTTACAACAAAGATTTTGCAAAAATTCCGGAGACAACCTTTAGTGTTGATGCTTACGGAGCTATCGCTGATGGAAAAACATTGGCAACAGAAGCCATTCAGAAAACCATTGATGCTGCTGCTGAAGCCGGAGGGGGAAAGGTTATTTTTCCTCCCGGAACTTATCTTTCAGGGGCACTCTTTGTAAAATCGAATGTAGAGTTGCACATTGGAGAAGGTGTAATTATCCGGGCTATTCAGGATAACGATTACTATCCTCGAAAATGGACACGCATTGCCGGAATTGAAATGGAATGGCCGGCTGCCCTTATTAATGTTTACAACGAACACAATGTGCGCATTACCGGGAAAGGGGTTATCGACGGCAATGGAAAATACTGGTGGAAGAAATTCTGGGGCGATCCCCGATACACCGGAGGCATGTGGGGCGAATACAAAGAAAAAGGCATTCGCTGGGCTGTTGATTACGACTGCGAACGTGTCCGCCCGGTTGTAATTTGGAAATCGGAAGATGTGCTGTTAAAAGATTTTACGGTGAAACGCGCCGGATTCTGGACCGTTTCGCTCACGTACAGTACCCGTGTTCATGTAAACGGGCTTGTGGTGCGTAATAACATTGGCGGATTCGGCCCCAGTTCCGATGGTATTGACACCGACTCATCGAAAGACGTGCTGGTTGAAAACTGCGACATCGACTGCAACGACGATAACCTGTGCATTAAAGCGGGTAAAGATGCCGATGGTTTGCGCGTTAATCGTCCGGCAGAAAACATTGTTTACCGGAACTGCATCACCCGCGCCGGACACGGTTTAATCACCCTCGGAAGTGAAACTTCAGGTGGAATGAGAAATATTGAAGTGTACGGACTCGAAGCTATCGGTACCAACATTGGTATTCGTTTCAAATCGGCTAAAGTGCGTGGCGGGTTGATGGAGAACATTCATTTTCACGACATTAAAATGAAAGATGTTGCCAATCCTTTCCATTTCGAGCTAAACTGGTACCCCGAATACAGCTACTGCAACATTCCTGACAATATTCCTGAAGACGAAATAAAAGACCGCTGGAGAGTGCTCAGCCAAAGGGTTACTCCCGAAGAAAAAGGGATTCCTGAATTCCGAAATATTAAACTCAGCAACATTACTGTTGAAAAAGCCAAACGCGCTTTTTATGCCAATGCCTACCCCGAAAAACCGATTCATAACATTACCTGGGAGAATGTTACAGTAGAAGCTGAAGAGAGCGGGAAGTTGAGTTATGCCAGCGACTGGACCATGAATAATGTTACGCTAAAAACAGCGAGCGGTTTACCAATAGAATTAATTGAAAGTAGCAATATCCAACAACCAAAAATAGTTACTATCGAAAAAGCAGCACCGCAACCGAAAGAAAAACTATCACTCGATCAGCAAATAAGGGCAATAAACATGGACGCCAAAAAGGTTATTATTCCTGTTAATCCAACAGAGGTTCAGGCAATAGTTGAAGGCGACACAACCCTTTATTCTGAAAAATTCAAGGTGTTTATTTTAAAACAGGAAAATGCGACCATTGGATTTTACGAACCGTTGGGCGATGGTTTTTACTACTCGAAAGTGGAGATTGCCACTAAAAATAATGCTTCGCTGATAGAGGTAAAAGGACAGAAACTTCACGATTACACTTTTGTAGTTAACAGGGAGGTTAAACCTAAAAGTGTTAACGGAGCAGACAATTGGAGCTACAACGATGATATGAAACAGGTCATCATCGCAAAGAAAGAAAAAGCATTTACCATTCAGATTAATCAATAAGAAACACATACCATGAAACATTTTAAGCAACTATCAATAGTAATAATTTGCCTTTTTTTAGGGCTGGCAACTTGGGCGAAATCCGAAAAAAAGGAAATCAAATATTTATCAGGAACAGATAATGAAAACACGGTAACATGGGATTTTTTCTGTACCGAAGGCCGAAAAAGTGGCGAGTGGACTACCATTGAAGTTCCGTCTCACTGGGAACAGCAGGGATTTGGCGAATACGATTACGGCCGCGATTATCGCACCTACGGGAAAAAATTTGAGTTCTCGAAAGAAAGCGGCATTTACAAACACCGTTTCACGGTTCCCGAAAACTGGAACGGGAAAAAGATTTATATTGTGTTTGAAGGATCGATGACCGATACTGAAGTAAAAATCAACGGGGAATTGGCAGGACCTTTGCACCAGGGATCCTTTTATCGTTTCCGTTACGATATTACAGACAAACTGAAATCCGGCGAAGAAAACGAGCTGGAAGTAAAAGTTAACAAGTGGTCGTCGAATCAATCGGTGAACCGCGCCGAGCGTTATGCCGATTACTGGATTTTTGGCGGAATATTTCGTCCGGTTTACCTGGAAGCGGTTCCTGAAACGTTTATCGACAGGGTGGCCATTAATGCACAGGCCAACGGTTCATTTTCAATGGAAACTTTTCCGGTAAATATTCAGAAAAGACAGACCATTGTTGCTGAAATTTCAAACAGTGAAGGAAATGTTATAAAAACCTGCGAAGCCAAAGTAGGTAAGGGCGATTCGCTGGCTATCCTTTCTTGTAAAATTGATAATGTAAAAACATGGACTGCCGAAACGCCGAACCTTTATTCAGTAAAAATTAGTCTGAAAGACAACAATACAACATCGTACGAACTAAACGAAAAATTCGGATTCAGAACCATTGAAATACGCAAAGGAGACGGAATCTATCTGAACGGCACAAAAATTAAAATGAAGGGTGTAAACCGCCACGTTTTCTGGCCCGAAACCGGCAGATGTGTCAATGCTACTCTCGATCTTCAGGATGTAAAATTAATGAAGGAAATGAACCTGAACGCCGTACGCTGCTCGCACTACCCTCCCGATAAAACCTTTCTGCAGTATTGCGATTCATTGGGGCTGTACGTACTTGATGAACTGGCAGGATGGCAAAATGCTTACGACACCGAATCGGGCAGCAAACTGGTGAAAGAAATGGTGATTCGCGACGTAAACCACCCTTCCATTATTTTCTGGAGCAACGGAAACGAAGGTGGAACAAACAAAGATCTGGACGATGATTATGGAATGTACGATCCGTCGAACCGCCCGGTAATTCATGCCCATCACCGCCCAGGAAACAACTTTAACGGGATCGACTGCAATCACTACGAAAATTATTACAGCTCAAAAAAAATACTGGATGAAGGATTGATATTTATGCCTACTGAGTTCCTTCATGCACAGGATGATGGAGGAGGCGCCACCGGGTTAGCCGATTTCTGGGAATTATTCTGGAATTCGAAACGTTCGGGTGGAGGATTTTCGTGGGTATTTGCCGATGAAGGTTTGGTGCGAACCGATTTGGATGGCGTAATTGATGCCAACCGCGTTAATGCCCCCGATGGATTGCTGGGACCTCACCGCGAAAAAGAAGGCAGTTTTTATGCCATGCGCGAAATCTATTCTCCGGTAAAAATATTTATGGACAAACTTCCTGAAAATTTTGATGGATCGATTTCGCTTGAAAACCGCTATCATTTTACCAACCTTAAGGATGTTCGTTTCGAGTGGCAACTGGTAAATTTCAGCCTTCCGCAACAACGAGGTGTTTTTCATAAAATCATGAAAAGCGATACGGCTATAAGCCCCAATCTGGCCCCGGTAAAAAAAGGCAAATTACAACTTAATTTACCTGCCAATTATAAACAATACGACGCCCTTTATTTACGGGCTTTCGATCCTTTTGGAAAAGAAATTTACTGCTGGAGCTGGAAAACCGAAGGCAATACCAACCAGGTAATCAAACTGGTTGATAAATCGTTGAGTGAAAGCGAAAAAGCAA